>CAXEFH010000131.1:0-9131 GCA_963989605.1 uncultured Roseibacillus sp. | reverse complement strand
GAGATTTCTGCCTGTCTCGTGGGCTCGGAGATGTGTATAAGAGACAGGGTATCATCAGTGAGGGGGACATGCAGGGTGACAACATCAGCGCCAGCGAGTGCCGTATCGGGAGAGTCCGCAAGCTCGATCTTCAATTCGTCGGCTCTCGCCTGAGTGAGAAAGGGATCAAAAGCGATAACCTTCATGTTGAATCCCTGCGCACGCTTCACAAACTCACTTCCGATTCGGCCCATACCGATGACGGCGAGGCGCTTTCCATTCATTTCGATGCCGGAGAATGCTTTCCTCGAGCTCTTGAAGTCACCGGCGAGAACCCCCGCGTGTGCTGGCGCGATATTGCGAGCGGTGGCGAGCATGAGCGCAAAGGCATGCTCGGCCGTGGATACGGTGTTGCCGGTAGGCGTGTTCATGACGATCACCCCGTGGGCGCTTGCTGCTTCCCGGTCTATGTTATCGACTCCGACTCCGGCTCGCCCGATCGCGCGAAGTCGGGATCCGCGAGCGATGACCTCGGCGTTGGGCTTGGTCTGGGAACGAACAATGAGCGCGTCATAATCCCCAATGATCTCCATCAGCTTATCGGGCTGGGAGCCGAGGTCTGGGATAAAGTCAGCAGTAATGTCGGGATGGTCGTTCAAGAGGGTGACCCCATGCTCACTGATGGGGTCCGCGACGAGGACACGGTGACTGGACATTTGATTGGCGTGGACTTATGCCAGACGAGAAAGAAAGGCAAGAACAGGACTGCTCTTCCGCATTCGGGAACGGCTGCAGGCCATTTTTGTGGTTCCAACGGCCCTGGATGACTGATTCAGGGGTTCTTGAGAGTCGGGGCCCTGTCTCCGAGGTTCCGAACAAGGCGAGCTGAGTTTTTCCGGGTCGGGCACCTCCTCGCTTGACGCCGGTCGAAGGTCTGGAAGAGTCCCGCCTGTGAGCGACGACCAGAGAAGAAAGTTCTCCTCGAAAGTATTGGACGGCCCGGACAGAGCACCCAGTCGTGCGATGCTATATCCGGTGGGTTTCAAGAGAGAAGACTTTAACAAGCCCCTCGTCGGAGTGGCCTCTACGTGGAGCCAGGTGACACCCTGCAACATGCATATTGACCGACTGGCTCGTGAATCGGCCAAGGGCGTGGATGCCGCCGGCGGGAAAGCGGTGATTTTCAACACTATCACGATCTCCGATGGAATCTCCATGGGAACTGAGGGAATGAAGTATTCTCTCGTAAGCAGGGAGGTTATCGCAGACTCGATTGAAACCGTGGTTGGTTGTGAGGGAATGGATGGGGTGATCACCATTGGGGGATGTGACAAGAACATGCCTGGCTGTGTCATCGGGATGGCACGATTGAATCGCCCCTCGATTTTTGTCTATGGGGGAACAATCCTTCCGGGATGTTCTGTTGTCCAAGGCGAAAAAAAATCGCTCGATATCGTTTCAGTGTTTGAGGCGGTCGGAAAACATGCCAGTGGCGAGTATTCGGATGAGGATCTTCAAGCCGTGGAGGAGAGCGCTATCCCAGGAGAGGGCTCATGCGGAGGAATGTATACGGCAAATACCATGGCGAGTGCGATTGAGGCTCTCGGCATGAGCCTCCCCAATAGTTCGGCGCAGGCTGCGGTAGGAGAGGACAAGATGAGGGATTGCTTCGATGCGGGTGCGGCTGTACTAGCAATGCTGGAGAAGGGGATCACTCCCCGGGATATCATGACCAGAAAGTCCTTCGAGAATGCGATTACGCTGGTGATTGCTCTGGGGGGATCGACGAATGCAGTTCTGCACCTTCTGGCCATGGCGCATGCGGCCGAGGTGCCGTTGAGTATTGATGATTTTACCGAGATCGGGAAAAGAGTGCCAGTGCTGGCCGATCTCAAGCCGAGCGGAAAGTTTGAAATGGCTCCTCTGGTGGAGATAGGGGGCACAGTGCCCCTTATGAAGATGCTCCTCAAGGGAGGCTTGCTGCACGGTGACTGCCTGACCGTCACTGGCCGGACGATGGCCGAGAACCTCGCTAATTCGGATATCGAGTATCCCGATGATCAGGTGATTATCAGGCCCCTTGACAATCCCATTAAGGCCGACAGTCACCTGCGTATTCTCTACGGCAATCTTGCTCCCGGGGGCTCGGTGGCAAAGATTTCCGGGAAGGAAGGACAGGCCTTCACCGGGCGTGCCCGGGTCTTTGAGTCCGAGGAAGGTGCGATGAAGGCGATTCTTGACGGAGAGATTGTTGCTGGAGATGTGATCGTTATTCGTCGTGAGGGCCCAAAGGGAGGACCGGGGATGCGTGAGATGCTCGGTCCAACCGCAGCAGTCATGGGGAGGGGGCTTGGCGACAGCGTCGCCCTGATTACGGATGGACGCTTTTCCGGAGGGAGCCACGGGTTTGTTGTCGGGCATATCACCCCGGAGGCCTACGAAGGTGGGCCGATAGGACTCCTCGCAGAGGGAGACCAGATTACGATCGATGCGGTTGCCAACAAGATCACAGTGGCCATCGATGATGAAGAAATGGAAAAACGCCGGGCAGATTGGGTCCGCCCGGAACCGCACTATCGACGGGGTGTGCTGGCGAAATATGCTGCGGCCGTCACCTCAGCCAGTGAGGGTGCGGTGACAGACAAAGGTTTGTAGGATACCTTCGGAGAGCCGGGCTCATTCTTTGAGCTCGCCTTCCGGAACAATTACTAGCTGGGCTGCATTCTCCTTCCCGAGGTATTTTTTGGCCAGTGCGTTGATTTCCGCGAGCTTGATAGATTCATAATCCGCATCGCGTTCGCGTGCCCAGTCGAGCCTGTAAGGCTCGGCTTGGGATTGAGCCATGACCGTGTTCAGCCAGTAACCGTTATCACGGAGTGTTTTCTCCAGATTGGAAAGGATTGGCGTGAGCGCCCTGTCCAGTTCATCCTGGGTCACGCCCTTGGAAGCAAGTGCGAGGCCCATTTCGTGGATCAAACCAGTGACTTTGTCCACATCCTCAGGGGATCCAATCGACATTGCCATTAGATTTCCATAATCAAAGACCATGCTCGAGCTGGCATGAGCCTGAGGGCTGTAGGTTGCTCCGAGTTCCTCCCGCAGCTTGGTTCGGAGCCGGTCGTCGAGTATGGTAGCCAACACGTTCAGGCGACGAAGTTCGCCGATGTCCTCCCGGACCGGTGGAATTTTCCACCCTACCATGGAGGCCGCTTGAGGAATTTTGGAAGTATAGGTGAATTTCTTGCTGACGGGGAGCGCTGGGGCCTGAATCTCCCTCTCCTTGCTCAGGGCAGGCTTGGTGCTGGATCGATCGGGGAGAGCGCCGACCGTCTTGAGGAGGAGGGGGATGGTTTTCTTGATATCGAAGTCGCCGACAAGGCTGATTTCGAGGTAAGCTCGGTCGAACTCTGCACCTACCCATTCTTTAACGTCGGCACTAGTATATTTTGCGAGCACCCCGGCGTCGGGTTTGGCGAAGCGGCCGTCACCACCACGGGACCATTCCTGCATCTCGGCCATCGCGCCGCTCAAAGTGTATTTTAGCTGAGAACTCATCATAGGTAGCATCTTGCGGAATTGCCGGACGGCTTCGTCGCGGTATCCAGGATCGGTGATCCTTGCACACAGAAGCTGTAACTGCATCTCGAGATCTTCCTGTGTTGTGCGACCATCAATAGTGAAAGCATCCTCATCGACCCCAAGACTCGCGGCAACGTTCCGTCCAGCGGTGATTCTTTTGAGATCGTCGGCGCTATGTTTTCCAAGCCCGCCAGCATTCAGAAGAACGGTGGAAAACATATCCAGACTTGGCTTATCTACAGGCTGGGTCAGCTTGCCATTTCCGAGGCGGCCATGTAGGCTGATTGAATTCTTCTGGAAGTCGGTGGTCTTGAGATTGATTCTCGTGTTGTTGGAGAGAATCAACTGGGTGATTCCGAGATCCTTGATCTCCCTCTGGGAGGTCACTGTTCCCGCTTCACCAAAGTCGGTGTAGGCGAAGGATACCTCGGCCTTCTTCTCCGGAGGATCTACTTTAACGGACCGACTTTTCTCGTAAAGAGCGGTCAGAATACTCGCCCCATCGTCCGGTGCACTCTTTGAGGTCAGAGTGATGGTCAAGTCCCGGTTTTTCCAGAAATCACGAAGAGCTTCGTGACACTTTTCTGGAGTGAGTGACTCCATCGCAATTTGCGTTATGCGTAAGGACTCTTTTGGACCATTGAAGACACGATTTGCGTTGATGCTGTTGACGAGGCCCATCGCCAACGAAGCGGACTGACGTGTGTCCGCTCTCTTCACGGCCTGTTCGGCCTGATTGGTGATGGCCGCCTTCGTCTCGTCTAATTCTGCCGTTGTGAAGCCATGTTGCAGGGCTCGCCGGAGTTCCTGCTCCATGACGGGAACCGCCTCCTTCCACTTTCCCTCTACGGCGGTGACATCAATCGAGCCAAATTCGATTGCTTTAAACCACTCGAAGCGTCCCGCGCTACCTGAGGAGATCGGCGATCCCTCCTTTTTGGCAAGGATTTCAAACCGGCGACCGATGATTGAGTTCGCAACGCTGAGAGGGTAGCGCTTTACCCTGTTTGAGACACTGTCGGACGCGGTCTCAAGGTCTTGCACGAATCCCAGTGCAAGGTCGTCACTCTTAACTTCCTTGTCCGAAAAAACCGCCGCTTGAAATTTGAACCCCTCGGGGATGGTACCCAATTTAGGTGCATCTCCCGGTTTCTCCGGATTCGTCATGGACGAAAATGTTCCAATGATCCGTTTTTTGTATACAAGCGGATCAATGTCCCCGACCACAATGAAAGTCATATTGGCAGGAGTGTAGTAGTCCTCGTAGAATGAGGTGAAGCGATCGCGCTGAGCTTCCTTGATGACTTTTTCGGTGCCGATAGGAAAGCGATGGGTAATCAAAGAATCAGGAAGCAGGAAGCTGAATTGCTGCTCCATGAGGCGCATTTCAACGGAATCTCTGGATCTCTTCTCGGAGAGAATGACTCCACGCTCCTTGTCAATTTCCTCGGATTCGAGCAGAGCTCCATCACCGAAGTCTCTCATGACATCGAAACCGAGCTTCAGGGTTTGTTCCTCAATGTTCGGAAGATCGAGCATGTAGACGGTCTCATCGAAGGAGGTGTAGGCGTTCGCGTGAGATCCAAAGGCGATCCCGAGGCGCTGCATCTGGCCAAGAAGGTTTTCTACGTCCGGAAAATTTTTGCTGCCATTGAAGAGCATATGCTCGAGGAAGTGAGCCAGTCCGCGTTGATTATCCGCTTCGTGAAGAGAGCCTGCGCCGACGTGGAGTCGCAGAGAGACTCGGCCCGGAGGTTCGGC
The DNA here is from genome assembly GCA_963989605.1 of uncultured Roseibacillus sp. Taxonomy (GTDB): domain Bacteria; phylum Verrucomicrobiota; class Verrucomicrobiia; order Verrucomicrobiales; family Akkermansiaceae; genus Roseibacillus_B. The sequence goes on along the minus strand of CAXEFH010000131.1, from coordinate 3,812 downwards.
ATTCCTCCGGATTGCAAAACGCATCCCGTTTTTGAGGGTTCCAAATTCTACCTCGGGATCAACCGCGATATCGCTGTCCTCGTGGGGCCATTGAGCCGGCTTAGTCTTTTCTGCGTGGAGAAGGGCGCTTCCTCCCAGAATCAGGAGGAGAGAAAGAAAGGGGAGGTGCTTTGTCATGGCGTGGGATGGTTGGTTCTTCAGAGAAGTTTGCAATGATGAAACGGCACCGAGCGTGAGGATTGTGCAAAAGGCATTGCATTCCTCACTTACGGGTGCTTCTCTTCCGGCCCGTTTTCCGGGCGCACGTGGCGGAATTGGTAGACGCGCTAGATTCAGGTTCTAGTGAGTGAATAACTCGTGGAGGTTCGAGTCCTCTCGTGCGCACCACTGTTTTATAGTGTTAAGCGGACCTCGAGGGCTTTGAGAGGTAGGAAAGCAAAAAAGGGGCACTGCCCTAACTCTGCCCTAAAAACGCTGACTTTTTTCAGGGTGAAAAGCGAAGCCCACTTCTTGGCAGCTACTTGACCCCACTATAAAAATGGCCCCCAAGGGTCGAATTGACCTCTGCTTTTCGACGGCAGGTGAGGCTACTCCTCGCGCACCCGGACAAAGACCTTGTTGCCAAGATTGGGAACCCTCCGCGATTCCAACGCTCCGGTTCCGATGATTCCGGACTCCAAGGTTTGCCAGCTCAGCAGGTTGGTGGAGAGCTCGACTCGGTAGGATTTCCCGACCTCGCTTTTTTCTGCTGATCCTGCTCTCCATTTCTTTTGCGATCGCGGGAGGACTTTTTTGGCGCGAAGAAGGAACCCGCTCTGCAAATGGTGATGAGGGGAGTCAGGGCCGGGCTACTTTTTCCTGTAAAGACCTTGGCTACCGGCCTCTCCTGTGGATCTTGAGGGAAATCATGAGATCTTGCTTCCTGTCTTTTGTTTTCTCCGGTCTCTTTTGTTGGTTTCCAGCGATGTCGCTGACGGCTCAGGAAAATGATGATGAAACGACAATGCGGGTTTTCGTCTTCGCGGGGCAGTCAAACATGGTGGGGTCTGATTCCAATGTGAGAGACATCAAGCGTTTTCCTCCGTATTCGGGCCTGGAGAGACCACAGGAGAAGGTGCTTTTTACCTATTGTATCGGCCGGGAGAGCAAAAAGCGCTCAGACGGATGGGTTGCACTGCAGCATGTCGACGAGGTGGTGGGTCCGGAATTGAGTTTTGCGCGGAAAGTAACAAGGCACGTGAAGGCTCCGATCGGTATTATCAAGGTTGCCGCCGGGGGTACTCACCTTGGAGGAGACTGGAACCCGGATAACCCCATTGGCTTCAAGATGTACCCTCTCGCTCTGGAGACGATCCGAAACGCTCTGGCCGGGCTGCAGCAGCGGGGCATTAAATACCGCCTTGAAGGATTCATGTGGCACCAGGGAGAGAACGATATGTTCAACGGGGATTACATGGATTCCTACGGCCGGAATCTGAAGAACTTTCTGGGGAGCTGGAGGAGGGACCTTGAGGCCCCTGATCTCAAGTTTTACATCGGGGAGCTTTGCACAAAGACGATCTGGGGAATGGATCTTCGTCCCCGTATGTATGCGATCAGCCGTGGCCAGCGGGAGGTTACCTCGACCGATCAACGCGCAGAGTATGTAGCTACTTCCCATGTGGGAGCAGAGATCGGTCGGCCAGTCGGCCTGCACTACCACTATGGCACCCTTGGTCAGCTGCAACATGGAGAGAACTATGCCAATGCCTACCTGCGGACTGTTGGATTGAAGCTCAGGGAGTCGCGACCCATGACGGAATGGCCTTATGCAAAGGGAAGTGAGGTCAAACTCTTTGTTCTTGCCGGTCACCGCAATATGGAAGGGGAGCGTGCCTTCGTGCAGGAACTGAAGGCGCTCAAGGGAGGCGCAGTCCTGCTCAAAGACAATCCGAGGATCGCTTACAAATACGATCTCGGTGGAGGATACCACCGGTCACGGGGGTGGGAGCCGCTCGGGCTCACCGGCTATTATGATACCTTCGGTCCCGAGCTGAGTTTTGCCCGGAGGCTTGCGGGAACCATCAGAGAGAACATTGCCATCGCCAAGTTCACCCACAGCGGTTCACAGATCATCGACTGGACCCCGGAGGGCAGCATGGCAAAGAGCCGGCACCTTTATCCGAAGTTCATCCAATTTGTGGAAGAGTCAGTCAGTGAGCTTTCAGCAAAGGGGCACAAGGTCAAAGTTGCAGGGATCTTTTACCATATGGGTGAAAACGACATGTCCTTCCACCCCTACCGGAAGGAGGCGGCAGACCGGGTTCAGGCCATCGTCACCCAAAGCCGCAGGGATCTGAAGGAGCCTGGACTGAGGTGGTTTGTAAGCCAGCAGCTACCGACTGATGTTGAGAACCTCAACAAGCTTGATGTGGTAGGTGACGTGGCTGCAGTCGCGGCTTTAGATCCCAAGCTCGTCCACCTGAAGGCCTTCAACCTGCCACCTCAGGAAAAGATGCTCGTAATTACCACGGACGGCATCGTTCAGCTGGGGGAATTTCTGGCTCAGTCCTACCTGGGAAACCGGTAGCACAGGGACGATGAGATTACGCTGTAGCTGCATTGTTTTGGGTGGAGGAAACGCCATGTGATCTGGGTGGAAGATGAAAATAGAACCCTGCGTCAACTACAGAGCATCAGAAGAGGCCTTAGCTGGTCACAGGGGAGCGGCTGCCCGATCATTTCAAGACTTCCCCGGGTTACTTCTCACCCTACCTGAGGCGACAATTATCGCTCCTTTCCGAGATCGTCTTTCCACGGATGCATCTCCTTGCTCCCATCGGCAAGCTTATGCAGGCGAACAGCATCATAGAGTTCTCCATTGGCCATGAAGGCTCGGTAGGTCAGCCAGTCATCCTCAACATCAATAACCTGAAAGAACGGGGTCTTGACTGCCTTCCGGGCGAGGAGGACTCCTTCAGGCTTGTAAGTGTTCCACCCGTCCTTTCGAAAGTCATACATCTTCGGTCCGCTGACCGAGTTCACATAAAGTGACTTGATCTTGCTGCTTTTGGTATCGCTCATGCGCACCGGGGTATGCCCGCGGGCATAGGTGTGATCGTGGCCTTGGAGGAGAAGGTCTACCTTGTATTTGTCGATGACAGGCTTGAGCACCTTCCGGTTGTTGGCATTGTCTCTCCCGGCCCCTGACGAGAACATCGGATGGTGCATCGTCACGATGGTCCACTTGCTGGTGTTTTTGGAGAGAACCTTTTCAAGCCACTTGGCTTGAGTTTCAATGTCCCGGTTGGAGTTCAGCGCAATGATTCGCGCTCCCTGGTAAGTGAGGGTATATACGGTCTCTGCCAGAGAATCGGGCAGATCACCTGCGGGTGGAAGAGAGAATTGCGACCGCCACTGGATGGCGAGTTGCTTTCCCTTGTCTACCCCGTCGATCTTGAGATTGGTGTACTCATGATTTCCCGAAACGGGGATCGAGGGCACCGACGAGTGAATCCATCCTCCCGCCTTGAACCATTCAGCCCATTCCCGATCCTTGTGAGCGGTATTGACAAGATCTCCCGCATGGATCGAGAAAGCGGCATGGGGGGCCTTCTTGTAGGCGGCCCTGATGATTCGTGACCAGAAGGACAAAATCGAGTTCTGGGCATCCCCAAAGTAGAGAAAGGAGAAGGGTGCCGCCTGAGCCTTGGCGGTGCGAAACTGAATCCACTCGCTCCACCGGTCGCCGCTGCCAACCCTGTAAGCGTAGAGGGCTGTCTCTTATACACATCTCCGAGCCCACGAGACAGGCAGAAAGGTCGTATGCCGTC
>CAXEFH010000130.1:0-9220 GCA_963989605.1 uncultured Roseibacillus sp. | reverse complement strand
TTATCCCTCACGTCGGCATACGCCATTTCTGCCTGTCTCGTGGGCTCGGAGATGTGTATAAGAGACAGGGTACAAGAGTGCGCGAAGGAGGGAGAGTAGATTGCGGACGATACGCTGCCCAGCACCTTTGATAGATGTTTCAGACGATGTAGGTTCTTCCTTCAAAGAGTTGGATCACTGGGGGTATATCGTGAGTGAGCGCAGGCTTCGTTCCAAGCCGGAATCTCAGATTGCGGTGGGCAGCGCGCGTTGAGTATAGTGACCGTATGTCTTGGAGACATCGGTCACGGGTGACGCGAGGTGCGCTACTGGTTTCGCAGGGTTCCCTATTGGTAGTGGGCGTTGTTGCCTACGTAATGCGTGCTCCACTGGGTGGTGCCGCGTGGGTGATTGCCCTCGCCTCTCTGGCGGGAATTCTCGCCTCTCTTTTCTGGACCGCGCGTCGGGGAGCGGAGGAGGAGGCAGGCGAAGCTCTTCTCTTGACCGAAGAAGCAATCCGGATGGAAGCGAAGCGACTTGATTCCCGGAGAGCTGAGATCGGCAAGGTGCTTATGGCCTACGGGGAGTGGATGGAGTTTCCCGACTTTGAGGAACTTCATAAGGTGGAGTGGGCGACACCCGAGCGATCGGCTCAGGATGCGGAAGTTGTTTCCCTGTTGGAAGGAGAGGCGGATCATGTTCTTCGGAGAATTTCAGAGGGCAAGTATTGGGAACAGGGGCAGTTACAGGCCCGGGTGCTGCTGAATGACCTCGGAGATTTCGTGGAAGGCATTGCGCGGATCTACAACCCGCAGTCTGAGCAACCCCTGCTGGAAACCAATATGGAAGAGCTGCTCAAGGCGGTGAACCGGGTTTCGCTTCAGGTAATTCTTCTGCTTGAAGAGGTCCCGCTGCTGGAAGTAAAGGATTGGAACCTGCGGCAGGTCGCAGATAAGGTCCGGACAGCCAGCAAGGTAGTCAGGAAATACGAGGACCTTCAGCCCATCCTCAACCCGGTGCGCTACCTCTGGCAGGGCAGTAAGTTTCTTCTCGCTTCCAACCCCCTCCTTGCTGCGGGATGGATTGCTGGCTCGAATCTGGTGCGGGAAGGAGCCAAGAAGATTGGGAAGCGCTCCCTTGATGGGTATCTTCTGAGCGTGGTGCGTCAGATACTCGGAATTATCGCCTGGGAGACGGCGTCGATTTATGACAGGACCAATCGCTTCAGGGACCCGGAATGGGTCTACGGGGTGGAATTAGTTCATCTGGTCAGTGAGTTTCCACTCGACCGTGAAAGTCTACGGGCCGCCTTTTCGGAACTGGGAGCTCTCGCCTTGCGTAGCAGTTACGACCGCATCTTTCTCTACCGGTGTGTCGCCCAGCACGTCAGTCCCAAGCCAGAGCGTTTTATTCAGGCAGACCTAATGACAAAGGAGAGGCGCGGGGAGATTGCGAGCGCTCTAAATGGCTTCTGTCGCAAGCACCTGGACGGCGGCAAGGGAAAGAAAGCGGATAAGTGGCGCAGGGACCTTGGTCGGCGTCTAGCTGTGGAAATGACGGATCCGGAGAGCCCGGATGAGGGATGATCCCTCGTTCGTTACCGTGACGGTTAACGGCCGCGAGGGCCTCCTCCTCCCGGGCGTCCGCCACCACCGCGCCCCTCAAAGCCCCGGCGCTCGGCGGTAATAGATTCGACGGATTCCTGAGGAAGGCCGCTGGTTTCGATCCATTGACTAGCGGCCTCCCGGTCGCGGTAAAACCAGCTGCGAGCGACTTGAGTAAGGGCATCGGTACGCATCTCCACGTCGGAGATGGTCTCCGCCCACTGGATAGCGGTAGCAGGCTCTTCCCTGGAAAGGGTAGTGGCAAATTCTTCTACCGCGGAGTCTCGGGCGGATGAAGGTTCCATGCCCGTCAGGAAATCGCCGGCAGCGGTTGCATCCTGCCGGGTCCATTCTTCAAAGGCTTCCCCGTAGGCTTCCGCCTTGGCCGCGTCAGGGAGAGAATCGGCCCAGCTTAGAACCGCTTGTGGGTCGTCCTCGGCCCACTCGTTTGCCACCCGGTTGACGGCCCGTTGACCAGCTTCCTCGCCGGCATACTGGGTTACCCACTCCACCGCACTCTCGAGGTCATCGCGGACTGCGGATTCAGCCACGCGGGAGAGTGCTCCTCCCCTGAGACTAGGATCGTTGATGGTGTCGACCCAGGCCTTCGCTGAGTCCAGGCCTTCTTCAAGCATTTCACTTGCGATGGTGGACATGTACCAGTTCTGAGTACGCCCACCGTCTTCGGTCTGGGGGAGGGAAGAAACGTATGCCATGGCGTCCTCGACACCGTTAACCATCATTCCTCGCACCACGCCAAACGAGAGCATGCTTTTCTCCCGCTCGTCCTCTACACCACTGACGTAGTCGGCGGCTGCCCGTCCGTCTGCAGTCGCCCATCCGGAGAGGACGCTGACGAGCTCGATTCCACCACGGTCCCCTCCCCGGCCCCTGCCTCTTTCGCCGTCTTCACCATCGCGCGCGCTACGCATTTCCGTAAGAGCCTTGATTGCTCCTGGCCCATCGATTCTTCCCCAAGCGTGAGCCATCAGGCGGAGCTCATCGTCCCCGCCTCCGCGCCGTTGTCCGCGTCGGCCGTTCTGCAGGGCGAGGTAGGCGGCCTTGGCATTGTCCGGAGTGAGATTTTCAAGGAGTTCACTGAAGAGTTTACGCCTCAGGATAGGATCGTTCTCCTTGCGCATCTCTTCGATGGCCGCAGTCATGTCCTCCGGAGCAATAACACCCCCGGAGGTGTAGCGCGCTAGGAATTCGCCAACTGGGCTCTTGCTGTCAGAAGAGTTGCGAGTGACGCCACCGGGGCGCAGGGGCCGTGCCGCAGACGCCGTGCTTTTCGATCCCGCAGCCTCAGCGTCCTTTGCTTCACTTCCCCCCGAAGGCTTTGAGATCCAGCCGAGGCCAAAGGCGAGGCCGGCGGTGAGAAGGAGGGTTGGGATGAGAGCGGATCGTTTCATGGTTGCGGATTGCTTTTGGAAAGCGTGCTGAATTGTTACCAGAGCAAACACTCGATGCGAGTGGAAGTTGCTGGGAATCGGCGGGAAAGAAGCCATTTTTGGGCTCCCTTTGTGGTTCCTGGAAGCAGAAGATGGGCCACAAGACTGCGGATGGAACGGACGGCTTGGCTTGGTGAGAGGGTGTGCCATCGGAGGGAAAGCCGTCCGGGAATCGAGAAGAGGACCGACCATGAATTACGCTGGCACCACGGGGCGAGGCTCATAGGATCGCGGAATGAGGCACTCGCTCCTGGTCCGGATTTTCGCGTTTCTTATCATCGGGTGCTTGGGGGCAGAAGTGAAGGCCAGACCGAACGTTGTTGTGATCATTGTGGATGATCTTGGTTACGGGGACCTTTCTTCCTATGGGGCCAGGGACCTCGAGACGCCCCACATCGACAGTCTGATGGAGGCGGGGATGCGCTTTGACTCTTTCTACGCCAATTGCCCCGTGTGCTCTCCGACCCGGGCGGCCCTCCTGAGCGGCCGTTACCAGGAGCTCGTTGGAGTACCCGGAGTGGTGCGGACCCATGCGCCCAATAACTGGGGCTACCTTGCGCAGGATGCCATCATGCTCCCGCAGGCCCTGAAGCACCGGGGATACCACTCCGCGATCATCGGGAAGTGGCATCTTGGCTTGGAAGCAGAGAACCAGCCTACCCGGAGGGGCTTTGATTTTTTCCATGGATTTCTCGGCGACATGATGGACGACTATTACAAGCATCGGCGCCACGGGAACCACTACATGCGACGCAATGAAGAGCCGGTTCATCCCAAGGGTCATGCGACGGACATCTTCAGCCAGTGGGCGGTTGAGTATCTTTCTGGAAGGGCTGAGAAGAAGGAACCCTTTTTCCTCTATCTCTCCTACAACGCGCCGCACACGCCGATCCAGCCACCTGCCGATTGGTACGAGAAGGTGACGAAGCGGGAAGCAGGAATCAGCAGCCAACGAGCCAAGCTGGTTGCTCTGATCGAGCATATGGATCACGGTATTGGGAAGGTCATGGACAAGCTGCATGAGACTGACCTGGCGAAAAACACGCTGGTAATTTTTGTCTCGGACAATGGAGGACAGGCGAACGTGGGTGCCAGCAATGGAGCCCTGCGCGGAGAGAAACAGGAGATGTATGAGGGTGGATTGCGAGTCCCGGCTTGTGCAGTATGGCCTGGCAGAATCAGGGCGGGTGGCCGCAGTAATCTCCTGGCAGCCACCATGGATATCTTCCCCACCGTGGCGGCGGCAGCCGGGGTGAAGATCGAACACCCCATCGACGGGCGTTCCTTCCTTCCGCTCCTGCTGGAGGAAGACCAGCCAGACTTTGACAGGGACCTTTTCTTCACCCGGCGGGAGGGAGGCGAGCGCTTCATGGGTGAGTGCATCTGGGCCATGCGGCGGGGGAGCTGGAAACTGGTGAAGAACTCGCCCATGGGGAAGTGGGAGCTGTTTGACCTCGCCAAGGATCCGGGAGAAACGACCGATCTGGCTGGCACAAACCGCCGCAAGTTCCGCGAACTTGGAGCCGCGATGCGGGTTCATATCCAACGGGGTGGGGCCGTTCCGTGGCAGAAAAAGTAGGGAGAGAAGATCCCAAGCTGCCCTGAGGGGGAGAAAGAGGGTTGGGAAAGATTTGAAGTCTTGAAGGATCAGGGGCGTCACTCGAAAGTGCTATCTTCCGCTGTATGGAGGCCCGAATTTGAAACTTTCGAAGGAAAGGCGTGAGGCGCGAGGGATTTTGCCCTAGTTCTCTCGCCTCAGAACTCTGAAATTCATGATGACCCGCTCGTTACTCGCCCTGCGGATTGCCCCGCTCGCCATCCTTCTCGGATTTGCGAATGTTCAATCTGCCCCAGCCGCCCTCACTCTCGAGAAGCAAGATCGCATCTGCATCATCGGAAGTGGCCTGGCGGACCGCATGCAACATGATGGCTGGTTGGAGACAGTTCTCCATTCCGCCTATCCGAAGCATTACCTGACCATCCGGAACATGGGCTATACCGGTGATACGGTCTGGAGCCGTCCCCGGAACCGGGGGTTTCCCTCCCAGGACCAGTACTTGAAAGATATCAAAGCCGACGTGATCTTCATCATGTTTGGATACAATGAGTCCTTTGGTGGCGAGGGGGGCTTGGGCAAGTATCGCGATGAGCTTGGCAAACTGGTGGAGAACTACCGGAACATGAAGCCTAACGGGAAGGGAGCTCCCCGGATTGTCCTCTTTTCCCCGATCGCTCACGAGGACCTCGGCAACCCGAACCTTCCGGACGGCAAGGCGAACAATGCGCGCCTTGCAATCTACTCCGCGGCTACCAAGGAGGTCGCAGAAGCCAAGAAGGTGGAGTTCGTCGACTTGTTCGCCACTTCGGCAGAGCTCTTCCGGGCTTCCAACGTTCCTCTCACGATCAACGGAATCCATTTGAATCCGGAAGGCAACCGTCGACTTGCGGAGGTCATCGCCAAGAATATGCTTGGGAAGAATATCCCCGCCTCACCGAGCCTTGAGAAGATACGGAAGGCAGTTCTGGATAAGAACTGGCACTGGCATAACCGCTACCGCGCGACTGATGGCAATGACGTCTGGGGTGGACGCTCCGGGTTGAGGTTTGTGGACGGCCAGAGCAACAAGGATGTTCTCTGGCACGAGCTCTCCATGATTGATGTCATGGTTGCTAACAGGGATATGGCGGTCTGGGCCGCCGCTGGGAACCACAAGCATGAGATTGATGACAGCAATGTTCCTGCGCCGGTTGCAGTGAAGTCGAACGTGGGAGGCAAGAGTCGAAGTTCCAATGCCGGTAAAGAGGGTAATCTCGCGGGCTATAACACCGGCAAGGAAGGGCTCGCCAAGTTGACGGTGCCCAAGGACATGGAGGTCAACCTTTTCGCCGATGAGAAGATGTTTCCGGAGTTGATCAACCCCGTCCAGATGGCGGTGGACACCAAGGGGCGTCTCTGGGCCGCGGCATGGCCGACCTATCCCAAGTGGGAGCCCCTGAAAAAGATGGATGACCGGCTCCTGATCTTCCCCGACGAAAACCGTGATGGAGTGGCAGACAAGTGCATTACCTTCGCCAAGGTGCACAACCCGACCGGGTTTGAATTCTGGAATGGGGGGGTCTTGGTGGCTTCCCAGCCGGATATCCTGTTCCTGAAGGATACCGATGGGGATGACGTTGCTGACGTGCGGATTCGCCTCCTGCAAGGGATCGGGTCAGCCGATACCCACCATGCTGCCAATGCCTTTGCAATGGGCCCTGATGGGGCATTTTACTGGCAGAGCGGAGTTTTCTTCCACAACGCCCACGAGCACCCGTGGGGCCCGCCACTCCACAGCGGCGCGTCAGCCATGTTCCGCTTTGACCCCCGCCAGTATACCGTGACGGTGCATGCGGGTAACAGCCCGAACCCACACGGAGTCTGCTTTGACTACTGGGGCCGACACTACGCCAATGATGGAACTGGGGGTCGTTCCTATCAGGTGCGACCCGAGGGCAAGGGCTTTAAGATGCATGGCCTTGTCAAAAAGGAAGTGCGGCCGGTGGCCGGATCCGGAGTAGTCTCCAGCGCAAACTTCCCGGACGATTGGCAGGGTGATTACATCCTTGCGAACACCATCGGGTTTCTCGGGGTCAAGCAGTATGACCTTGAGCCCAAGAATGAGGAGGATCACATGTGGGGAGAACCCCGTCAGGACCTCATCAAAAGTTCCGACAAGAACTTCCGTCCTTCGGACGTGGAATTCGGTTCCGACGGTGCGCTTTATGTTTCTGACTGGCACAACGTCATCATCGGGCACATGCAGCATAATATCCGGGATCCCTCCCGTGATCACACCCACGGCCGAATCTACCGGGTGATCCACAAGGGCAAGCCTCTCCAGAAGGACGTGAAGGTCGACGGTGCTTCCCTCGACCAGCTCATGAAGAACCTTGAGCATCCAGTTGACGGAGTACGTTACCGGACCCGGATCGAGCTCAGTGAGCGCAATACCAAGGACGTGATTGCCGCCTGCAAGAAGTGGGCCAGCAAGTGGGATCCTGCCAACAAAGAGCACGCCCATCACATTCTCGAGGCCCTTTGGGTACACCAGCAGCACAACGTGCGCGATGGGGAACTTCTGGGCAAGGTCCTGAACTCCCCGGTGTCCCACGCCCGGGTAGCGGCCAGGACCGTTCAGCATCTGTGGTATACCGCTGACCCGACCAAGGGATCCGCCGCAGTTGAAGAGGTGAAGGTGACCAAAAACGATCCTCCCGGGGTCTTCAAGGACACCGACGAGGCTACGGATGTTCGGGTTGGAACCCTGCTTGAGCAGCTCAAGTTCGACATCAAGGACTTCGAGGTGAAGGCTGGCAAGAAGATCCGGATCCACTTCAAGAACTCCGATTACGTGCCGCACAATCTGGTGATCGTGAAGCCGGGAGCTGCCAACGGGGTGGGAGAGGCTGCGATCAAGCTGGGAGAATCGGGTTTCAAGGCCCAGTGGATTCCCGAGCACGACGGAGTCATCGCCCATTCCAAGTTGATCGACTTTGGCAAGACCGAGGTGATCGAGTTCACCGCTCCCAAGCAGGGAGGCAACTATGAGTTCGTCTGCACCTTCCCTGGCCATCACATCCTCATGCGGGGTGTGATGAAGGTGAAGTAGTCTGCCTGATAGACGACAGTTCTTCTTTAAGTGGCGTGGGTGGGAACCCGCGCCACTTTTGTTGCTATCTCCAAAGCTTCTTCCGGGTTCACATTCAGAGGGCGGAGCTACTAGCGCACCTTGGTGGGGTTGAGGCCTGCGGCCCGCAGTCGTTTGTCGAAAGCCCTCCGGTGTATCGCGAGAGCCTGTTCGGATTCCTTGACGCGAGCCCGGTTGGTGAACTGGCCAGGATCGTTCTCCATGTCGTAGAGCTCCTCGCTGCCATCCTTGTAACGGGTATAAGTCCATTGTGCGGTGCGCATCGAGGTGCCACTGCCATGGATAGAGAGGGCGCTTTCCTTCACCCTGGCGCCCGGGTCCTTGAGGATGGGAAGAAGGCTCGTGCCGTGCAGGTCCCCGGGAGCCTGCAGGCCTGCTGCGGCCGAGAGGGTGGGAAAGAGGTCGACCAGTTCGACCAGGGAGCTGCTGCGGCCGGGGTTGAGGCCCGGCATCGAGATGACCAGGGGCACCCGGGTCACTTCCTCATGGAGGTTGCTCTTCTGCCAGAAGGTGTGCTCCCCGAGGTGGTAGCCGTGGTCGCTGGTGAAGACAATGGCGGTCTTCTCGCGCAGGCCGAGGCGGTCGAGCTCACCGAGGATGCGCCCGACCTGCTCGTCCATGAAGGTTACCGAGGCGTAATAGGCGGACCACATCCGCTTCTGGTTGTCGGGAAATTTAGCAATCCCATTCAGTTCCGAGCGGCTGCGGGTGATGGCGAGTCTGGGCATATCTTCCAGGTCGTTGGGGACGGACCTGGGAAGGGCCATCTTCTGCCACGGGTAGGGGTCGAAGTATTGCTTCGGCTGGACCATCGGGTAGTGGGGACGAACCAACCCGGCGGCGAGCAGGAAGCGCTTTTCCTTGTGCTTCCTGAGAAGCTCGATGGTCTTGCTGGCGGTCTTGTGGTCAGGCTGGTCGGAGCCGTCACCCTCGTAACTCACGGAAACGAACATCCGGTGGGGCATGCGGGTGGACTGGCGCCCCTCGAGCTCCTTGGTGAAGATGTTCAGGTTCAGGCATGCGTAGTCGCCCGGGGTGTGGGCCTCCTGTCCGGGGGAGTTGAACTTCTCGGTCCACGAAGACGGGATATCGAGTCCATCTGTCCCGGCGATGATGTCCCCGGGAACCCGCATGTGGTAGATCTTGCCCACCCGGGCGCTGTAGAAGCCGTTGGCCTTGAAGTGCTGGCCCAGGTTGACCCGCCCCTTGGCCCCATGGTAACGGCTGTGCATGAAGGAGGTCCGGGACGGGGCACAGGCCAGTCCCTGGCAGTAGGCCCGGTCGAAGACCATCGCGCGGGCCGCCAGCTTGTCGATATTGGGGGTCTTGCAGACCTTGTCCCCGTAGCACCCAAGTACGCTGGCCTTGAGATCATCAGAGATGATAAAGAGGACATTCTCAACCTTGGGAGCGGCGTGAACGGTAACAGGGAGCAGGAGCAGAAGGAGAAACCGGAGGGAGCTGTCTCTTATACACATCTCCGAGCCCACGAGACAGG
>CAXEFH010000129.1:0-9226 GCA_963989605.1 uncultured Roseibacillus sp. | reverse complement strand
TCACCCAGTCGAGCCTTCCCCACGAGGAAAACATCTCCAATGTCATCGCACGAATACGGCAACTCCCGGAAGTAGTCGCCACGGCCCGTCGCACCCTAACCAGCCCTCCCCTGCCGGTCCTTGAGACCAGTATCAACCAGAACCGTGGGGTGATCGGTTTTTACGAAAAAGAGATCTACGAGCTGGTGGGGGATTCCCCACAATATGCAGAGCTGAAAAAGGCCGCCGACGACCTGCTCGTCGAACTGCATGCCTATCAGGAGTTCCTTGAAACCGACCTCCGCGCCCGTGCGAGAAGTGATTGGCGGATGGGAAAGGAAACGTTTGACCGAAAACTGCAATTCGCCGTCAACGGCGACATTACCGCCGATGAGGTCCTGACCCGCGCCGAGGGCGAATTCCATCGCGTCACCGGTGAGATGTATGTCACTGCCCGGCAACTCTGGGGCAAATATTACCCCGGGGCGCCCCTTCCGCCCGATGACGTAGCTGGACGCCATGAGACGATTACCCGGGTGCTTGATGCCGTCGGCAGGGAACACGGCGAACCCGGAAACCTCCTCGCCGATGCCCGGGCTACCGTCGACAGGCTGAAGGACTTCATCACGAAAAACGACATCCTTCGTCTGCCGGATCCCGACCGGTGTGAGTTGATGGAAATGCCGGAGTTTCACCGCGGAAACTCCCTCGCTTACATCCAGCCCGCTCCACCCCTCGATCCGGAAAACAGGACCATTTACGCGATCAGCCCCCCTCCTGCTGACTGGGATGCGGACCGAGTGGAGAGTTTCCTGCAGGAATACAACCGATACATGCTGCAGATCCTCACCATCCACGAGGCCTACCCGGGCCATTATGTGCAACTCGCCTACCACAACCGGGAGAGCTCTCCGGTTCGTCGCCTCCTTCTCTCCGGGGTCTTCATCGAAGGGTGGGCCGTCTACACCGAGCAGATGATGCTCGACCAGGGCTACGGCGAAGGGGACCCCGCCCTGCGTCTGACCCAGCTCAAGTTCTACCTTCGTGCCGTGGCCAATGCCATTCTCGACCACCGCATGCACTGCGGCCGGATGAGTGACGACGAGGCACTTGACTTCCTCATGAATCAGTCCTTTCAATCAGAGGGAGAGGCCCGGCTAAAGATCATTCGCTCCAAGCAGTCCACTGTGCAGCTGAGCACTTACTTCGTGGGGCGCATGGCCCTGTATGATCTTCGCCGCGAGATCCAGAGGGAGCAGGGCACGAACTTCGACCTCGGACGGTTCCACGAGGCCGTCATTGCCCACGGCTCCCTCCCGGTAAAATACCTGGGCGAGCTAGTCCGGGAACGACTCGGGAGCCCTCGCTAGCGCCCGAAAAAAAGGCTCCCCGGAGGGGAGCCTTTAGCAGAACTGGGTGAAACCCGGACTATTTCTTCTCTTCCTGCCCCTTGATTGAAAGGAGCTCTACCTCAAAGATAAGTGTAGAGTTAGGTCCGATGTCCCGGCCGGCCCCGGACTTACCGTAGGCAAGGTCTGCCGGGATAAAGAGCTTGTACTTTGCGCCGACCTGCATCAGCTGGAGTGCCTCGGTCCAACCCGCAATCACCCCATTGACGGGAAAGGTCGCAGGAGTCTGGCGCTCGATTGAGCTGTCGAAGACTGTGCCATCGATCAGGGTTCCATGATAATGAACCGTCACCGTATCAAGGGGCGTAGGCTTTTCCCCCTTGCCAGCAGAGATGATCTCGTACTGGAGGCCTGACTCAGTCACCTTGACTCCCTCGCGCTTCTTGTTATCGGCAAGAAACTTGGTGCCTGCCGCAACGTTTTCTGCCGAGGCCGAGGCTGCCTTGGCCTCTGCCTGCTTTTGCATTTCGGCCTGAAATGTCTCCATGACCTTGGCGGCATCAGCCTCCGAAATTCGTGAGTCTTTTCCAGATAAACCTTCCCGCAGGCCCACAACGAGGTTCTCGATGTTCAGCTTGATGCCGTCCCGGTTGATAGTCTCCCCGATATTGCGTCCGATCAGATAGGAGGCCTTGTCCCGGTCGGATTCCAGTTTTGGTTCCTCTGCCTGAGCCCATGTAGCAAGAAAAGCCAAGAGCAGAGAGGCAGCAGTGGTGTGCTTGAGCATGGCTGGGAGATTTGGCCGGGAAATGGCAAAGTCAACTCATTCCTAACGACAGAGCATTGAAACTCAGGAGGGATCATTGATAATGATCCACGATGAAAATCCTGATCGTCTCATGCAGCCTGCATCCGGAAAGCCGTAGTCGTCGCCTCGCTGGCGAGCTGGAGTCCGTCTGGCAAGGGACCGAGGGGGCCGCCATTTCCACTCTCGACCTTCGGGATCTCGATTTGCCTGCGTGTGACGGGACATCAGCCTACGGACATCCTGACACAATGAAACTGCAGAAATATTTCACGGATGCCGACGCCGTCGTACTCGCCGTCCCTATCTACAATTACGACATCAATTCAGCCGCCAAGAACGCAATCGAGCTTGCCGGCCGTCAAATGACCGGCAAGGTTGCGGGGTTTCTCTGCTCAGCGGGTGGAGAGCGCAGCTACATGTCCGTGATGGCGATTGCTAACAGCCTCATGCTCGATTTCCGGACCATAATTCTTCCTCGCTTCGTCTACGCGGGCAAGGATGACGTATCAGACGCCGGCGAAATCAGTAATGAAATCCGCGACAGGATTGCACAGTTCGGTGAGGAATTCCTGAACCTCGCGCAGGCAGTGCACTCTGCATAGCTTTCCTTACACCAAGTGAGCAGCGAACATCCAGCCATCGCACGTCGCGAAATGCTCGCGCGGTCCTCGCTTGGGTTCGGGGCTCTCGCCTGCAGCGCCTTGCATGATAAGGCCAGCGCCGCGGGAATGATCGAGAGACATCTCCCACCGAGAACACGCAATGTAATCTTTCTCTTCATGGAGGGGGGCGTCTCGCAGGTCGACTCATTCGACTACAAGCCAATGCTTGAGAAGCACCATGGCAAGGACCCTCGTAAGGAGATTGGGAAAATTGAGAGAACGCAATTTGAGTCAATCGGCAAGGTCTTTAAATCTCCCTGGAACTTCCGGAGAAGGGGCCAGTCTGGAGCATGGGTCAGCGACCTCTTCCCAAGGGTGGCTGAGGTCGCGGATGAACTTTGCATCGTCAAATCAATGACCTCGCGCTTTCCAGAGCATACCAGCGCGAACTTCTTTCTGCACAGTGGAACAGGTCTCCAGGGGAGGCCCAGTATGGGTGCGTGGGCCAGTTACGGGTTGGGCAGCGATAACGACAATCTACCCGGCTACATCGTTCTCAATGGAGGTCAGATCCCCTCGGGAGGCCTGGACTGCTTCAGCAACGGATTCCTCCCCGCTACCGCGCGGGGAAGTCTCCTCAATGCCATCGGCACTCCCCTTGCCAACGTCACCCCGAATGAACGTGGTGCCCACGCGCAAGCCCTCAAGAGGCGTCTGGTCGGCCACCTCAATCAACAGGCCACTCCAGTTTCCGGGGAGCTGGAGGCTGCAATCGCCAACTATGAACTCGCCGCCCGCATGCAGCTGGCAGTTCCCGAGGTCATGTCTCTGGAGGGAGAGTCCCGGTCAACGCGGCGACTCTACGGCCTTGATGCGAGCTACGAGCACACCCGGACCTACGCCCGGCAATGCCTCATCGCCCGGAGGCTCGTCGAGCGCGGAGTGCGCTTTGTCGAACTCACCATTCCCATGGTGAATGGTTTCCAGCGCTGGGATGCTCACGGCGACATCGCCAAGAACCACGGCGACAACGCCCGTGCGGTGGATCAGCCCATCGCTGGTCTCCTCAGGGATCTTCGGAGCCGTGGAATGCTGGATGAGACCCTCGTCCTCTGGTCAGGAGAATTTGGACGAACACCTTTCGCCCAGGGGGGATCAGGCCGCGACCACAACGAACACGGGTTTAGCCTCTGGATGGCTGGCGGTGGCATCCGACGAGGACTCTCCCACGGAGAGACGGATCAATGGGGCTATAAGGCCGTCTCAGACCGAATGGAGATGCATGATCTCCACGCCACCCTTCTCCACCTTCTTGGGGTAGACCACAAGTCTTTTACCTATCGCTTCGGGGGCCGCGACATACGACTCACCGATGTGCATGGCCGTGTGGTGAGCGAGCTGCTCCTTTAGGATTCCAGCGGACTTACTCTGACTTGCGCGCCAGAGTAATTTCTCCGCCGTTACCGGTTGCGACATTTTTGACCCCTACGACGAGCTTATCGTTCGTGATCTGATGGCTCACCTTGACGGTTTCTTCCTTCTTATCACTGTCCACGGTTTTGAGAGTCAGCGTTGCTACCCCATTCTCCTCAGCCCATTTTCCCATCCCGACTCCTCCATTCTCGTCGGCACTCACGTGCATCACCTCTCCACTCTCGGGGTCGACCGCAATCAAGGCCTCTGAATTGTCCCCGGGCATCCTGATACTAAGTCCGAGAACCCGGTTCTTGATCCTCCAGGTATAAGTCAGTGAAATGGCCTGTCCGTTCGTATCCTGATCTACCCAGGTTCCAATCAGGGCTCCGAGTCCACCGCTCTCGAGAATTTCACCTAGGTTTTGAGCGCGCGAGGAAGTCCCTGAAAGCAGGAACATGGAAGAAAGAAGGAGGGCAAAGAAGGTGCTGTGTTTCATCAAGGTCCCGGTACACCGCGGCCGCTTGCAGCGCAAGTCTCCGTTGACCAACAATCAGCGATTTCTGGTTCCCTCGCCCTCGATACCGGTTGGAATTTCCGGCGGACGGGCCCTCCACAGGCTGGCGATCAGACTGCCGATCAGGCAGTGGTAAAGGGCCGAAATCGCGCAGATCATGGCCGCTCCGGGCTGGGAGGCAAAATGCAGCTTGGCCAAGGTCGCACCGAGGCCGGAATTCTGCATTCCTACCTCAATAGATACCGTGCGACGCTCCTGCTCGCCCAACTTGAGGAGCCGCGCCCAGAAGTAGCCCATCACAAATCCCGCAACGTGGAGAACAAAGACCGCGAGAAGCAGAAGGTTGAGATTTTCGAGGATACGCTCCTTACTGCCACCCACAATACCACCCACGATAAGAACAATCACCGCAATGGAAAGCAGGGGGGAAACCTCTCCCGCCACCTTGCGAGCCCTCACCCCTAAGATACGGTTAAGAAACAGCCCTGCCACCACTGGTATCAGAACCACCGCAAGCATGTTTCGAAGCATCGCCCAGGCATCGACCGGAATGGGAACTGCCAGCGCGGCGTATCCCTTGGTCAGGTAAGGCGTGAGGACAATCGCAAGCAGGGTTGAGCACATCGTCATGAGCACACTCAGGGCAACATTAGCGCGGGCGAGATAAGCCACCACATTGGATGCCGTTCCACCGGGGCAGCAGGCCACCAGGATAAGTCCAATCTTAAACTCATCCTCGAGACCGAACATCACCGCGACACCCCAGCCGAGGAAGGGCATGATGAGAAACTGGGCCAGCACTCCGATCACCACCGCCCGCGGAAGTGACAGAGCCTTTCTGACTTCCTCGAAGCTCAGGGTCAGCCCCATCCCCAGCATAATCACTCCCAGCCCGAGGGGAACCAGCTTCAAGCCGGTTCCAGGGAATGTCTCCCGGACGAACCACGTAAAATGATCAGGACAGATCCACGCCCAGAGGGTTCCGAGCAGAGTCCAGAGCCAGAAAAGCCTTCCTGCCGTTTGCACCAACCGCATAGCACCCCAGACTCCGGCATTTCCTCGATAAGGTCACGAACAGTTTTCCCACCCCGGGGCGTTCCACCTTGGCGTACCCATTTCGCCCCGTGGTTCGGCCCCCGACCGCGCCAGAATACGGTCCTCGCGGGAGAAATCATCTGCCATTGCTCCCCGCCACCGCCTACGTGATGCAGACCCAGCAGCAATCAATAGCAGATTGCATTGCCCCCGCAGGCACTTCAGATTCCCTCCTGTTGGACTTTCAATTCCCCATCACCCAGATCGCTCTCGATTACCGTTCCACCTCTGAGGCCCTCGAAATGGCGGCTATCGCAGTCGAGGCAGGGTTCGACTGGCTGGAGGTTGGCACTCCGCTCGTTACCTGCCAGGGACTCGCGCCTGTTCGCGCGGTAGTCGACGCCTTCCCCTCAATACCCGTGGTTGTGGACTACAAGACCATGGACGGAGGCAGCCGCAATGTCCGCCATACGAAGGAGGAAGGAGCTCAGGTCATGACTGTCTGTGCAAATGCCTCCGATGCCACGATCCTCTCAGCGATAACCACAGGTAAGGAGCTCGGTATAGACGTGGTGGTGGACACCATCGGATCAAAGGATAAGGCCTCCCGTGCCAGGCAGTGCCACGAGTGGGGAGCCGCACTCGTCTACCTCCACTACAGCGCAGATGAACGAAGCGCAGATCCGACCGGGGATTCTCTCCAATGGCTCCCTGCCACCCTTGACGCGACTTCTGGACCCGTCGGCGTATCAACGTTCGGGGTGCAGGATGCCGTCCGGGCCGCCCGCATGGGGGCGGATTATTTTATCATTGGGCATCCCCTTACTTCAGCCAATGACCCTCTAAATACTCTTAAAGGGTACGTCGAAGAGGTAAAGGGGAACTACTGCTCCCGTCACTGAAAATCACCCCGTTATGTCCGATTCCAAAACTGATCTCGCTGTTGTTAATTATGCTGCCGAACCCGACAGCGTCGAGCTGAGGGAAATACCGAGAGCGACCATCAAGTCAGATGAGGTTCTTCTCGAGGTAGAAGCGATCGGGGTCTGCGGAAGCGATCTCCACATGTGGCAGGGTGGTGTCAGCTGGGAAATGAATTACCCCGTCGTCCTCGGTCATGAATTCTGCGGAAGAATCAGGGAGGTCGGCAACGATGTCCGCGGTTGGAAGGAAGGCGATCGTGCCGTCAGCGAAACTTCTGCCATCATTGACCCGCTCAGCCCTCTCAGTCGCAGGGGTCTCTACAATCTTGACTCATCCC
The DNA here is from genome assembly GCA_963989605.1 of uncultured Roseibacillus sp. Classification (GTDB taxonomy): domain Bacteria; phylum Verrucomicrobiota; class Verrucomicrobiia; order Verrucomicrobiales; family Akkermansiaceae; genus Roseibacillus_B. Next base: position 2,262 of record CAXEFH010000129.1, on the reverse strand, counting down.
GGAAAGGCTACGGCGCAATGGTCGATGGAGCCATGCGGAGCTTCGTCGCCGTCCCTCAGCGTATCCTGCATCACCTGCCGGAAGAACTGCCCTACGAACATGCCGCCCTAACCGAACCATGCTGCGTCGCCTACAACGCGGTAGTACACAATGGGAATGTCAGACCCGGAGATCGGATCCTTGTTATCGGGCCTGGTCCCATTGGCATCTTCGCGGCTCACCTTGCAAGAATTGCAGGCGCCGAGGTAGCAGTCGCCGGGCTACCCTCCGATGCCTCCCGGATGAAAGTAGCCGAGCAATATGGCTGCACCCCCCTGATCGACGGCGTGGAGGACTGGGCCCGGAGCCGCGATGGGCTGGGTTGTGACGGAGTCATCGATGCGGCTGGAGCCTCGGGAGCCCTTCGCACCGCGATTGAGGTCGTACGGCCAGCGGGTTGGATCAGCAAGGTTGGATGGGGACCTCAGCCCCTTGACTTCAGCCTCGACCCCCTGGTCCAGAAGAATGTCACCCTTCAGGGAAGTTTCAGTCACAACTGGCCCATGTGGGAAACTGTCATTGCCATGATGGCCAGCGGGCAGCTAGATGTCACTCCCGCACTCGGTGGCACCTGGCCGCTGGAAGAGTGGCGGCTCGCCTTCCAGACAATGCACGACCGCAATATCGTCAAGGCCGTCCTGACCCCCCAGTCTCCCGACGCCTGAACGGTCCGGATTTTTTTCTCCTGCTCTTGGGCATACCGGTAGAGCTTTGGCATTGCCCTCCCTGACAACCATCGCTTCCCTCTCCCCCAGCTCTGTCTCAAACACCCGGCTGGCCTTCCAATCAATACGGACACCAACCTTGAATCCCAGAGAAGATAACACCCGAAATCCCGTTCCCATGAAGATACTAGTAACCGGGGCAACCGGCAAGGTCGGCCGGGCTTTTATAAACCGCGTTCTCCGCGGCAATGAACTCCACGACGCCACCATCCGGGCCCTTTGTCACAACCGGACCCTCCCCGAGGAGGAAGGTCTTGAAATCATCAAGGGAAACATCGCAGTCCGCGATGATGTGGAAAACGCGTTGCAAGGCATCACCCATGTGGTTCATCTCGCTACCTGCAAGGAGACTCCGGATGACGTCATGGATGTGACTGTAAAGGGGCTCTTCTGGCTCCTCGAAGGGTGTCGCACGAGCGATTCCTTTGAGCAATTCATCCTGATTGGTGGAGACGCTGGCATGGGCCACTTCTTCTACCCCCACCCTCTTCCCGTTACTGAGACGCAGGGCCACAGTGCCTACCCGGGCTGCTATGCACTTTCCAAGGTCCTCGAGGAAATCATGCTCGAGCAATATTATATCCAGTATGATTTCTCAGGCTGTTGCCTCCGGGCTCCCTGGATCATGGAGAAAGACGATTTCCGCTACACTCTCACTTTTAAACAGGATGTGTTCGGGGGACCACGCTGGTGCGATCTGGTTGGCCCTTCAGAAGCCGAGCACTATGCCTCCTGCGAGACCGTCCCCATAATGCTGGACCCGGAAGGCATACCGGTAAAACGGAACTTCGTTCACCTCGATGATCTCCTCTCCGCCATTATTGCCGCCCTCGGAAAACCCGGGGCGGCTCACCAGGAGACCTTTAACATCTGCATGGATGAGCCGATCGATTACCGGGAGGTCGGCGACTATCTTGCGAGCTCACGGAACCTTCCTTCGGTTGATGTTCCTACCGAGTTTCACAGCACATGGCTCGATAACTCCAAGGCCAGGTTCCTCCTTGGCTGGCGTCCAGCGGTCGACCTCAAGCAGCTCATCGACCGGGCTTGGGATTACCAGCGTGGTGAAGATGAGCCGCGGACGATCTGGTATCCCGGGTAGGACGCACCTTCCCCGCACCCCTTTTAAGAGAGGCGACGGGGATGAATTAAACAGGCGCGGGTGAACCCGCCTTACTCCGCCACGATCCCTACGTTGTCAATCGACAGGCCGCTGTAGGGATCGAGGCTCTGGTCACTCCGGAAGTTCCACTCGATGAAGATTTCCTCACCAATTGCCGGCAAAGGTAGCGGGATGTCCGCGGGGACCCAGTCGATATCAAACACAGCCATGTCAAGAGGCACCTCGTTCCCCAGCTGCACCTCATCTGACGCGCGAAGAAAACGAACGACTGCGGCATCAGAGAATCCGTCGGCATCACGATACATGTCGAAGGTGAGACGAGCAGAGGGCAGTCCCGTCAGATCGATTGCAGGCGAGAGCAGCGTAACATCAGAA
>CAXEFH010000128.1:0-9248 GCA_963989605.1 uncultured Roseibacillus sp. | reverse complement strand
TAATGATACGGCGACCACCGAGATCTACACCTCTCTATTCGTCGGCAGCGTCAGATGTGTATAAGAGACAGGCCTCCGGCGATCGAAATGCTGCTCGCGCCTGATACCGTTGGTATCGGCAGCACCACCGAACTCACCATCACGGTGGACAACACCATCAACCCCGGTCCAATCAGCCAGCTCTCCTTCACCCTCCCCATGCCTGAGGGTGTCACCATCAGAGCCCTTTCCTCCGAGTGCGGAGGCACCCTGGCTACCGAGAATGAGGGATCCCTCCTCCGATTTTCGGGAGGAGCGGTTGACACCAGCTCGACATGTGAAATCAAGGCCTTGGTGACCCAGAACATAAGGGGGCCTCACGATCTCACCATTGCCGACTTCACCTCCGAGGTAGGCCCCAGCGCCCCGGCATTTGCCACGCTCTTCACCTCCTCGGAACCCATTCTGGGGTTCAGCAAGCGCTTCGTTCCGGACCTTGTCCCACTCGGAGGCAGGTCAACCTTGATCTACACGATCGAGAATCAGGGATCCGAAGACGTTCTCAATCTGTCGTTCCGTGATTTTTTCCCTCCGGGAATCGCGATTGCGACCCCTCCGTCAGTCTCTACCAACTGTCCGGGGATCAGCATCACCGCAATCAATGGCACTCAGGCGATCGACGTATCCCCCGAGGATCCGGTCCCCCTTCCTGCAGGTGAGACATGCACTCTGACCCTCGAAGTGGTCGGCGTCATTCCGGGAACTCATCTCAGTATTTCCAGCAACCTGACTGCCGTCGGAGCCATCGGTGGCGAAATTGTTTCTGGTGGCTTGGCCTTCGCCGAACTCGAGGTCATCGACCCTTCCTCAATTCTCAACGTATCTTTTGACAAGGAGTTTATAGACAACCCCATTGCTCCCGGGGAGTCCGGCACTCTGCTTTTCTCAATCACAAATAACAGCGCCACCGACACGATTACCAACCTCAGCTTCACCGATGATCTGGAAGCGACTCTTCCCGGACTGGTGGCGACTGAGATCCCCACACGGGGCGGGACACTGCTTCAAGCAGGATTTGATGGAGATGCGGGAGGAGGAGGTCCGGTGATTACCGGAGAGTGGGATTATCTCGATCGTATTGAGAACGAAAATGGCAGCAACGATGGATACCCCGTTGACGAGGAAGGAAATGCTTGGAACTCGGCCAGTTTCGATGTCTCCACATCAAGCATAGGCCCCTGGGAATCAGAAGAGGTGCCCATCCAGGTAGGGGGTATCGATGGGTTTCCCGGAGCAGAGGATCTCCTGTTTGGTATCGGAGCGGCGGCTAATGGTCAGAATCTGATCACGACTTACCTCTTTAGAAATACGTTTGAGATCTCGCTGGAACAGCTTTCTGAAACAGAGTGGCTCGCGGAATATCTCTTGGATGACGGTGGCGTGATCTACATCAACGGCATTGAGGTGTTTCGGACGCCAAGCATGCCTGAGGGGGAGATCTCCACGACCACGCTTGCCGGTCTTGGGGATGAAACTGGTTTTTCGACAGGTGGCCTGAATCTCAATGGCGTTCTGGTTGAGGGGACGAACTCGATAGCAATCGAAGTACACCAGAATACCCTTGAGAGCAGCGATGTAGGTTTCCAGGTTCAACTCATCCCCGGCTCTCAAGCTGCCGCGGGCGGATTTACCTATGTGGATGATCCGTTTCAAGACACCCCCGACCCCGACTTCTCTTCCGGAGAATTGGATCCGACGGGCGGCAGCGAGGGTGGAGCCCTGCGAGTTCAGACCGGGGGACAGAATTTCTTTGCTAACTTTTTCTCTCCTGAAAGCTCTGGAGGGTGGAGCCGGGATTTTACCCTCGAGGAAGCGGCTCTCGCAACCGTTAATGTGCGCTACCGGCTCAACCTCGCAGGAGACTTCGACAACAACGAATACGGCGAGGCCGTTCTCACCGTTGATGGAATCCGCTGGGGCGACGGCCCTGACAACTCTCTGCTGCGTTTCGACGGCAGCAGCGATAACCAGATCGACTCTGACTCCGGCTGGCGGGAGGCCTCCATTGAAATTCCCCTGAACGCTGGTTCCCATACCCTTGTCATCGGGGCATACACCAACCGCTCCACGTCTGGCACGGAGATTGTCCAGGCCTGGTTTGACGACATCTCCATCGAGGTCCCGGAAATCAACATTGAACCATGCGGTCCGGGTTCCAGCATATCGGGGACCAGCCTTCTCGTGGTAGAGGGTGGCAGTCTGGCTCCTGGACAAACCTGTTCTTTTCCCGTGGAGGTCTCCGTCCCGGCGGACGCCGCCTTTGGACCTCATCTCAATGTTACAAGCCGTCTGAGTGCACGAGTCAACGGGCAGCCACGGACTGGCCTTCCTGCCACAGACACCCTTGCAGTGGAGCCAATAGCACCCACAATCACGAAGGTTTTCACTCCCAGTGCGGTTCCCATCGGAGGCCAGAGCACGGTCACCTACACCATAGACAACACCGCGAGCGCGATTGAGGCACGCGGTCTGGCATTTTCAGATATCTTCCCCGAGGCAATCAGAATGATTAGGGGTGACGTGCCCCCGGGAAAACAGCTTCCGGTAGAAACCCTGAACTGCGGAGAAGGTGGCATTTTCAGCCTCTCAAGTGACACAAATACCTTTTCTGTAAGCGGGGATGCGGTTGTTCCCGCTGGCACCGTGTGCACCATCAGCTTCGAGGTGACCACCAGCAAGGCGACAGCAGGCACCTACGGGAGCACGACCAGTGATCTCACCTCTTCCCTGGGCACCAGCCCCGGAGCCGCCGCCAATCTGACAATCGTAGCCCCGCCTCTGTTCACACAGGAATTTTCGCCTGACTTTAACGCGGGGCAGGTTGGGATCCTGACCTATACCATCGACAACAGCACCTCTCCGCTCGATGCCATTGGCCTCTCATTCAGCAACACCCTGCCCGATGGTCTTGTTCTCTCGAACCCCGTGAATTTTTCCAGCACCTGTGTAGGAGGGAGTGCCAGTGCGGGTCCGGGAGGATCCCTGCTCTCCTATTCCAACGGCAGGATCCCTGCTGGTGGTCGATGCATCCTTCAGGTGGAAGTCACCAGTATTGAAGGTGGGACCTTCGTCAATACCACTGGCGATCTGACCAGCTCCTTGGGCAACAGTGGACCGTCAACGGACACCCTTCAGGTGAGGCCCATTGTCAACGTCAGCCTCAACCAGCTTGAGTCAGCTGACCCAATCATCGCAGGCACAGGAGGACTTACCTACACGGTTTCAGTAACCAACCAAGGACCCTCGACCGCAACAGACCTCACTATCAGCGAGGAACTTGGTATTCTCACCACGGGAGTTGCAGTGGCGGGTATCACACCGGATCAGGGGACCTATCAGGAAGGCATCTGGACCCTTCCCTCTCTCCCGGCGGGAACTACCGCAACCCTTACCGTCGCTCTCTCTGTTGACCCCAGCGCTGATGAGGGCGTCGACGTCATTACCAGCACCGCTACCCTGACAGGAGTCACTCAGACCAACGTTTCAACCGCAACCGCAGTTTCCGATGCCGCCTCCATTATCACGAGAGCGGACCTCCAGGTTACCAATATGGCACTGGCTGACCCAACCATCGCCGGATCCGGCCCCTTGAACCTTGAATACATGGTAACCGTAACCAATCTGGGCCCCTCCTTTGCCAGCGATGTATCGCTCCGGAACAATTTCGACCTGCCTCCGGGGGTAAGCCTTGGAGAAGCAGAACCTTTGGCCGGCACAACCACCGAGAGCACTGGTGAGTCCGTCACCTGGACAGTCGGAGATCTTCCGGTCGGGAGTACCTCTCTAGTGCGCCTGCGGCTCACCGTCGGACCCTCAACGGAAGCAGGAGTCGACGTGATCACAAATCTTGCCTCGGTGATTTCTGTCGCCCAGACAGATGTGAATCCCCAGAACAACTCCATTGCGTCCAGTGCCTCTGTCGAAAGGGAGGCCGATATTGCTATCGAGGTGGTCGAGTCCCGCGATCCGGTGCTCGCTGGATACTCCGAGGGTGGCACCCCGGGAAATCTCAGTCATGTCATCACGGCAAGCAACAATGGCCCCAGTGACGCCAGCAACCTCGCCATTCAACTCGAATCAGCCTCTCCTCCGGGAACAACGATCGTCGGGTTTGGCCCCGACGGAGCACCTCTCCCTCCTGTCTGGTCCATCGCGAATCTGCCGACGGGTGACGCCATTAGCTTTGCAATTCTTTACGATGTATCCTCCAGCGTCCCCGCAGGTATTGACACAATAGCGACCTCGGCAGAGCTGCTCTCCTTCGATGGAAGGATCATAACGACCGAAGATGACTTCGATAGAGAAGCCACAAGCGTGGTCAGTCCCGGGAGCGTGGCAATCCAGGAGGGGGATATCACTCTTGACCTGCAGACGGCCCTGTTCAAGCAAACCATTACGGTGACCAACAACAATCCTCTGGAGATCCCGGCGTTCCGCCTGCTCATTGATGGACTACCGGGCGATGTAACCGTCCATAATTCTCAGGGAGTGCCCGAGGGCACGGCCTTCCTGCTTTACAACCAACCTCTCGCAGCGGGCGAGAGCATTGACCTCGTGGTGGAATACTTTCAAGTCACCGCAAGTGGAGGCTTCCAGCCTGAATTTCAGGTTGAACTTGTGGACCCTGTCGAGGTGTTATTCTCGACGCCAGGAATTGAATTGAATCGCGTAGGCTCCCTCCCCAATGGGGACAAGCTCCTCGAATTTATCTCCGAAGTCGGAGCAGTATATACCATTCAATATAGTCGGGACGGAAAAACCTGGGTCAATGTTGTTCCCGATGTCACGGCAGGAGCCAATGTCACACAATGGGTGGACAATGGTCCGCCAAAAACATCGAGTCACCCGAACACTGCTGGAACCCGCTTCTACCGGGTGATCAGGAAGGACCCCGAACCCAGACCTTGAAACCTCTTCTTCCCCCTTCACCATGAATACCAGAATAGGAATCGCATTCCTTACCTCTCTCCTGACGCCCTTCTCCATGACTACCGCAGGAGATGGGATTCTCGGGGCCAAGAATGCTCTCCGGCCACCATCAGCAAAGGACGTCATCCAACCCTCGCCTAAATCAAGTAAGGAAATCATCCCTGTCTCACCGGGATCGCCTGCCGGCCGCTGGACTCTCGGAGCGGGGATATCGTGGCGAAGCATAGGCGACATTGATTTCAGCACGGGAAACAGCAGCTTTAATATTCCCAGCATTTTCCAGCCAAGTAGCATCCCCGTGCCTGGCATTGGACCGGCGGAGGGGCCATTTGCACGCGCCTATGATAATGGTTTCGTTCGTCCTGATGCCCGGGCAACCCGAACCACAGACTACGGCTACGATGAGCTCGGGCAAATTCAGGGTGACACGCTCTCTTTTACCGCGTCAGGAGGAGAGAATCAGGAAGTCACCCGGTCCTCCAGCGCCGCGGCAACCGGATGGAATGAGGAAGCCGACCGCGTATCTGCTCCCTACCTGAAATTGCGTTACCAGGGTGAACTAGGAAATGGGTGGAGTGCTGGACCCTCAATTCATGTTTCTTTCGCAGAAATCAACGGCATGCGCCGCGGTCTCAATACCCTCTCTGCTCGAGCGCAGATGGATACATTCGATATTGCGGCCACGGATGTTTACGATATCAGCGGTCTGGACCTCCCCCGGGAAGTACCGTACACGGGAGCTCCGAATATCGTGGCCCCACTGGTTCCCAACCAACCGGTAGCGGGCAGCCGGGTCTTCAGCCCCACCCTGCGAACCTCGGACGTCGCCCTGTGGTATGATACTGTCGACGAATCCCTCGACCTTGACACCTGGAGCCTGGCATTCGGTGCAGAGGCCTCCTACCGGTTCGAAAACCGATTTTATGCCTCAATGGGGGCGGGCTTTGCACTCAATGTCGCATCGTGGAAAGCGATGCGTAGTGATCAACTTCTCCAGCAGATCAACAATGGAGCTCCTCTGGTGATTGACAGCTCGTCCGCCGACAACATTGGCAGCTCTATTCTCTGGGGTTTCTACCTTCAGGCATCAGCCGGATACCAGCTCAACGAGAGCTGGTCTCTCGAGGTAAATCTCCGCCAGGACTACACAGAAGATCTCAGCGGAAACGTCGGAAGCAGCTCATTTGATGTGGACCTCAGCGGATTCAGTGCGGGACTGGGGCTTGGCTACAGCTTCTAGCTCACTTCAAGTTTCGCATTCCACCATCCTCCCGTGAAAGGGCGTGCGACTACGCACTCTGAGAACATCCACGACTTTTCACGGCCTTACGAAACGATCTTTCGCTCACACAAGATCTTTCCAGACGTGCCCGTGGACGTCCGTGAGCCTGAGATCCCGTCCACTCCACCGGAAGGTCAGTTTCTCATGGTCGATCCCAAGCTGATGCAGGACCGTGGCCCATAAATCGTAAACGGTCGAGATATCCACCGCAGCCTTGTAGCCGAATTCATCCGTTGCTCCATGGGCTCTGCCCCCTTTCACCCCTCCACCCGCCATCCACGCACTGAATCCGAAGGGATCATGATCGCGACCGTGGCCTCCCTGCGAGAAAGGAGCCCGCCCAAATTCACCAGTGAACACTACAAGGGTCTCTTCCAGCATTCCACGTTCCTTGAGATCCTTGAGCAGAGCGGCGATGGGCCCGTCGACCTGACCGGCCATTGCTCCATGGCCTCGCTTGAGATCCCCGTGCTGGTCCCATGGGTTTCCCCCTCCTCCCGCTCCAATACCGTAGCTGGCGCACGAGAGTTCCACGAAGCGCACGCCCCGTTCCACCAGACGCCGAGCCATGAGACACTGCCGCGCATACTGGGCCTTGTTGTCGTCCTTACTGTCGATCCCGTACATTTCCCGGGTGGATTCGCTTTCCTTGCTGATATCCGTCAGCTCAGGAACCGCCTGCTGCATGAGGAAGGCTGTCTCAGCATTCCTGATTGATGAGATGACCGCATCCTTGGCTGCCATCCGCTCTGAAAAGCGCCGATCCAGTGTTCCGATCAGATCCAGCGCCCGGCGCTGTTCGGCCTTGAGCATGGCCGGATTGATATTGGGAACTGCCTGCTTGTCTGTGATGTTGAAGATGGAACCTTGGGTGGTGGCGGGCAGAAAGGCATTGCCGAAGATACTCACTCCACCATGCGGAATGGAGGCCTTGTTCGAACGAAGAACAACATACCCGGGAAGGTTCGGATTCTCGGTTCCGCATCCGTAGGTCACCCAAGATCCGGCACTGGGATAGCCCAGGAAGGGAAACCCGGTGTGCATGAAGAAATTGGCCTGAGAGTGCTCGCTGAAATTGGCGGTCATTGAGCGTACGATGGCGAGATCATCCGCACGTTCCGCGATCTTGGGAAACATGTCCGTCATCTCCAGCCCCGATTGTCCCCACTTCTTTGACTCCCATGGCGAAGCCATGATGTTGCCTACCGCGTCGAACTGGGTCCTCTCAATCGCCATGGGCAGCGGCTTGCCGTGCATCTTCTTGAGGATCGGCTTGGGATCGAACGAATCAACATGGGAAAACCCGCCGGACATGTAGCACAGGATGACGGACTTCGCTTTTTGATGATGGTGTAGTTTGGGCCCACTCAACTCTGCCGCTTGTCCCTTATTGATCAGACTCGAGAGTGCAAGGGCACTCACTCCTCCCGAGGTCAGCCTGAGAAACTCCCGCCTGTCAGCCGCAAGGGCAGGACGAAATGGGTCGTGAGAAGAGAAATTGGGATCAGTAGACATAAATCAGTTCCTTGGAATTAAGAATCGCATGCGCAATCTTGAAATAGGGATCTCCTCCCGCATTGAGAGCTTCGCGGGTAATTTCAATCTCCTCCCCGACCGTTGCAAGCTGCTGTTCAAGAAGGGAAATCTCTCCATCAAAGCGTTCAACAGCCTTTTTACGGGCGGGGGCCATTGCCTCTGCCAGCAAACCTTCCGTTACCACCTCCAGCAGGGTTCCCGAGGAAGCCGCTGCTGCCTCCTGCGGGGTGAGCGCCCGGTCGTATAACCGCGCCTCAAAGATGCGACCCGTCAGGGATCTGCCGGGGCCGCCCGGCGAAAGTCCGTGCCGGGTCCCGAAGACGACCTGCGCTTTGCCCTTCTTGTATTCCACCCTGCCCTTGTTGATCGGTTTCCCATACGGTTTCCCGTCCCGGTAAGCAATGGTTGTCCCATCTGCCTTGTAGACCATCATCAACCGGACTGGCCGCTTGTCGGCCTCCATATCCTCTCCCCCTCCAAAGGGAGCGGTGCGGGAATGTTTATCGCTCCCAGTCAGCCATGTCCGGGGAGACACCTCCGCATATACGATCCCATCGAACACTTTGCCGTCGGATCTCTGCAAACTCATCGCTCCACCGCCCGTTTGGTTCTCATTGTCCAATTGCACCTGAACTTCGAGGGTGAATTCTCGGAGATCCTTCGATATTGGCCTCGTCCAGACGCCTCCTCCCCTGAGGAACATGGATCCATCAATCACCCTGGCCGCTCCCTTGATTTCACCGTGCATTGCTCCCACCGAGTCCTTGATATCCCCTTCAAAATCCCAGCGCGCGAATGGCTTGAGGTCGACTTGAACCTCTCCCAAGTCTTTCTGAGCCTCATTTCTTGCATCAACTTCGGCCTGCAACCTGGATCGGACAGGAGCTATTTCCTCCTGCCGACCACGCCGCAGGGCCGCAAGTTTCTCCCTGAGAAGTGCCTGTTCCCTCTCAAGTTTAGGCAGCTTATCGCTCACTTTCCCGGAAAGATAATCTAGGCAGGCTGTGATTTCCTCTTCACTTGCCGGACGGGCGTAGGCCTGCATGAAAAATCTCTGTATCCTCTCCCGATCTGACTTCAGGTCCGGGTCCCCCTTCACCCGGTCACTCCATTGCCGGGCAGCTCTCTTGGTTGTCTCCCCATTCATCAGCATGAGAGCCTGCGCAGGGACATTGGTTACATTGCGGACTCCTACCGTACTCGTCGGGATCGGGTAGTTGAACGCCGTGAGAAAACGGTTGAGACCATTACGTTTCTGATTGGTATAGACAGCTCGCTGGCCAGCCTCGTTGGCGGCCACGAAACGGATCGTGTCGAGGACTGCCTCTGCGTCGAGACGCCTCGGGGTGTAATACGCCAGCTGAAGATTTGCATCATCCTTTCCCCTGTTCGCCACTGGCACTCTGCTGGCGGAGCGGAAAACCCGACTCATGACCATCTGGCGCACCGTTCGCTTCATCGC
>CAXEFH010000127.1:0-9371 GCA_963989605.1 uncultured Roseibacillus sp. | reverse complement strand
CTACACCTCTCTATTCGTCGGCAGCGTCAGATGTGTATAAGAGACAGATATCTGGGAGTTTATTCGGCATTACGGGTGGCGTAAGTTGCTTTTCCAAATGGATCATCGAAAGAGCATGGCGGGGTCTATCGCCAAGCATTTTGATGATGAATACTTGAGAAGGATTTTCGAATACTTCATCAAGTATGTAGGTTCCTCGGCACTGGATGCGCCGGGCTACATGAACATGATGCCGGTGATCCAGTTCGATTACGGCCTGTGGTATGTCAAAGGCGGAATGTACAACTTGGCGCGTGGCCTTGAACGTCTCGTCCATGAACTGGGTATTGAACTGCGGCTTGGAGCGGAAGTGAGCGAAATCAACCGCACAGGAGCGCGTGATGTGAGCGGGGTCACCCTTGAAGGTGGTGAAGAGCTCAGGAGCGACTACGTTGTCTGCAATATGGAAGTGCTGCCTGCCTATCGGCGTCTGCTGAGCGAGCCTCCGGCTTTCATGAAGAAGCTGGAGCGCTTCGCGCCAGCCTGCTCAGGGCTTGTTCTCCATTTAGGAACGGATCGAATCTACCCTGAGCTGGCTCATCATAATTTCTTTTACTCGCAGAAGCAGAGCGGACATTTCAACTCGGTCTTCAGAGAGGGTAAACTGCCGGAGGACCCAACGATTTATCTTGTGGCTCCGACTAGAACGGATCCGGGCAAGGCCCCCGAGGGCTGCGACAATCTCAAGATTCTTCCTCATATCCCACCGATCAATCCGGAGAAACCACATACCATGGATGACTACATGGCTCTGAAGGAAAGAGTGATCGATAAGCTGGAGAGAATGGGACTCGAAAACCTCAGGAAGCATACCGTGGTTGAAGACCTGCTCACACCCGTCGACATAGAAGGCCTCTACAACTCCAACCGGGGCTCGATTTACGGGGTTGTCTCCGACTGGAAACTGAACAAGGCGTTCAAGGCTCCGAAACAGTCCAGCAAGTATCGAAATCTTTTTTTTACGGGGGGAAGTGTCAATCCAGGTGGAGGGATGCCCATGGCGATCCTTTGTGGGCAAAAAGTGTCCGACAGAGTGGTCGCCTGTGAGAATAAATATCGCTCCTGACCGGTAGAACAGGTTTCCTTTCGTCATGGAGGCTGCGCTTTGGATTGTCACAGGGTTGAGCTTTCTCTCATGGTTAGTCTCTTGGGGACTGTTCGCGCGCCTGCGCCGTGTTCCTTCTGGAACAGGGGCCTCTGAATCAGTTGCCCGAATATCGGTCATCATTCCAGCCCGGAATGAGGAAGCGAATATCGAGGTGCTCCTGAAATCACTGAGAGGCAGCAGGTTTCACGAAGTGATCGTAGTGGATGACCAATCGGAAGACCGGACGAAGGTAGTTGCCGGAGAGCTTGGTGCTCACGTTTTGTCCGGAGAGGCCCCTCCGGTTGGCTGGCTGGGAAAACCGTGGGCGTGTCACCAGGGCGCTGGAGTTGCCACGGGGGACTGGTTGCTGTTCGTTGATGCGGACACCAAATTCTCCGGGGGAGGCTTTGAGCGACTCATGGGATTAACGGAAGGCGATCCTCAGGTTCACTCAGTCTGCCCTTATCATGAGGTCCGTGCGCCCTATGAACAATTGTCAGCCTTCTTCAACATTACCATGATCCTCGGAGTGAACGCATTTACGGCAAGGGGTGTGGCGGCGAGGGACATTGGGTTGTTCGGACAGGTCATGCTGGTCTCGAGGGAGCAATACGATCTCGTTGGTGGGCACTCCCGTGTGAGGGGAGATGTGCTGGAGAACTTCAAGCTTTCGAGGTGCTTTGCCGCTGCCGGGGTAGAGCGGCGCTGCTGGCTTGGGAAAAACACGATTTCCATGAGAATGTTTCCAGGGGGGATCCGCGATCTTATTGCGGGATGGAGCAAGGGCACCGTTTCTGGTGCAGCCAATACCCCGAAGTCGGCGCTTCTCGGCGTTTCCCTATGGATGTCTGGTCTCTTCATGTCTGCGGTGCCGGTTTGTTTTCTGCTCGTGGCACCCCCCACTCTCGCAGTGGCAATGGCGAGTCTCTATGTCCTCTGGGTTCTCCAGTGCGGATATTTGTTCCGTGCATCCGGCAGATATTCCATTCTGGCCGCCTCGGCATTTCCCCTGGGTCTCACCTTTTATCAATTGGTGTTCTTCCAAGCCGTGCTGCGAAAGAAAAAAGGAGGAACCGTGCAGTGGAAGGGCCGCGATGTTGCTTGAGTTTCCCAACGCGGTGATCGTGGTGCTTAACGTCACCGTGATACCGATTTGCCATGTTCTGCCCTCATGGTTTCTAACTCGCATGACCGAAACCAGGTTTGATCCGGAATCGTGGCTCTTCCGTGCGAGGAGATGGGAAATGCAGGGGCGCGTTTATGAGCGTCTTCTGGCAGTCCGCCGTTGGAAGGACCTTTTGCCTGATGGCGCTCCATGGTTGGGCGGCTTTGCCAAAAGATCCCTGGTCAGTCGGGATGTGGAATACGTCTGCAGGTTCCGTCTGGAAACATGCCGTGGCGAACTGGCTCATCATCTTCAGATCCCATGTGTCCTCATAGTACTTCTGTGGAATCCATGGCCCGTGGCTGCCTTAACGATTACCGGGTATGCCCTGATTTCAAATGTTCCCTGCATCGTGGCCCAGCGGCATACACGGCACCGCTTGTCCCGTCTGCTGATGGGTCTTCAGAAGGACCTTAACGAGACCGGAAGATGAAAAGGATTCTGCGTGTTACTATTGTTATTCTCGTGTTTGCGCTGGCAGTCCTCGCGATTACGAGAGTTCGATTTTCATCAGACGTCTTCGAGTTGCTTCCCGGTGATCTGCCAGAGGCCAGAGGATTGGATCAGATTAACCGGTTCTTTAGTCGGGACGCCCAGTTGATCCTCACCATAGATGGCCAATCCGGAAGAGCTGTTGACGAGGCGACGGGCGCTCTCGCTGTAGTGCTCCACGAACAGGACTCCCTGATATCGGATCTTTTCCGGGAAGCTGATTTCAAGAGAATCCTGGCGGAGGGGGGGCCGCTTGTCGCGTGGGCATGGTTTAACGGGCCTCCAGAGCACCTGTCTTCGCTGGAAAGCCGGCTTGCTGCGGGCAAATCAACGGAGGCCCTGCACGGTGCACTGGAGGAGATTCATGACGCCTTCGACACGGAGAGTGCCCTCCTGACGAGCTATGACCCCTTCCGCCTCTCTCAGCTTGCTTCTGATTCCGGAGAAGAAAGCACGCCTGCACTTGACCCAATGCGTTCGTCTTCCGGGAAGTTCGAAATTATCTACGCAGAGGGGAAGGGAGTTGATTTTTCTGACTACAGGGAGGTCACGTCTTGGTTGGCCAAGGTCAAGGAAGTGGTGGGCAAGTGGCTTGAGACGTGGAATGAGGAAAAGACAGAGGAAATGAAGGTGAATATCGGCTTCACCGGAACCCCAGCTTTCATGTCGGAGATAGGGGCAGGAATGGAAAGAGACATGACGGTCTCCATTGTCCTGACCCTCGTCCTCATTTCGCTCCTCTTCTTCCTGATGCATCGTCAGATGGTCCCTCTCGGCTGGCTCCTCGCAGCCATGATGGGAACCTTGGCAATTACCCTCACCCTCGCGGAGCTGGCTCTCGGTGAGTTGAGTGTGATCAGTGTTGGGTTCGCCGCCATCCTGATGGGATTGGCCGTGGACTATGGCATCGTCCTCTACCGAGAGGCTCTCGCTTCTCCCGGATCGGTCCGGAAGCTCCGGAGGGCGGTGGGGCCCGGTATAGTGTGGGCCTCGGTGACAACGGCGGCGGTCTTTCTCAGCCTGAACTTCAGTTCCCTTCCCGGGTTGGCAGAGCTCGGGAACCTCGTAGCCCTGGGAATACTTGTGGGTGCGGTCGTCATGCTATTTGGGTTTGCCCCGATCGCGGTGTCCTTTGCGGGGAGGCGAACCCGATGTAGTGCTCGCGACTGGGTCCCGTCCTCCATGCGGAAAGGTATTGCGGCAGCCTTTGCGGTCCTTATTCCGGTCGCGGCGATCGTCTCGCTTTTCATGATTGAAAAGCCGGTGATGGAGGCAGAGTTCCACCCTTTCAGAATGAAGAAGAGTCCGGCTCTGCTTTCATGGAATCAAATGCGGGAAGAATTGCATGGGGACCGTCAGACCACTCCGGCTGTGATTACGGGGTCGAATTTCGGAGAGCTGCACTCACAGCTTCGAGCATTCAAGGCAAGGTCTTCCCGGGCGCAGGCCGATGGGCTGGTTGAGAGAGCTATTTTTCCTGACTTCTGGGTGCCACATCCTGAGCACCAACGCAGTAATGCCCGGGTCCTGAAGGGCCTGATCTTGGAAGGACCACGTCTTCTCGCGGAGATTGATGCGGCCGGTTTCAGCGAAGAAGGAACAAATCTTACCCGTACAGTCATCAATTCCTGGGTGAACTACCTCGAAAAGTTTGACGGCGAGAGGCCGATCCGCCCCAGCGGGAACCTCGCGAAATGGACAGTCGACCAGATCGTCGCGGAGGGTGAAGAGACCGTTGCGGCCGTGGTTGCTCTGAAACCGGCAAGAAATAGTGGACGCAGGTGGGTGACGGAGATTTGTGACGACCATGCCAATGTCGCGAGCCTGGGATCGCTCGGGACGGCCCTGAACGAGCGGATTTTGAAAGATCTATGGAAAGTGTTTCTGCCGATGCTGGGGCTGCTGGTGCTGGTGCTTGCCCTCGTCTACCGATCGTGGCGGGATCTGGCCCTGACTCTCCTCGCTCTGTTCTTTGGTGGGGCAGTGATTATCATTCTCACGGTCTGGACCCCGCTTTCATGGAACTCATTCAATATCTGTGGGATCCCGCTTCTTTTTGGTACGGGCCTTGATTTCAGTATTCATATGCTTTTTGCGCTGAGGCGGAGCAAGGGGAACCTTGGTAGGGTGCGGCTGGGGATGGGAAAGGCGGTAACCTTCTGCGGGCTCTCCTCGGCAATCGGGTTTGGGTCATTAGCAACGGCCTCTGCCGATGGTCTGTCCAGCCTCGGGGTAGTCTGTGCGGTAGGAATCCTCGCCAATACTTTCGTAGCCGTCGTTCTCCTGCCTGCCTGGTACAGTCTTATGCACTCCAGACCGAATTCCGCGGCTGACAGCGTGGATCAAGTTGATTAGCTTTGTGCCAGATGCCGAGGCTCGTAGTCCACTTTCTGATCGTCATGTTCCTCCACCAGGGGGGTAACTTGATGGCAGAAACTGAGAATGAAGGAGAGCGGGCGGTGCGACGCTGGTTGTCTACCAACGCCGGCGTGGAGGCGCTGAAGGTAGAGTTCACTCAGACCAGAAAACTGACCAGTCTGAAATCCGTCATTCGCCAGCGTGGAGTGTTGTGGCTGGATCGCAGGAAAGGCACGAAATTCCGTTGGCAGACGGGCCATCCACCGCGGACAATTGTGACCCGGGTAGATGATGAATTGCTCGTCATGCGAACACGGTCCCGCCAATATGAGAAAAGTCCCGCAGGGAAGACTAGAAACAGCATGGCGATCCTCGCCCGGGGTTTTCCGCAAAGTTGGGAGGAGTTCCAGCAGAAGTATCAGTTGATGGGTGTAAGCAGTGAGGACGGAAGAGATCGAATCAATGTCCAGCCCAAGGGGGCTCTGGCGCAGGGGATTCGGGTTCTCACCTTCGTGACGGGAAGCACAAATGGGATTCTGCAATCTGTTGACCTTACACTTCGGGATGGATCATCCCAGCAGATCGTATTCGACAAGGTTCATACTGGCCCTGAATTGAACGAAAATATTTTTGATCCTGATTTGACGGGATATCGAGCCACGAACTTCAAGTGATCGCACCGGACTATGGCTGATTCACGCAAGAATTCAGACAGGCACATCGTAGTGGTAGGAGCTGGGCCAGGCGGGCTCACAGCAGCGATGATTCTGGCCCACCGGGGTTATCGAGTCACCGTGGTAGAAAAGGCGGCGCAGGTGGGAGGCCGGAGTGCCCGTTTGAAGGCAGGCTCCTATGAATTTGATACGGGACCGACTTTCCTACACCAGAAATTTACTCTTGAGGAAATGTTTCAGGAGGCGGGGCGTAACCTGGACGATGAACTCGACCTGATCCAGCTCGATCCAATGACGCGTCTGAAGTGGGGCCAGACGTCGATTGAAACCAGTTCAGATCCAGTGAAGATGGCATCTGAGATTGAGCGGGTTTTTCCTGGAGAAAGCGATGGGTTTCGTCGGTTCATGTCTGATCAAGAGGAAAAGTTCCGATTGCTGGTTCCCTGCCTCACGGCTTCCTACAGCAGGTTCAGGGATCTTTTCCGGAAGTGCCTGCTTGATGCCTTCCCCTATGTGGCAACGAGGCATTCTGTTTTTTCGCTTCTGGGAGAATATTTCTCTGATGAGCGCTTGCGCCTGGCGTTTACCTTTCAGTCAAAATATCTGGGAATGTCACCGTGGAAGTGTCCTGCCCTCTTCAGCATACTCGCGTTTCTCGAGTACAGGTTCGGGATTTATCACGTGCAGGGAGGTATCAGCAGGATCTCGGAGAGGATGGCAGAAATCGCAGAGCAGGATGGAGCGGAGGTACGTCTTGATTCCCCGGTGCGCGAGGTCCTCAGTCAGGGCTGGGAAACTAGTGGAGTCCGTCTCGATTCGGGAGAGGTCATCAAGGCCGATGCCGTGGTCCTCAATGCAGACTATGGGCATGCAGTCACCCAGTTACTGAACGGACACAATGTTCCTGAGAACAAGGTGCGCAGGAAGGGTTTTTCGTGCTCGACCTTCATGCTCTATCTGGGGCTCGACACGCTCTATGAAGCGGAGCCTCATCACCAAATCCTTTTTGCTGACGATTACCGGAAAAACCTTACAGAGATCCAGAATGAGCGAGTCGTTTCAGAGGACATGTCTGTATACGTCAGGAATTCCTCAGTGACAGATCCACTGGTAGCGCCACAGGGGCACTCCAATCTCTATGTTCTCGTGCCTACGATCAACACCCGGCACGAGGTTGACTGGCCGGCCATGCAGTCTTCGTATCGCGACAAGGTCCTGGACCGGATTGAGGCGCAGACAGGGATGAAAGACCTTCGCGACCGGATTGTAGAGGAGCGCATGATCACTCCGCAGAACTGGCGGGATGACGAATCAGTTTTCATGGGTGCTACTTTTAACCTCAAGCATAGCCTCAACCAGCTCCTCTACCTGCGCCCCCATAACCGCTATTCCAAGTTCAGTAACCTTTATCTGGCGGGCGGGGGCACCCACCCCGGCAGCGGATTGCCGACCATTTATGAGTCCGCTCGAATCAGTGCGAACATGATATCCGAACAGTTTGGATCCAAATATGATCGGATTGATTTGACCATGCCGCTGCTAACGGCAGGTTCCTGAAAGTAGGAGGTTCCTTGCAGGGGAAAGTCTGCCTGTCTGATTCCAGGCGTTTAGGACCCCTAAGAACCCCGATTTATTTCTGGCCGGCAGGGGGGGCGCTTTGTAGCGTCCGGCCCCTGCCGCAAGAGCGGGACCGAACATCGAACAGACTCGAATATCATGTCAGACTACTTTTCCAACGTCTCCAAGATTGAATTTGAAGGTCCGGACTCGGACAACCCGCTTGCATTCCGTCATTATAATCCCGAGGAGATCGTTGCCGGAAAGAGCATGAAGGACCACCTGCGCTTTGGTGCGGCCTACTGGCATTGCATGCGGAATCCTCTCGGGGATCCGTTCGGGGTGGGTACTGCCCTCATGCCGTGGGACGATGGAAGTGAGTCTCTTGACAATGCGCTCGCAAGAGTCCCGGTCTTCTTTGAGTTTCTTGAGAAGAGCCGGATCGATTTCTATTGCTTTCATGATCGAGACGTTTCTCCCGAGGGATCCAGCTGGGCTGAGACACATTCGAATCTTGAGCGTGTTACTGCGGAATTGCAGGGCGCTCAGAACAGTAGTGGAAAAAAATTGCTCTGGGGAACGGCATGTCTTTTTGCGCACCCTCGCTATGCACAGGGTGCAGCCACGTCACCGAGCGCCGATGTGTTTTCATATGCCGGAAGCCAGGTGAAACACGCTCTGGAGGCGACTCATGCGCTCGGAGGTGAGGGCTATGTATTCTGGGGTGGCCGGGAAGGTTACGCCTCCCTGATCAATACGGACATGAAGCGCGAGCTGGATCATCTTGCCCGGCTTCTGCACATGGCCGTTGATCATGCCAAAAAGATCGGATTTACCGGGCAATTCTACATTGAGCCGAAACCGCGGGAGCCTTCCACCCATCAGTATGACTCGGATGCGGCGGCATGTCTGAACTTTCTGAGGGAGTATGACCTGATGGATCATCTCAAACTCAATATCGAGACCAATCATGCAGAGCTCGCCGGCCACACCATGGAGCACGAACTGGACGTAGCATCTGCCGCCGGAGCCCTGGGTTCCATTGATGCGAATCGGGGAGATCAGCTGATTGGATGGGATACTGACCAGTTCCCTACCAACATCTATCAGTGTGCCAATGTCATGCTCAGGGTTCTCAAGATGAACGATGGTGCGGGCTTCACCACCGGGGGATTGAACTTCGACGCCAAGAGGCGGAGAGAGTCTCACCTTCCGGAAGATCTCTTCCACGCCCATGTCGGCGGTATGGATGCCTTTGCCAGGGGACTCAAGATCGCGGCCCGGATCATTGCTGATGGGCGTTTCGATGAATTCGTCCGTGCACGCTACCAATCCTTTGACTCTGGAGTCGGAGCAGAAATAGAATCAGGGCAAGCGAGTCTTGATTCCTTGGATGCCTATGCGCTGGGAATTAACCCTCCGCTCCTCGAGAGTGGGCGTCAGGAAATGCTGGAAAACCTCCTTAACGATTATCTCTAGGTTCAGGTCGCAAGAGAAGGATCTTGAGTGGCGCGGACGACCTGCGCGGAAGAACCCAAGATCACCGGCGAATCCTCCGCGCCACTACTAGCTACACGGCATAATCTTCCAGCATCAAGTGTGCCAATCGGTCCTTCTGAAAATTCGCCCGGAGAGTTTGGGACTATCCGATCTTCTCGAAAAACCAACCCTCTTGTGACCGTGTGTGTCGAGTGGCGCGGATGACCCGCACAAGAAAAACCCAAAAATCAAGGGAGGTCACCGCGCCACCACTAGACACACGGTATCTTTCTTAAAGCATCTGCCGTGCCAACCTTATCGATGTGCTGCAACCAAGGCATCAAATTCCAGAAATCTAGTCGGAAAAGCCGAGGTCCATTGGTTCGCTGCCGGGTATAATCTCGCAGAGGGTCTGAGTCCTGATATGAAAGTCGCCAGTTGCTACCAACACAAGAAATCATGCCCTTAGTCCTTGGTTTAGACTCTTCCACGCAAAGCGTTTCTGCGGTCGTCATTGATG
>CAXEFH010000126.1:0-9436 GCA_963989605.1 uncultured Roseibacillus sp. | reverse complement strand
TTTTCAAGCAGAAGACGGCATACGAGATTTCTGCCTGTCTCGTGGGCTCGGAGATGTGTATAAGAGACAGTGCCAACCGCGGGCACTTGGACCTTTGGACTCAACTCGGACGATGGTGGGCGTATCCGAGTCAATGGTTCCGACGTCATGGTGGACCCGACTTTCCATGGCACGGAGGATCATTTCGGCTCGATCAATCTCAGTGCGGGCCCACATACCATCGAGGCGATGTTCTGGGAGAGAGGCGGTGGGTCGGCCATGGAACTTTTCGCAGCACGGGGATCATTTGCCTCCTTTAACAGCAATTTTCGATTGGTAGGAGACAGCGAAAACGGGGGATTGCCGGTATTTACTAACCCGGAGGGCTCAAGCGGTGGCGGACTGATCGCCAGCGACATTGCATCAAGGATGAGAGGTGTGAACCGAAGCGTTTACCTTCGAATCCCATTCACGGTGGAGAACCCTGATGCTGTTGAAGCGCTCTCTCTCTCCATGCGCTACAATGATGGATTTGTCGCTTACATCAACGGTGAGCGTGTTGCGAGCTCGAACGCAACTGCAGGAGCTCCGGGCTGGAATGCCGGAGCGCTTTCTACAAGGTCCGATCAGGAGGCCTTTGAGCCAGAGGTTTTTAACATCTCTGAAAGTGCTGGAGTGCTCAATCAGGGAAGCTCCAACGTGCTGGCAATACACGGTCTCAATAACAGCATATCCGACGATTCATTCCTTATTCTTCCTACCCTCGCGGGCGGTGGTCTGGCTCCGGGAGATTCCTTTTATTTCGATGAGCCAACACCAGGAGGAATCAATTCAGCGCCCTCCAGTCAGGGGAAGGTGGCCGACACAAGATTCAGTATTGATCGGGGATTTTACGACTCCCCCTTCACGGTGGAAATCACCACTGATACCCCAGGGGCCATAATCCGTTACACGACCAATGGCTCTACTCCGACAGCCCGATCCGGGTCGGTGTATTCGGGACCGGTTCGTATCGCGAGAACGACGACTCTCAGGGCCGCAGCATTTAAGCCGGGGCTCGATCCTACGAACGTGGACACCCAGACCTACCTTTTCACGGATGACATCATCCGCCAGTCCAGTGTCACCCCCTCCGGATGGCCCGGTGGCTCGGTCAACGGGCAGGTCTACCGGTATGGAATGAATACCGGAGTGGTCAACAGCAATAATCCGTCCATTGGTGGAGTAGCTCAGGTGAAGGAAGCCCTCGTTTCGCTCCCAACTCTTTCGATTGTTCTGGATCAAGCCAGTCTGACAAGTTCAGGCACTGGCATCTACTCCAATCCAGGAAGCAGTGGTTATGCCTGGGAGAGAGAAGCCTCCCTTGAGCTTATTCATCCTCCGGGCTGGGTTGACCCGGATGGAAATGAGGAAGGTTTTCAGATCGGTTGTGGGCTTCGGATCAGGGGTGGGTTCTCCCGTGGGCCCTGGAATCCAAAACACTCCTTCAGGGTGTTCTTTCGGGGCGAATATGGCGCGGGGAAGCTCAATTACAAGCTGTTCGGGGAAGAAGGGGCTGAGGAGTTCGACAAGATAGACCTCCGTGGGCCCCAGAACTACTCGTGGGCGCAGGGAGGCACGAATGAGAACAGCTTCATCCGTGATACCTGGCCTCGCGACCTGCAGGGTGAAATGGGGCACCCTTATAAGAGGAGCCGCTGGTATCATCTCTATCTGAATGGGATCTACTGGGGCATGTGTGCGACCGACGAACGCGCGGAAGCCAACTATGGAGAGATTTATTTCGGTGGCGATCAGGAGGACTATGACGTGGTTAAATCGTATGGCAGCGTGACTGATGGGAATCGTTCCTCATACGAGCGTCTCTGGAGGAAGTGGCAGACTGGCTTTGCGAGCAATACCGCATACTATGAGGTGCAAGGATTGAACCCGGATGGGAGTCGTAATCCTTCGATTGAGAAGCTGGTCGATATCGACAATCTGATCGATTACATGATCATCACCTACTACACGGGTGATCGAGACGGTCCGGGATCACGTTATACCCAGCCGAACCCCAATAATTATTTTGGGGTCTATAACCGAGTGTCCCCGGATGGCTACAAGTTCTTCGAACATGACAGTGAGCATTCATTGGGCACCGGTGAAAACAACATGGTCACCCCCTTCACCAGAAGCACGACTCTGAATCAGTTTAATCCGCATACCTTGCACGAGCGACTTGCAACCCAGAACCTTGAATATCGCACACGTTTTGCTGACCGAGTTGCTATGTATTGCTACAATGAAGGACTTCTGACAGATGCGGCTGGGATAGCCCGGGTCGACCGCCGAGCAGATTCAATCGATCAGGCAATCTATGCTCACTCCGCACGCTGGGGAGATACCAACCGCAGTCACGCAGCATGGTTGGGCGCCGTCCAGGGGGTGCGGAACTTTATTAGCGGGAGGGTTCCAACTCTTATCAGTCAGCTCCGGTCAGTCGACTGGTATCCGGACGTCAACCCCCCTGTTCTCGCGCAGCATGGCGGCGCAATTTCGAGCAGTCGACCGCTTCTGATCGACGGTGGGAGCGGCACGATTTATTATACCATCAACGGAGACGATCCGCGAAGGGTTGGGGGGTCCCTCAACCCGAATGCTAGAGCCTACGAAGGGAGCACGATTACCGAGAACCTTATCAGTGCTGGATCGGTCTGGAAATATCTCGATGACGGGAGTAACCAGGGAACGGCATGGCGGGAGCCGGGCTTCAACGATGCGGTCTGGGAGTCTGGTCCAGCGGAGCTCGGATACGGCGATGGGAATGAGGAGACCACCCTTTCCTACGGCTCTAACGCCAATAGCAAGTTCCCTACAACTTATTTCCGCCGGACCTTCAATGTTACTGGCGCAGCCGAGTTCTCTCGCCTCAATCTCGCTCTCCGCCGTGATGATGGAGCGGTCGTTTATATCAACGGAACTGAGGTCGCCCGCTCGGGAATGCCAGCGGAGACGGTTAACTATCTCACCAATGCGAATACCGTGGCCAGCGGGGCCGACGAGACGATCTTCTTCCCTTTTTCCTTTCCCGCCACGCCTCTAACTGAAGGTCAGAATACTATTGCAGTCGAAATCCATCAAGTGAGCGGCACCTCAAGTGATATCAGCTTTGATCTTCGTCTCGAGGGCACTAAGAGCGCTACGGAAAATCCCCTTCTGCTCACGGAGGGCGGGTCTGCGACCATCAGGGCCAGGGTTCGAAATGGGAATGAGTGGAGTCCTCTTACTGCTGCCACATTCCTCGTCGATACCGACCAGGCTGACGGAACTACTCTCGCGGTCTCAGAGATTCATTACCGCCCTGCCCCACCGACCGAGGCTGAGGCCGCCGCAGGTTTTACGGAGAGAAGTGATTTTGAATTTATTGAACTGCTGAATAGGGGTTCCCGGCCTATCGATCTAGGGGGTCTCGCCTTTACCTCGGGAATTAGATTCGATTTTGACGATTCTCTCGTCGGGAGTGGAATTGATTCAGGGGAGCGAATCGTTCTCGTCAATAATCTGGCGGCGTTTCAATACCGCTATGGGAACCAGACGCCAGTCGCCGGGGAATACACCGGCGACCTTGACAATGATGGCGAGTATCTTGCCATCACGAACGAGCCCGGGGAAATCATCCTTGATCTGACCTACAATGATGCAGATCCATGGCCCGCGAGTGCCGATGGAGACGGGTATTCCCTCGTCCGCATCGACCCTGGATCCGGAGCGAGCCCCAATAGCCCGGTAGCATGGCGGACCAGTGTGATATCAGGAGGAAACCCAGGTGACACCGACGCTACCAGTTACAGCCAATGGCAGAGCGTCGCGGGAGTCGACGATGACAGAGCTGATCCGGACGGTGACGGCCTTACCAATCTCATGGAGTATGTCCTGGGGAGTGATCCTCAGGAACCTTCATCCCAGTCGGGGCCTCAGTCCTTGATTCAGGAGGTTGAGGTTGATGGCATTCCTGCATCCTATCTTGTCATTAAGGTCCACCGGAGGATCGGGGCTGACGATGTGCTGATCGTGCCCCAGTACAGCGCCGATTTGCTGACATGGTCAGAAGGTGACGAGAACATCACCCTTCTCAGGGTTTCAAATAATGGAGATGGAAGTGAAACCCTCACCTTCCGTGGTTCGACACCTGTATCTGAAAATCGAGCGCTTTATGTGCGCAGCCGATTTACGGTTTCTCCCTGATTCTACCAGCCACTTCGGGAGCTATAAAATACCGGGTCGGACTGATGTGGCCGTGGTCTTGTGCCTTCGCCTTTTTGAGTGCCGGCGAGAGCTAAAATCTGAGTGTGTTCAAGGTGTCGGCGACCTTGCTCCCAGGGTGTAGAGAAGCCTTCCACCCTCCGCCAAGGGGCCCGGGCGGGAGATATCGCGGGTGGGGAGCATTGCTTGGGAACTGGGGCGAACGCGAATCTAAGGGACAGGTCTTAGACTACAGGCCATCACGAAGATGTAAGAAAGAATCGTCCAGCTGATGGACCTCTTTGCATTATGCGCCTCATGGTAACCGGAGGAAAATTGGGTAACTCCTCCTCAACAGCGAATGGACGATCGGCATGGCGGTAAGCCGCTATCAGTAAGCTGCTATAATACAGCACAGAATTTGATGCAGGGGTGCGCTGACCACCCGAATCCCTCCGCAACTTCCTAGTTCCGTCGTTCGGATTTCCATCGTCAGTCTGGTGATCCTGTTCGATTTGCTTGCTTCTCTCGACTGTAGAGCCGAAATTCGAGATTGGCAGCCGGTGCTGCCTCCTCCCGGGTGATGAGCAGCCTGACCAGAGTAGTGAGTTTTTTTCCGCAATTTCTGCTCGGAGTTGTGCTCTGCATATTGGTGTCAACAGGTCGCACCACGCCCTCGAACTCCCGGGTGGGCGCAGTCACTCTCGATTGGGAAAATCATATCCTCACGATCTACCATCCGGACATTCCGGGGGGCAAGATCGAGACTTGGTATTTGGAGGCTTATTGCCGGGCAGGCTCAACGGATCGGGCTTGGGGGGAGACCGTAATTGGACACAAAACTGTACTTCTCTCGAAGAATCCGGAGGGGACGATCCTGAAGCTCCGGTGCACTCTCAGCGATGGAGTGACAGTAGAGCATCTGATTCGTGCGGTAGCCGACGGGGTTGCGATTGAGCTCGTGGCTCGTAATAATGGAACGAAGCCCTCGGATGCGCACTGGGCCCAGCCCTGCACCCGGGTAGGCAACTTTACCGGAACCGGAGAAACTTCGACTGATGACAAGTATGCCTACTTGAAGAAGTCCTTCATTTTTCAGAATGAGGATGAAGAACCGGATTTCATGCCCACGGCTCACTGGAGTGAGAAGGCACGATACCTTCCCGGCCAGGTCTGGTGCCCGACCCATGTGCCAAGGACCGATGTAAATCCTCGTCCCCTGCACCCACAGGCACCTTCCCTGGGTTTGATTGGTTGTGTCAGCAAGGACCGAAAGTGGATTCTCGCCATGGCGTGGGAGCCGTATCAGGAGCTGTTTCAAGGGGTGATTCGCTGCCTTCACAGCGACTTCCGCATTGGAGGCCTTAAGCCGGGCGAGGTTAAAAAAATTCGCGGACGATTCTATATCATGCCCAATGATTTCCCAGCCCTGGTCGCGCGATATAAGAAGGAGTTCCCTGAGGCGCAAAAATCCGGGCAGGCGACCCGGGATTAAGGCAGACGGCCACGGAATTTCAGTAGACTGGCACCGCTACACAAAGAGCGACGCTAGTGCTCAGGAAAGGGAAGTAATTCACCACTCTGGGACTGCTGAATAAGATCCATGAAGTGGTTGGGTGCCTTCCAAGCGCCATTCCAGTAGTAGTCGTAGCAACGGTTGAGGCCAGTCCCCTCTCCAAGGTCATTCCAGGTCGCCAGTACGAGGGTGTCGGAATCGTGCGTTTGATTAAGCACCTGCCTGAGGATGCGGTCCCCTTTCACGATAAGATCGCTTTCGGTCGCGGAGCGCTCCTTCCGGTCATAATCCCGGCTCAGCGCATCCCAACGAACCATCGCATGACTTAGTGTGAGCCCCCAGCGTGTCTCGCTGGTGTACTTACTCTCAAGGTTGAAGGTATACCACTTGAAATGAGACTCGGAGACCTCTTTCATCTCCGGGCGGTAATTGAATGCGGTATCGACTGCAACCCACGGAGTAACTCCGAAGTCCTTTCTGAAAAGTTCCTTCATCTTCGGGAGGACGCGGTGAAAGTTCTCACGATTCTGCAAGGTGTTGCTGTTGTAGAAGTAGATCATTGGTCGATTCTCGACGAGATACCAGTGCTCCCTGGGCAGTGACTCGAAGAAAGGCTTCCATTTCGCCTCATACAGGATTCTGGATGTCTCATCGACCTTGAGGCAGTCGGGTTTTTGCTCCCAGAAGCTGCCGAACCAAGGCTGCCCCCATGTCCAGGTATCGTCGAACAATCCGAGCCTGATGACATTGGCCCCGTCATCTTTCCGGAGGCGCTCCAATGCCGAACGCCTTGCTGCGATTGATACGGGAGTCAGGTCTGGACCGTAGACATTCAGGAGGAGAAAATCCAATCCCGCATACCGGCTATCCCTGAACTCTCGATACCAAAATCCACTGTTGTCGGGATGATAGAGCCCTCCCTTAGCGTTATTGGCTTCAGCAGATCCGATGCGGTAAATGGATGCGGGGCCCTTCATGCTGGGAACGTGATTGTTTGCCCATCCTGGCCCACCATTGGGCCCCTTTGGACTCGTGAAGAAGAACATGAATACCGCGCCAACATCGCGGGATATCTTCCTTACGGTATTGGGCCTAAGGACCAACTGGGTTCGCCAGGGGTCCGAATATGCCCAACGGGGCCGAATCCCTGCCCTCTCGGCAAGCAAGATACCTAGATCAATCCTGCGAGGAAAGCTCGGCGTGCCCAGCTTGTCTGCATATTCCCTGACGAGATCCGGATCCGGAAGCTTCCCGGTCAGTTGTTTCCAGAGGGCTTTGACAAACAGGGCAGGACTTTCACCCAGATTCAGGTCATGCGTCGCGCTCCGACCGAGCACTTTCAGATCCACGGCGGTTTTCAGCTGGAAGTTCACTCCAGACCTCAAGTTGCTCTTGTTGGTGTCTTCAGCTCGAACAGCCTGAAAAGCGCAGTGGGAAGCGATGAGGCTGGCGATGAAAGAGAGTGGGGTCCGGAGCCGTGGGAACAGGTTCATTCAAGCTGTGATCGGGGACGTGCGCATGGAAGCAACGGGGAGATCTGTTCTCGCGCAGAAACCCACCATGTCGATATCCTTGGCAAGGAACGCGTTAAAAACAAGGACACCAACAAAGATTTCAAAGTTTTGCCACCATTCCCCTCCTTGTCAGGCTTGACCCGGAAGGACCGGGTTTATCACTATTCGATTTCGTGAGGCCCTTCGGTTCAAATGCTGTAGTCTTCCTGCTCGTTGCCCTGATCCTTTACCCTTTAGTCGCGGCCCAGGAGAATGATCCGCTCAGCATTCCCGATACTAATGAAGGGGTGCCGGGTCTGGGTCCTCTGCGGCGCAGTGATTGGTTTCGTGGTGTCTGGCGAGGACGCCGCAGCTCATGGTTGAGCAAGACCGAGGAGTATAAAGGCTCCATCGTCTTTCTCGGCGATTCTATCACTCAGGGGTGGAAAGACGATTTCATGGGGTTCTTTGGCGACCTCAAGGTTGTGAACCGGGGTATTAGCGGCGACACGAGCCGGGGGCTTCTTCTGCGCCTGCCAGAAGATGTCATCGCCCTGGACCCAAAAGCAGTGGTGATCATGATAGGCGCTAATGATCTTGCCGAAAAGGCCAGCGGAGAAACCGTCTTCAGCAACGTGAAACTCATGGTTGAACGGCTGAAGGAGCAAAGCGAAACCATGAAGATCATCGTTTGTGAGACCTTCCCATGTGCTCCAGATGATTATCGTCCTGTTGCCGAGATCCAGAAGATCAACAGCCTCTACGCTGCGGCCTGGCGGAAGGATCCAAGGGTCATAGTGCTTCAGACTTACCGGCTCTTCGCCGGCCCGGATGGAGCGTCTCTCCCGAAGCTTCTTCCGGACCGCGTCCATCCTAATACAGCCGGCTACGCCGTTTGGTTCCAAGCGATGAACCAGGTCTTTCGTGATCTTGGTCTAAGTGACGGAACCTCTTATCCTCATGCCTGGATTCATTTCTCCGGCAAGGACAAAGAGGTGACCCGTTTTCATGGATTGCACGTCTACCGAACAAAGCGGCCGAGACCCGTTGAAATCACGATTGAGATTGAACCGGAGCCGGGACACCATCTGGCCTTTCAGTGGGTGATCCCACCAGGTCCTGTTCACTCCATGAGCGTTGACGTCAATGGCCGCCGGGTGAATCGCGTTCACTCGCCGAAGGCTACGGAGCAGCCGACCATCTTCTGGGATTCCATTCCAGTAACTGAGTTTGGCATCACCAAAAGAGAGCGAAAAGGATCTTACAAAATCAGCATCTCAGGGTCTGGTGATGCTGAGGAAGCTGCCATGATATCCGGAGTGCGGCTGATCAGTCATCGGGCCCAGCTGGGCGAAAGGGTGCTTCCACGCGCCACCCATAAGGCGATCTTTGATACCCCCGGGGCTGGCGCCGCAGAGGGTGGCGGATCACGCTGAAAAAGGTAAAGGAGGGTTTCGACGCATTTATAGTCCACGAATACGGGCCGCTCCTTTGCCCGGCAACGCCATGAGGATTCTTAATCCACGGTATTTCGCAGACTCCTTCTCAAAATATATTGCGCATACATGATGGTGGCTACCGTCATGAGAACATTGATCGCAACCATGGCGTAAAAGAATTCGACGACTGTAACGCCCACAACAGTCACAAGGGAGTTAAAGACGACGATTGGAAGAATGATTTTCCGAATGACGGATTCTACAAAACCATACATCGGTCGTTTGACTGCCTGCAGGTATCCGGTGTGGAGGAATGTCATCACATAAGCCCACTGAATGAAGACCATGATCTGGATGTAGGTGGTCCCCACTTCCACTACCTCTGGATCACTGGTAAATAAGCGCACCAGTGGTGTCGCGAAAAGCAGCAACGCCAGGGAGGCCCCTGCAATCAGATAGAGTCCATACTTTATACAGAGGGACACGCACTCCTGGACCCTGTCCAGCCGGCCCGCGCCATTGTTCTGACCCACGATAGATACAATCGCCGAGCTCAGGGCGAGGGCCGGAAGCAGAGCCATTTGCTCAATTCGGGTCCCTACCCCAAAAGCGGCTACTGCTACTTGGCCGTAACTATTGAGGTAGTAGGTTGACACAAAAAAACCTAGAGCTATCGACATCATATTGAATGCCGTCGGTATCCCCTGTCGAAGAATCTCGCCATAGATCCGGAATTGAGGACTCTTAAAGAGCTCGGATCTACAGAGATATCCCCGCCGCAATAC
>CAXEFH010000125.1:0-9449 GCA_963989605.1 uncultured Roseibacillus sp. | reverse complement strand
GCAGAAGACGGCATACGAGATTTCTGCCTGTCTCGTGGGCTCGGAGATGTGTATAAGAGACAGCCATCTTACCATTCAGGAAAGCGCGCTGGGTGAATTCACCTTCCATCGCACTTCTCGCCCCGCACTGCAGGAGACGCTCAAGAACACGCTGCACAACCAGAAGACCTCCATGGCAACTGATCTCTACGAGATCCTCTCCCGTGTAGCTGCGGGGATTTCGAAAGATCGTGAGCAGGACATCATCAATGACATCCCCTCCCCCTGCGCGAATCTCAGCTCGGTGCACCGTTCTCGGCTCCAGTCGATCGCAATCTTTTCCAAGGGCCCCGCTACTAACTCCTAGGGCCTCCTCTCCTGTAACTCGAATGAGGGCAATCGCTCCCGGTCCAAATGGGGTAGCAATGGCCGCTATGGTATCGCTCACGGCGCCTTCGGGGAATCCCGCTCGATCTTTGGCTTGAGCAGGTCTGGCTGCTCCTGACCACTATACGGCCCGGCAGGCAGGCTCTCCCCGGCCCCACGGTATAATATTGGCCGGCGTGCGCCCTTGACGACCTCGTCACCCAAGTCACCCACAGGGTCGGCAGTCAGGGCTTTTGCCGGAGAGGTATTCCCAATCTCACCGCCGAGCCCGAGAAACTCCCAGCATACAATCTCCTCCAGCATGATTGCGCTTTCCTCCTCATCAGTCCATCGCAGGCGCACCGTGGCGTATCTGTTCTGATCACGCTTCCCAGGGATGTTGATCCAGGCAAGATCCGATAGAATTTTACCGTTAGGCTCATCATCAGCAACGGTAACCGTGATCCGATCGTGCCCGAATGCAGGGTCACTGAACCGGAAGTAGCGTCGTCCCTCCAGGGATTCTCGTGAGGAACCCAACGGGAGAGCCTCCCTGACCATGAGGCGGAAGACTTCGGATCGACCAGGACGAGGAACATTGATGAAATGCTTGAAAAGACGATACTTGGTCTGGGTGTAGACATTCCAGTCGAGCAGAAACTCTCCATCCTTCTCCCTGAAAAAGCTCATGACGCGAACCGGCTCGGTGGAGAAACGGTCCTTGGATGCAACGGAGGACAGAAGCAGATCCGGTTCCTCCAGTCCGTGTTGCTGCTCCAGAGATCCCACTGGTCGGAAAAATTCCGACATCTTGATCTCTGACGGCCTCTCAAAACGCATTAAAAAAAGTCCTCTTCGGCGGTCAGCAATATCGAGTTGCTGGTAGCTGAAGCCCTCAGCTGGCGTATCTGATTCATCGATCCTCTCGACGGCAGCATAGAAGCGCTCCATTTCATCAAGCAGATCCGGTCCTCGAATCACATACTGCGACTTCTCCCTCGCGCTGCTCGCAGCAAGGAAACTCTTCAGAGACTCAGCGGCCTTGCTCTTCCAACCCTCTTCAAGAAACTCTTCCCGGATGAGCAGCGGGTGGTCCGCAGGAGGAGCCGGTGCCTCCGTGGAGGCTGGGTCAGGAGTCGCCTCTTCGCTACCCGGCAGCAACCCTTGTCCTGATCTTCCCGTGCCGTTCAGGAACACTAGTGCGGCTAATGCTCCCGTAACCATCACAAGAGCACCGAGAAACACAAGGACTGGACGACCTCGCCACGTGGGAACGGGAACCTCTCCACCAAGGCCCTCGATCACCGCATGCTCGGGCGCCACATGAACCTCGGTCGACACCCCCGGAGGGTCTTCGGGAGAGAGACTCACGTTAGAATCAGAATTCTTCACGGCAGGCGCAGGCCGCTCTACGGACCGCTCCCGCATCAGGGATTCCGAAAACACTTCCGGCGGAGGCGGCGACGTAACATCACTTCCACAGTGGGGACAGGGGGCAGTCGTGGGAGGCAGGTCAAACGGAATCTCAATTTCACCGCGGCAGGAGTCGCAGTGAAACCTCCGGGTAGCCGGAGCAGTGATACGTGACATCTGAATATTAAGAACTCTTTAAATATTAGGTCTCAGTCCGGCTCCTGTCAACCAGCGAAGCCCTGGTCCTCAGGCCTTGAGCACCTGATCCAGCACCTCAAGACAGCGCTCGTTTTCAGCCCTCGTGCCCACTGAAATCCTCACCCACCCGGGGAGTTTGTAACCCCTCATCGCTCGCACGATAACCCCTCGCGCCAGCATCTCAGCAAACACGGCATCTCCATCACCAACCTCCACCAGAACGAAGTTCGCTTTACTCTCGATGAAGTGCAGTCCTCTCTGCCGAAACCCTTCTTCCAGGAAGGCACGCCCTTCATCATTATTCTCTACTGTCCTCGCAACATGTTCGGAATCCTCGAGGGCGGCGAGAGCTCCCGCCTGCGCAATCGCGTTGGCGTTGAATGGTTGCCGGGCCCGGTTGAGAAGATCGGCAATCTCGACCGAGGCGATACCATAGCCGATTCGCAAGGCTGCGAGGCCCTGAGCCTTTGAAAATGTTCGCATCACGCAGACGTTTCTTCCCTGCCTTATATGTTCTATCGTGTCTGGTGGATCCTTGAGAAACTCGTGATACGCCTCGTCAAACACCGCGATCACGTGATCCGGGATCCGGCTGACAAAGCGATCGATTGCATTACCATCGACCATCGTGCCGGTGGGATTATTGGGGTTTGCTACAAACACCAGACGAGTCTCTTCCGTAATGGCCTCCGCCATGGCATCAAGATCATGAACAAAGCCCGGGTCTGGAACCTCCATGTAGTGAGCACCAAACAACTTTGCCATCAGCTTGTAGACAACGAAGGCATGCTCTGCGGCGACAAGGGATGTATTCTTGTTCAGGAAGCAGTGGCAGAGCAGCTCGATAATTTCATTCGATCCATTCCCCAGAATCACATTTCTCATTTCAACCCCATGCTTTTTGGCAATAGCCCGCCTGAGTTCCCATCCTCCCCCGTCAGGATAAAGTTGACCCTGATCAATGGCGGAATACATCGCCTTTTTTGCCTTGGGTGATGGTCCCAGAGGGTTTTCGTTGCTGGCGAGTTTAACAACCTCCTCGGGCCGCAGGCCAAGTTCGCGCGCCGTCTCCTCCACCGGCTTACCTGGCTCGTAGGCGGTCAGATCGCACACAAATTGATTAGCGAAACGATGGATCGACATGGGCTGAGTCTGAATCTCCATGGGAATGATGTTAAGTGCTAAGACTGCTTCACGATGCCTTTTCCAGTGTAAATCGAGGCAATCCCTTGCGTGAGGGGCTTCCAGCTGTGCTGACAAAGCCCAGCCCTTCCAAATAAATCGAGCATCCTGCTACCACTGGGAAACCGCTCAATCGAGCCCGCCAGGTATTCATATGCATCCCGCTGCCCGGTGAGAGCACCGGCAACTATCGGAAGAATCCTGTTAAGATAAAACGCGTAGGGACGCCGCAGGAACCCGTCCGGAAGGGAGAAATCAAGGACCAGAACAATGCCCGAAGGCCGCACGACCCTAGCCATTTCCCGAAGCCCTCCTTCCCAATCCTTCATATTGCGTAATCCGAACGCGACCGTTACAGCATCAAAACTGTCATCCTCAAAAGGGAGCTGCAGCCCATCCGCAACCAGACTTTCCCTCAAGCCCCGGTCTCGTGCCAGCGTCAGCATTTCCTCACAGAAATCAACCCCCGTCACCTTGGCTTCGGGACACGCTCGTTGAAGTTCCAGCGCTAGATCCCCGGTGCCGGTCGCGACATCAAGAATACGAGTGGGAGCCTGCCCCGCGATAATCCGCCCAACCTTGCGCCGCCAGAGGATATCCGTCCCCATACTCAGAATATGGTGGGCGAGGGAGTATCTCCTGGCGATGCGTGCAAAAGCACCCCTGACATATTCCGGGTCTTGGTTCTGCTTAACTTCCATCGTTAACCCGTTTCGCTTCTGCGGCGGTAGTGGTGAGTTTGCCTTACGATGGGTCAGGCAGTAGATCTTAAAAGACTCCCGGATCGCTTCCCGGAATCTCAAATGCCCCACAGGCTTTCTCATAAAATTCCCTCGGCCCACCACCCCCGATGACCGCATAGGCGTAACCTTCATCCCGCATTGCCTCGAGTGCCTTGAAGAGAAGCGCCTTACCCAGCCCGGAACCTCGCTCTCGCTCCATGATCCCGGTTGGTCCAAAATACCCCTTGGCCGTCGTCTCGTAGCAGCAAAACCCAAGAATATCCCGATTGCGGGTCGCAATGAATGCACTTGCCGGTGTCCTTCCGAAGGCCACCTTCGCTTCACTGACCCACTTTGGAGAGAAATGGGTGTCGACCCACTTTGCTACGATGTGCCGCTCATAGGCCATGGGCCTCCGGAGAACCACCCCTGCAGACTCCACCGCCTCATAGACCCCCGAGGAGTCGGGCAGATCATAGAGGCGCACCAACATGTCGATCATGGTCGAAGACTACGCCCTGATTTACCGAGAGCAACCGGTAATGCCGTGGATCCATGCGGATCTCCTCAGGCCGGTCATGATGAATTGACCTGAGCCCTGCGAGATGCGAATTCAATCTTAATAGCAGCCTGAAACTTCTCAGAGCTGAAGCCTGCAAATCCATGCACTCCTTCACGTTCCTTCTCGCGGTCGCACTGCTGACCCTTGGCGCAGTGGGAATGATTGGAAGCTCTTCCCCTGACGAGATTCAGGCCAATGCCAGTCCCGGGCTGTTCTTTGGTGGATCCATCCTTATCGCATCCTTCTACGCTTTGCGAGAGCCTCGACACGGTATGGCGGCCGCATCGTTTCTCACATTTCTGGCGTTTCTAACGAATGCGTCCACCGTTCTGGGAGAACTACTTCGGGGCAGCTTCGAATGGCTCAGGATTGACCATCGCCACGCCTCCCTCGTGATGACTCTTTCTGCCATCTACCTGGGCCTGTCATATCGCGGGTGGAGCCGCGCTCGCCGCTCCGCAGCTCTCGCGGCGCTCGAGGAGGGCACCACTTCAGAGGAACGGGACGAAACGGTGTTATGACCGCGCTCTTCTATACGGTCATCAACTCTTGCTCCTTATCCGCAAGCTTGGCGTCGATTTCCTTGATATAGCGGTCAGTCAAATCCTGCACCTCTGACTCAAAGTCGCGGGCTTGGTCCTCAGTCAGGACATTGTCTGCCTTCATCGATTTGGCCGCATCCATTCCCTCCTTCCGGCTGGCTCTTACTCTGATCCGCGATTCCTCCGCCATATTGCGGATGACCTTGACGAACTCGACTCGGCGCTCCTCGGTTAACTCCGGGATAGGAAGCCGAATGACCTTTCCGTCACTCACCGGATTGAGTCCGAGTTTGCCGTTTTCACGGATCGCTCTCTCGATATCCCCTGTCACGCTCGGGTCAAACGGCTGGACCATGATTGTTCTCGCTTCGGGAGTTGTGATCACTGCGAGCTCCTTGAGTCTCATGTTGCTGGCGTATGCCTCGACATGAACCTCAAGGTTCTCCACGAGACTCGGCGAAGCCTTGCCGGTTCTTACTCCAACAAATTCCTGCAACATGTGTTCCACCGCCTTGGCCATTGAGGTATCCACTTCCGTTTTGCTCGAGTTCGGGTCCATTGTTCTTATTTTCTGTTTCAGTTCTGAATCTACTCGGCACAAATAACCGTGCCAAGCTCTTCACCGCGCAGCGCCCGCTCTATATTACCAGACTCTCCAAGGTCGAAGACGATAATGGGCAGATTGTTATCCATGCAGAGACTAAAAGCGGTCGAGTCCATTACCTGCAAGCGCTTACTGATACACTCGTGGAAGGTCACCCTCTCATAGCGCTGCGCCTTCGCGTCCTTCTTGGGGTCGGCGGTGTAGACTCCGTCCACCATCGTCGCCTTCAGGATAACGTCTGCACTCATTTCACTGGCCCTGAGAGCCGCAGTCGTATCTGTGGAAAAAAAGGGGCTGCCTGTTCCGGCAGCAAAGACCACCACACGTTTCTGGTCAAGATGACGGCCTGCCTTCCGCATGAGGAATGGCTCGGCAACATTTTTCATCTCGATCGCAGACTGCACGACACAGGTGACCCCCTGCTCTTCGAGAGCCGCCTGCAGTGCCAGCGCATTCATGACCGTGGCCAGCATTCCAACATAATCAGCGGTCGCGCGGTCCATTCCCCGTGCGCTCGCGGCGGCGCCTCGCCAGAAATTCCCCCCTCCGACAACGATTCCCAGCTCAACGTCCGATTCAAGCGCTCCAGAAATCTCACTCGCGATTCGACCCACGATCTCAGGAGATATGTTGTCCCTGCTGCCGGGCTCTCTCAAAGCCTCTCCACTCAATTTCAGTATGGCTCTCTTGAAGGAGCGTTCCTTTTCACCCATAGACACCTGATCGGTTGGATCAGTGAAGCAACAGTCCTCATCGGTGGAAAGCGAAAAGGAAGGACTTACTCCTCCTTTGTAGCAGAGAATTACAGCACCATCGCAACAGAGGCGTCACCTGCCACCCTTTTTTTTCTGCACCTCGTCTGTGCCGCCAAGCCTGAAGCGCTTCGCCAGATCCTTAAGCGCCGCATTACCCTCACGCGTCCCTGTGATACCAATGGAAACACTCAGGACCTCATCCTGTAGGTCTCTGAAGTAGGATCGGAGGGTTCGCTCAACCGCTATGACAGAGAGCTGGAGAACCTGTCTCGCAGTGAGATCCAAATCCTCCGGGAGCTTAAACTTACTTACGTCGAATCGCACTAGAAGGCGACCAACCTTGATCTCCGAACGAAGACCTACCCTGCAGAGATTCAGAAGATTTGCGTCCGCAACCTTATATCCCTCGCTATTCGTTTGAATCTGATGGGGCGTGGAGACCGCTTTCACGAGATCCTCAGGTATCGCTCCGCTGACTACGTAGGGCCGCGCGAATACCCCGGCCTGTATCGGTTCTTCCGCTCCGAGGGTCTCGCCGAGACCATCAGTGTTGTGGAGGGACAGAGGCTGATAAAGTTCAACGACTTCAAGCGTTACCGCCATCGCAGGCATGCTGAGCAGCAGGACTACAGCAAGGCATCTTAATCCCATGACTCAAGTCTGTGACCTTCACGCCTCACTCGCCAGCGAAAAGAAGCATCTTCCCACAACGATACTGTTACCCCTGATCAATTCAGCCGCTGGCAAACGCTTTCCTCCTTCAATCTGAAGGTTATTCAACATGAGCCCGCCTCGACCACATGCGACACTGATCCCCTCCGGTTCTACCCTCACGATCTCCCCCGGCCGGGCAGCCTCAAGCTCCTTGATCAGCCCCACTCCGGGAAAAACCTTCAATCGCCGGTTACGGCCTTTGTCATCCGTGAAATTGGTGTATGAGCCAGGCCACGGTTCAAAGGCTCGAATACGGCGCTCGAGAATCCCAGCGGAAGCTCCCCAATCTACCTGTCCATCCAGACGCTGCAGCTGCGGAGCGTAGGTTGCAAGAGCGTGATCCTGAGGAATACCTTCCACCTCATCTGTCTCAATTGTTTCAAGGTATTCCATCAGAAGATCCGGCGCGATTTCCGACAGTCGGTCATGAAGAGATCCACCTGTTTCATTAGCATGCAGCGGAACCGACCTCTCGATGAGAACATCCCCTGCATCCAGACGTTCAACCATCTTTATGATGCTGATCCCGCTTTCCAGATCCCCAGCAGAAATGGCGGCTTGGATACAAGAAGCCCCCCGATGTCTGGGGAGGAGGGATGCATGTATGTTTATACAGCCCAGGCGGGGTATCCGCAGAAGGCCTGCTGGAAGGATCTGCCCATACGCCATCACCACGATAA
The DNA here is from genome assembly GCA_963989605.1 of uncultured Roseibacillus sp. GTDB lineage: Bacteria > Verrucomicrobiota > Verrucomicrobiia > Verrucomicrobiales > Akkermansiaceae > Roseibacillus_B. The sequence continues at coordinate 1,732 of CAXEFH010000125.1, read as the reverse complement.
GTTCCGGCTTGAGATCTCTGATAGCAGCGATCTCTTCCGCACGCCGCACATCTTCAGGTTGCAGAATCGGAATGGAGAGTTTCTTCGCCTCCTGTTTGATTATTGGAGGCCGGGGCTTTGAGCTTCGGCCGAAGGGCCTGTCTGGTTGAGTTACCAATCCCACCATTTCTTTCCGCTTGGCGAGTCTACGGAAAACGGGAAGGGCGATCTCACCTGTCCCCATGAAGAGAATACGCATCGTATCAATCTGGTTTCGTGCGAAACCCCACGGACCTTGAAAGCAACCGAATGGCAGGCTGGCTCTCTGTCCGGTTTAGACCACTATCTTGGCCCTTTCCATATAGGCGTCCAGCTTCACGATTTCGGCAATAATCATGCCGAGGACTTCAACCGGTTGCCGGGTCGCATCAACGTCGCTCACCTTCCCCTCATAATAATCGATGAGCGGCCGGGTCTCGTCGACATACGTTTCGATCCGATGATTGATTACTTCGTCGCTGGCATCATCGAAGCGATTGTCCTTCAATGCACGCTTTCGCATCCTGCGCGCTAACTCTTCCCGGTCCGGGCAGGTCAGGTGAATTACCCGGTAGATTTCGATATATCGGTCAAGGATTTCAGCCTGCTGCACGTTTCTCGGAATCCCATCGAGCACAAGAATATCGATATCCGGCTTGTAGTGGTAGGTCTCAATCCAGTTATCGATCTGGACCTTCCATAGGTCGATGGTGAGCTCATCTGGAACGAGCTCTCCCTTACTTGAATGCTCTACAAATTTCTGTCCGAGCGACGTCCTGGTGTCCAACGAGCGGAATATATCTCCGCAGGCACAATGGAAAAAGCGCGGTAAGGCACCTAGCACCTTCCCTTGGGTTCCTTTTCCAGAGCCCGGAGCACCCACAATGAGAACTGCCGGATGAGGTTTACTATGTTTTTTGCTCACTTCTGTAAACGAGGGTAACGGGTTCCTATTCGCCAAGCTAGGACCCTCCAAGCTCGAAAGCAACTCCGCCCGCGATTTCCTCATGGCCAGCACTGTCACACCAGACGCGGTTGCAGCTTTCGATACCGGAAATGTAACAACTACCGCGCAAACAGATAGAAGAATGGCGCTGGCAGGAGAAGTGCAAGGTCTGCAAGAATCCTGAGAGAGGATGCAGAAAAAAGAGCACGAAACAAGGTCAGGAATGCAAGCCCTCCTGCTCCAACCATGGCTGAAAGATAGAACGCCTTGTGGGTCGGCAACGTGTAATCCTCTGCCCGGAGCGCCAGCAGGTAACAAACGCTAACCACGAGAAGCAGCAGGATCAGGAGAATTCCTTTTTCAAATTCCCTGCGCTCTTTCTCCTCAGCATCGCTCTCACCCATGCTGGTCGATTCCCAGTGATCAATCGCGATCATGTTAATCATGCAGAGCGCCCCAAACACCACCACCTCTGGCGAGATGGCCAGCTCCGGGAACCCGAAGGCACTACCGCGGTGGAAGTGAACGCCCGCAGTGGTTCCGAAGGCAAAAGCCAATCCCGCAACTATGTTTTTGAACCAAAAGATCCCTCTCCCCTTACTCTGGTAACTGACCAGAAAATACAGAAGCACGGGAGCAGCCACCGGATAGGCATAAGAGATCAGCTCGACCGGTTGCCGTGACAACAGAAAGAAAACCCCAAGAACTGTCTCTTATACACATCTCCGAGCCCACGAGACAGGCAGAAATCTCGTATGGCGTCTTGTG
>CAXEFH010000124.1:0-9611 GCA_963989605.1 uncultured Roseibacillus sp. | reverse complement strand
GAGATTTCTGCCTGTCTCGTGGGCTCGGAGATGTGTATAAGAGACAGGGAGGAGAGTATCTCCATTCGTAAGGGTATGAGCCATCACGCCGAATGAAAAATGCATCCTCCACAGAGCTGCCTCCTCACTGAGGTGTGGAACAGCCCTCTGAAAAGCGGCCGCGAATCGTCTCGCCATCACGCCGAAAAGGGGACGTGCCTCCTCGGGAAGCGAATACCCCCGCTCTCCGATCAGCCGACCCATGAATTTCTGAAACAGGTCCTCCGACATTTCTCCGCTGGCGATGTGATGCAGAACAGGCGACAAGAACGCCTTGAGAATATCCTCCACGGGTAGCGGCTTACCCGAATGACCACTTTCGAGCTCGTTCAGACGAACTAGCCTCTCCTCGTTAACCGGGATAAGATGCCTTGTCACAACCGCATCAATCAGCTTCTCCTTTGACCCGAAGTGATAATTGACAGCAGCCACATTCGCTGCCGCGGCCCCGGTTATGTCCCTGAGCGAGACTACCTCAAAGCCCCGTTCCGCAAAAAGGGCTTCCGCCGCCAGCAGGATTCGGTCGCGTGTGCTGCGAACTACTTCAGGAAGGACCTTCATCGATTCAAGCATATGCTTAAAACGTAAGTTTGACTGGTCAACCTAAAATTCCCCAGCAATTTGCGGGCGGCGTAAAAAATTCTGATATTGTGGTTCCATCCTCGCAGAAACGCTGACTTGCCGTCTCGCATTTCCACCCGCAGGTTTCCCAAAGCTACGACCCTTCAGAACAATCGCAACGTCGTTCCAACTTCATCATGGTGACTGCCTGGCAGGAATGCGGGAGCTGCAAGATGAAAGTGTAGATCTTGTTGTCACTTCGCCCCCCTACAACCTTGGCCTGAATTACCGCAGCTTTGCAGACGACTCACCTCGGGCGGCCTTTCTGGAATGGTGCGCCAGCTGGTCCCGTGAAGTCCTGAGAGTCCTCCGGCCCAACGGCTCATTTTTTCTGAATCTCGGCGGCTCCCCCAGCAATCCTCTCCTCCCACACCAGCTCCTCCTTGCATTGACCTCTCCGGATCTGTTCAGGCTCCAAAACACCTTCCACTGGATCAAATCAATCTCTCTGGAAACGCGTGACAGGAAAACGATTAGTGCCGGCCATTTCAAACCCATCAATTCACAGCGGTTTGTTAATGACTGTCACGAGTTTGTCTTCCACCTGACAAAGGATGGCTCTGTTCCGCTGGATCGACGCTCAGCCGGCGTGCCATACGCAGACAAATCTAATATCGGACGCTGGAAGCATACCGGTGGCCAGGACCGAAGATGTCGCGGAAACACTTGGTTTATCCCCTACGAAACAATTCGCTCACGCAAGGACCAGCGTCCCCATCCTGCCTCCTATCCCCCCTTCCTCGTCGAGCAATGCATCACACTTCACGGTCAGGGAGAAAACACCATCCTTCTGGATCCATTTCTTGGCATTGGATCTTCGGCAGTAGCCGCCATGAATCTCAATATCAAAACCTGCATTGGCTTTGAAATCGATGAACAGTATCTTGAGATTGCGCGGGAGAGAATTGAAAACGCCGATCCTGAGCTGCCGTTCCAAGACCCTACTCAACCCTCATGAAAAAGGAGATCACTGAGGAATTCATAAAAGTGGACTCGGTGTTCGTACGACATCGGAACGCACTCATGATAAGGGGCTCCTTCACCACGATTTACACGGATTACTATCTTCACCTGATGCAGCATGACCTCCGATATCCAGAGGAACTTGACAGCAAATTGAAGGACGCGATGGCGCTGCTAGTACTTCACCTTGTCGCAAGGCCATGGGCGGAAACCATTGCCTGGACGGCAAATATTCGCGCTCCCCGGGTAAATCTTTTTGTGACGGGCTCATCCATCAACGAGCAAATCACCGGGAGGTGCTTCACTGAAGATGTCCGGGAACCTCCCCATAACCTCTTTTACTCCCAGACGACCGTCGCAGACAAGGAGCCCCGAATGAGCAGTCTTGAGGTGGATACCACTGATCCCCTCGAGTGGGTGGAGAAACTTTACGAGCGTTCCGAACAGCGACCTGGAAGAATATTTCGATTGCCCGACGAGAACTATGTCCTCCTCGCCGCCCAGCCAGACTTTGACTCCGATTGGTTTCATTCTGTTGATACGGAGGATATCGCAGGAATTCAGGAACATGAGGAAACAAAGGTTCTTGAAACCAGAAGGTTCCGCTGGAACTGCGGATGCAATCTAGACCGAATTCTACCCATTCTGGGAGGCTGGCGAGATAAGCCCGAGGAACTCTTCAGCGGCAAGGACACCATCAGTATCCAGTGCCCACGGTGCGGGGCGAAATTCTCGGTGACGAGGGACATGATTTGACTTCCTGTCCTGCTGCCCTTTCGATCAGGAAATGTCTGTTTTTGATGTCATGCCCCCACGAAAAGGGACTGGCTCGCTAAAGTGGGACCAACGCCCTGAGCTTCGGCCCTACTGGGTCGCGGATATGGATTTTGTTTCACCTCCCGAGGTTATTGACGCTCTCCATCGACGCGTGGAGCATGGGGTCTTCGGTTACGCTGTCCCACATGACGGGCTCGTTGAATCGATCCTCGATTACCTGCGGGAACGACATGGAGTATCGAGTTCACCTGAAGACCTGATTCATCTTGGTGGACTGGTTCCTGCGTTGTCTCTCGCCTGCAGAGCATTTGGCGAAGAAAACGATTCCGTGCTCACCTGCACTCCCATCTACCCGCCTTTTCTCCATGTTCACCGGGACGCCGGTCTCCGTCTTGCTACGGTCCCTTACGTGTTCCTCGACGGCAAATGGTCATTTGACTGGGATGGTTTGGAGAGGGCCGTGACTCCGGAGACGAAACTGTTTCTACTAAGTAATCCTCAGAACCCCCTCGGCCGGGTATTTTCAGAGCAAGAAATCCTTCAACTTGCGGCATTTTGCGACCAGCACGACCTTATTCTAATTTCGGACGAGATTCACTGCGATCTCATACTCGAAGAGCAAGAAACTCCACATTTCACGGCCTTGCGTCTGCCGAACCCTCATGCGGAGCGAACTATTACCCTTCTCTCTCCAAGCAAAACCTACAATATCGCAGGAATGGGCTATGCCTACGCTGTCATTCCGGATCCCGGGCTTCGTAAGCGCTTCACAGGAGTGAGGGGGCACACCCTTGCCGAAATTACCTGCCTCGGCTACTACGCGGCTGAGGCCGCCTACCGGCACGGGGAATCTTGGCGCCTCAAACTTATTTCCTACCTACGGGACAACCGTAACCTGATCACCAGTTTTTGCCGCGAGGAGATGGGTTCCATCGAAATTCCTGACATCGAGGCCACCTATCTTGCCTGGATGAACTTCCAGCCCGCCGGCATCTCCGATCCCGCTCCATACTTCGAGAAGGAAGCACGGCTGTTTCTCTCTGACGGGCGCCACTTCGGCGAACAGGGACATGCCAGACTTAATTTTGGCTGCAGCCGATCCTACCTCGAAGAGGCGCTCAGCGTAATCCGCGAAACCCTCGCCAAGCGGACCTAGTTCCGCCTGGTTCATGCCTCTCTAAAGGTTTCTCGACATCCGGACGTGCTCGATACCAGCCTCAAGAAATACCGGCCCAATGCTTTCGAATCCTTCTCGCTCATAAAATCCGACCGCTCCTTTCTGGGCGTGCAGGAACACCTCAGACAAGTGCAACTCTCCTGCCGCAAGAATAAGTTTATTCAGCATCTTTCTTCCGACCCCCTCCCTGCGGAACCTTCTTAAAACGGAGAGTCGCCCAATTTTTCCATCAGGAGCGATTCGCCCAGTAGCAATCACCACATCAGGTCGATTCCAGACGACCACATGGCGGCAATCCGCATCACACCCATCCCAGTTGATGCTAGCCGGCACTTCCTGCTCTTCTCCGAACACCTTATCGCGTACAGCCCGAATCTCCTGCTCAGCCTCCGCGAAACTTACCAGAACCACTCTCACACACATCACAGTTGCCGGAGACACCTTGTTCGTCAATCGGCGACTGCATGAACCACTCGTTGCCAGAGGACGGGCATATTGTTGAGAACTGTTGCTACTCCCTCCTTGCTCCGCAAGTCCCTCTGACCCATCCTTTCCCTGTGAGATTAGCTCTCATTCTTTCTTGTCTCCTGCGGGCGACCCTCTCAGTGGCGGGCGCTGACGACCATGTTATCCTCTGCGGTGCTCCCGCGCTTCGACAGTGGGAAGATCTGAGAAAAGAAAGTGAGCAGCATGATCGCTGGTGGGCCAACTTCATTCGAGCCTCTACGCTGCGCATGTCCCAGATTCGTATCGATCACGGACCAGAGGCCAACTTGGTCTGGATCGTCTATCGACCGGGCTACCTGAACCGTGCGAATGAAGACAATAAACCATATTTACGCTGGATTGAAGCCCAAGCAGAAAAAAGAGGGTGCGAGTTAATCTGGGTTGAAACCGGGGCGCAGGCCATCGAGGCGATCAACAGTCGATCTTCCGGTTCCATCCGGACCTTCGATTTCTTCGGACACTCGAATCGCTTTGCCTTCATGCTCGACTACGGAAGCGACATTATGGCTATCTCCAAAGCATGGATTCACCAGAAGGACCTCTCAAAAATAAAGAGGTCCGTATTTCACCGTGAAGCCAGGTGCCAGAGCTATGGATGCCATACAGGAGAAAGCATGAGTCGCTCATGGCGTGCTCAATTAGGCAATTCTCTGATTGGCGCTATCGGCAAAACAGACTACAGCGGGATTGGGCAGGGCATAATGCCCACAGTCTCGGGATCTTGGAATCGCTGAACAACTATTCAGACTCGCATGCGCTACCCTGAACTAGAAAAACTCTATAACCTGTCCTTTTTTGAACTGCTGCAGAAAGCGCGAAGGGTACATGAGGAGCACTGGACAGACTCCAGCGTTCAACTCTGCACCCTTCTCTCCATCAAAACAGGAGGCTGTTCCGAGGACTGCTCCTACTGCGCGCAATCAGCTCGCCACAGCTCCGGGGTCACTGCTGAGCGGCTGATGGAAAAAGATCAGGTGATTGATCGAGCCAAAGCGGCTAAGGCGAGCGGCTCCACTCGCTTCTGCATGGGAGCCGCCTGGCGGGGAGTACGCGCCGGGACACGACGTTTCGATTGTGTCCTCGAGATTGTCCGCGAGGTTGCTGCACTTGAGATGGAGGTGTGCGTTACTCTTGGGCAGTTGGGGCCAGAGGAAGCAATGGCCCTGAGAGAAGCCGGGGTGACTGCCTACAACCATAATATTGACACCTCCCCCGAGCACTACCCGAATGTCGTGAGCACTCACACCTTCCAGGATCGTCTTAGCACAATCAGAAATGTCCAGGATGCGGGGATGTCGGTCTGCTGCGGCGGCATTCTGGGCCTCGGAGAAGAAGTTGAGGACCGCCTCAAAATGCTTGAAGTCATTTCCGAGTTCAATCCGCCACCCGAGAGCATTCCGATCAATGCCCTCATGCCGATGCCGGGCACTCCTCTCTCTGGCAACAAACCTGTTGACGCTTTCGATGTCGCTCGGCTCATCGCCGTAACCCGTATCTCGGTCCCTGGGGCGCGGGTAAGGCTGTCCGCGGGACGAACCCGGCTCTCTGATGAGGCGCAGGCTCTGTGCTTTTTTGCGGGTGCTAACTCAATTTTCTACGGTGACAAACTTCTCACTGCTGCCAACCCGGCTGTCGAAAATGACAAGGCCCTCCTGCGCAGGCTTGGCCTTGAGGCCAAGGCATCGGATCGAAGCTCCCCTGCCCCTTCCTCCATCCCGCAACGCCCTCTCTCTCCAACAGTGGAGTAGAGACAGCGCGTGATCATGGTGACGCCAGAACTCAGGGTGATCATAGCCAGCCAGACGATGGAGGTCTGGCAGCACGACCGGCTGATTTGCTCGTACGCGGTCTCAACATCCAAGTTTGGCACGGGCAACCAGGAGGGAAGCTTCAGGACACCTCTTGGAATCTTCGAGGTCTGCGAGAAGCACGGCGACGGGGCGTCCCTGAACACTATCTTCAAGGGCCGCAAACCTGAAGGAGAATGGAACACCCAAAGCTCTCCCGTTGAAGAGGATCTTGTCTTAACACGCATTCTACGACTCCACGGACTTGAGAAGCAAAACGAGAATACTTATCAACGTTTTATCTATATTCATGGCACCAATCATGAGGACACGATTGGTAGCGCCGCCTCTCACGGGTGCATCCGAATGAGGAGAGCAGATATTGCAGAACTGTACGAAATTATACCACGCGGCACCCGGACACGGATAAGCATCAAATGAGCGGGCTGCTATGAGCCCAGGGCCAAGCCAAACGAAGGCTTGGAGTCTGATCTCTGGTAGTCCAGTCCTGAATTGCCTCGTAAAAAGCGCCTTTCCCGAAAGAGAAGGCGCTTCGGAATCGATCAGGACTCAGCCGTAGTTACTTCGGCTTCCTCCTCGTCGTCGAGTTCACCGATCTCCACTGCAAGATCAACCCATTCGATCAGGGCCATGGGTGCCGAGTCTGAGAACCGAGGTCCCAGCTTGGTAATACGACAGTAGCCACCCTGCCGGTCTTCGCTTGCAGGAGCTATCTCCTCAAACAGTTTTTTAACAATATCCTTATGACGAAGATACGCCACCGCCTGCCTTCGTGCGTGCACGTCTCCCCGCTTTGCAAGCGTGACAAGCTTTTCCGCGATGGGCCGAAGAGCCTTCGCCCTTGCCAGCGTCGTTCTAATTTTCCGCTCCCGAATCAATGCACAGGCCAACCCTGAAAGAAGAGCCTTCCTCTGACTAGCATTGCGCTGGAGCTTCCCGGTTTTCTTACGATGCCTCATGCCTTGAAAGGTCTGGTTATTATTCGTCGATGTTCTGGGCGATTAGATCCGCCAACCCTACAGGAGCCTCATCTTCAACTCCCAACCGCGGGGCCGCTACGGATGGCAGCGGACCACTGAGAAGCGATGGGTCGAATGTCATCCCAAGGCTGAGACCCAGCTCCGAAAGCTTGTCCTTGATCTCGTTGAGGGACTTCTTGCCGAAGTTGCGATACTTGAGCATTTCTGCCTCCGTCTTCATGGCGAGTTGCCCCACTGAGGTGATGTTAGCGTTATTCAGACAGTTAGCTGCCCTCACGGAGAGCTCAATTTCATTGACGCTCATGTTCAGCAACTTCTTGAGCGCGGCATTTTCTTCACTCTGCTCCGCCGGAGCTTCTTCAAATTCGACCGCATCATCATCGTAATTTACAAACACATCCAAGTGGTGACGCAGGATCGCCGACGCATGCAAAAGTGCTTCGTGAGGCTCAACCCTTCCATCTGTCCAGACATCAAAGATGATTTTGTCGAAGTCTGTCATCTGTCCGACCCGGGTATCCTCAACTGAGTATTTCACACGTGTCACAGGTGAAAAAATCGAATCGATGGCGATCACGCCAATTGGCATTTCTTCCCTCTTATTCTCGTCTCCCGTGCGAAAACCACGACCTACCTGCACCTCGAATTCACAGTCAAATTTAACCGACCGGTCGAGCGTACAAATCACCTGATCCTTGTTGATCACCTCGTAAATATTGTCATCGTCGATGTCTCCTGCTGTCACGACTCCAGCTTTTTCAACCTTGATAGAGAGCACTCGAGGCTCCTTGTCATGGTGGCGAAACTTGACCTTTTTCAAGTTCAGCACGATGTCGGTAACATCTTCCACAACGCCGGGAAGGGTTGAGAACTCATGCTGGACTCCAGCGATCCGAACGGAAGTGATGGCCGCTCCTTCCAGAGAGGAAAGCAGCACCCGGCGCAGGGAGTTTCCTACCGTATGTCCAAAGCCACGCTCGAATGGCTCCGCCACAAACTGGGCATAGGATTCAGTGGCTGTATCTTCGTTTTTAATCAGACGGTTTGGGACTTCAAACCGATCGAGCCGGATAGGCTCATCAACACTTTCGTTCTCAGCAAGAGGTGCTTCAGACATTATTATTTTGGGTTGCCGGGTTTCCCTCTGGCGAGAGGGCTGCTAACTACTTCAGCTGCTGCCCAGAGGACCTACGGCGATTGTTCAATCTCGCGGACCGGGACTAAAGGTGATCTGACTCTCCAATGCAACCCTAAATTACAGCCGATGCTCTCCCTAACAAATTTAAGTCCCACTCGGGTAATCATCCACACTTTTGTATTGGATTGTCTCGAACATCACGGCATATGGTCCCGCCCGCCAGCTCCATGACATCGAAACGCAACCTCACCAGATTCACCTACGAGACCACCGCTTTCCAAGGCTGGCGTCTCTGTCTGAGCCGGGCAGGGACGACGTTCACCAAATACTACAGTGACAAGAAGTACGGGAGTTCCAAGAAGTCTCTGGCAGCCGCTGAAGCCAGTCTCGCCGAACTGGTTCAACTCGTCGATAATTCCCGCCGGGTAGACAACAAACTCAGTCAGACCACCGTCCGTAAGGCCCGGAAGCTTCTCGCAAATTCGTGAATCGCCGTAGGGGGCAAGCACCCACGCTGTCTAACTCCTAGGACAGTGCCTCACTCCTTGACCAAAGGAACAGGTTCGTCCCCTATTCGGAGTCTGCTTCCGGCTGATCTGATGCCATCAGAGTTTCGATTAATTCACGGAGCTCCTTGGCCGGAATCGTAAAAGTCTCGCACCGGTTGGCGCGTGCAATATTCATTCCCACGCACTCCCCCTTCAGATTCAGGAGGGGTCCACCCACACTTCGAACAGAAAGGGGCAGGTCCGTTTGGAGCACCCGGGGGAAATCACTTCTCCTTTTGGAAACCCGCCCACTCATGGCGTCGTTTCTCGTCTTTTTCTCCTCGAAAACACTCTCCCTCCTTTTCAACTCCACCGTCAACTCAAGGTCTTCATCCTCGCGCCTCAGCCGAATCTGAATCTTATCCCCCGGCTCTTTGCTTCCCAGCACCTCCCGCAAATCATCCATAGTCCTCACTTCCTCGCCCTCCATTTCGAGAATAACGTCTCCACTCTTCAGACCAGCCTCACTCGCCCCAGAGTCTTCCTGCACTTCCCTCACTGGCAGCCCTTCCTCATTTCCACTCGTATCAAGAGTCACTCCGAGAACTACCGGAGCTCTGCCTCCTCCAACCTTACGGGCATTGGCGCTGATGATTCCTACTCGAAGCCTTCGATCACGACGGGTCGTTGAGCCATTACTCACAATCCATGTGCCATGGACTGGCTCAAGGCCCGCCCACTCGATGACCGGCAGGTCCTGCGCCTCTATCTTGAGCAGAGCAACATCCCATTCTACCGTTGAGGAGATGACTTTCACATCCTTGTAGTGAGCCCTGTCGACTCTCACACTAAGATCCTTGAGCCCTTCTATCTCGCTTGCCTTCGTGAGCAGATACCCATCAGGGCTGACTATGACTCCATAGGCGATTGACTTCCAACCCTCGTAGATAACCGCACTGCTTTCCTGCAGAACCTCCCGCACTGAGTCGAACGCCTTCCAGGTTTCCTTTCCATTGAGTCGCAGCTCGCCTCCCAGCTGTCCCACCTGCTGCTGCGCGGATGCTAGAAACCCGGCTGACAGGAAAACCGCGATCAGGCTACTTCTCACCCAAC
>CAXEFH010000123.1:0-9658 GCA_963989605.1 uncultured Roseibacillus sp. | reverse complement strand
TAATGATACGGCGACCACCGAGATCTACACCTCTCTATTCGTCGGCAGCGTCAGATGTGTATAAGAGACAGCCTCCGGGAAGGCCTCTTGAATTTGAGGACTCCTTTAGGGAATTTCTCCTCACCCTGGAACTCCGTCATCTCTCACCGGAGGAAATCATTAATCCTCACCGGGGCATCATGGGAGGGGTTGAGAACACCCTCCCCCCCGTCGGGCTCTGGGACAGGCTTTCTCAGGCGCTGCGGGTAGCAGATGAAATCCGTGAGCGCCTCCGCACTCCACTGTGTAGAATCACTTCGGGGTATCGCAGTCCCAAATACAACGCCAAGGTTCCCGGGGCAGTCAGGGGATCCTACCATACCCGCAACCAGGCACTCGACCTCGTCTATTTCTGCTCGCCAAGGAAGGCCTTTGAAACTGCCCTGCAACTCCGGAAGGAGGGTTTTTTTCGGGGTGGGGTCGGCCTCTACCCAACCTTCATTCATCTCGATACCCGGGGCTACGCCGCTACCTGGCGCAGGGCATGAAGTTTTCCCGCAGGATTCCTAGCCGGTCTCACCCACCTGAGAATCGAGGGATGCCATCCGATGACGGGCATCCGATTGCAGAGCCTGCCAGAGACGCTCAACCCCTTCCATTACCTCTAATTTACTGGAAGCCAGATCAACAGGGTCCGGATCCCCACTACCGAAAAGGTAGAACTTGATCTTGGGTTCTGTCCCGGAGGGGCGAATCGCCAGACGCCTTCCATCTGCCAGAGCGATCATCATCATTCCCGTCTTCGGGATTAGATCTCCCTCCTCGTCGAAGATCTCCTGCTGACTGAAATCCCGCACTTCGACCACCTCTGCTCCGTCTATCGAGGATGGGGGATGAGTGGAATAGGACCGGGCCAGTCCCGCGATCTTCACTGCGCCTTCCGCGCCCTCCAGAACGATGTGAGTGTTGAGCTCGTGATAGAAACCGAACTGCCGGTAAAGACCATCCAGAAGATCTGTCACGCATTTACCCTCCTTCATCGCAAAAGCAGCCAGCTCGGCAAACATCACCACCGATCCATTCCCGTCCTTGTCCCTCACAAAATCACTTCCGAGATATCCGTAGCTCTCCTCTCCCCCGAACACGAAGAACTTGGAATATTCCAGCCGTAGAGCCCGTGTCGTCTCCTCCTCCAGAGCGCGATAGTTGGCCCGCTTTTCCGCGGGCAGCGCTTCCTCATACTTCCGAAGCTTCTCCCCGATATACTTGAAACCCGTTAATGTGTTCACCACCCCAATTCCATGATGGCGCGCGACTGCTGACTGAAGATCGGTAGTAACAAACGTCTTTATCAGAGTTGCCCGGCTTCTGTTCGACTCGGTTATAATACCCTTTTCGCAATAGGTCTTGATTCGATACCAGGCAAGGAGGGTCCCGATCTGGTTGCCGCTGAGCAACTGCAGGTCGCCACTGCCGTTCCGAACAGCCACTCCCATCCGGTCGCAGTCGGGGTCCGTTCCAATGACCGCATCGGCATCGATTCGCTCTGCCAGATCAATGGCCATGCCGAGGGCCGCCGCATTCTCGGGGTTCGGAGAATCGACTGTGGGAAAGGCTCCATCCTGCGAGTCCTGCTCTGCCACCGTAACAACCTCGAATCCCAGATTTTTCAGCATTGGCACGACAATCCACCCCCCAGTCCCATGGAGATTGGTGTAGACGACCTTTGCGGGTCGCCCCTCGAGCAATTCCGGTGCCAGAAGATTTTTCTTCAGCCTCCGCATATACTGCTCATCCATCTCCTTTCCGAGATAGTACACCGTTCCTCTCTCAGACTCATGGAGAGCCTCGTAATGGTCACTCACAAGACAATTGACCCTTTCCATGATGCCGGTTGCGTGAGGGTCCACGACCTGACCTCCATCATTGTAATAGGCCTTGAAGCCATTGTCCTGCGCGGGATTGTGGCTTGCTGTCAGGACAACCCCGCCATCAGCCCCCAGTTGTCGGAGCGCAAAAGAAAGCTCCGGTGTGGATCTGGGGCCTTCAAACAAGTGGGCATCGCATCCCAGCTCTGAACATACCTTTCCGCAATACCGGGCAAATTCAGCGGAAAAATGACGCGTGTCATGGGCGAGCACAAAAACTGGTTTTCGAGATTGACCGCTCTTCTTTAGATTTTCTTTCAGGTAGGAGATAAAGCCCCGGATCGCCCTGTTCAGATTATAGAAATTCATCGTAGCTGTGCCATGGCAGGGAATCTCTGGTCGCTCCGAGACACCACGGCTTCCCCGCTCAGCCGTTGTGACGACTCGCCCGATTGTCCGCCCCCTCATCCCTCCCGTCCCAAAGGAAAGCGTCCTGTAGAATCTGTCGTTTAACTCTTTCCAGCACCCCTGATCGACGAGCTCGGCCACGGCCTCCTCGGCACTCAGGTCGCTGGTGCCAGCAAGAAGAACGGCTATGTTTTCCTCCGATTCCTCAAGAAGACAGCCACTACGCACAGCCTCCCCTATCTTTTTCCTCAAGGTGCTCATTCGACGACCAGTATTGGTGATCGTAAAACGATTCCAACCGTTTTAGCACTGCGGACCGCAGGAATTCCCAGAATCCCCCCCTGTAGTTGGCCCCGGAATCAATACGATCACACCCGGCACCCTCATGGTTGGCAAAATACACCTCTCCGAGAAAATCAGATCACACCTTCCTCTCGGGGATACCGATTCCTACCGTCTTGTAGATGGCATCGGTGATGGGATACCCGGGCTTTACCTGGATGAATTTGCGGGGCGCCGTCTCATCTCTACCTCCTCTGCCAACCTTTCTCCCGAACTGGCCGAATGGGCTTCAAGCCTTGGGCCTGCCATTACAACCTACTGGAAGCATCTTGATCAGCATGAACGCAAATCACCCTCCCTTATCTCCGGAAAACCTGTCGAAGAACCTTTCGAAATATCAGAGCGAGGAATCCAATATCTCGTTAGTTTCCAGTCAGGGTATTCTCAGGGAATCTTCCTTGACCAGAGGGACAACCGGACCCGGATCCGGGAACGTTGCCGACCGGGCGACACGATCCTGAATACTTTTGCCTACACCGGTGCCTTCTCCATTTGCGCCGCGCTTGAGGGAGCAACGTCGACCACGCTTGATCTTTCTCAGCCCTATATTGACTGGACACGGAAAAACATGAAGCTCAATGGCATCGATCCCAGCACCCAATATTTCTGCAGGGGCGACACCTTTCACTGGCTACGACGCTTCGGCCGACAGAAGCGGCTCTTCACAGGAATCATCCTCGATCCGCCTACGTTTTCCCGCGATCAGGGCGGAACGGTCTTCCGGGCTGAAGAGCATTACGGCGATCTGGTCTCTCTCGCAGCCGCCTGCCTCGCTCCCGGAGGATGGCTCCTTTGCACCACCAACTGCCGTCGCCTTCCGAGTCCCCTGTTTGACCAGATGGTACACTCAGCCATGCCGCCTGGCGCATCCACCTCACAATTTCCCATGCCTCCCGATTTCACCGGGGAGCAATACTTAAAGAGTATCCTGGTGGAAACCTAGGAAGCTTGCCGCCTTTGCCTCGGATGGAAGACTACTCCAAGTCTGGCTTTTTATCTCCCGGAATCTCCACGTCAGGCTCCGGAAGTTGATCAAGGCGAAACTTGAAGCGGTTCTGCTGCAACATCCCCTCGAGTCGCTCACGGATATCCTCAGGCGCAGCAGCTTTGTCCTGATCATTATCCCATGGCCCTTCAAAGATGATTTCTCCTTCAACATCCCGGACGGTGACCTCCTTGCCCCCATCGGTCGTCTTCAGGACGACGCTCCCATGCTCATCCACGAACTTTACACTGCTCGAGGACTTAAAATTGAAATTAAACGCTCCACCTTCCTCGTTACCTTCCTGGAAATCATCGAAGAGATCGAAATCCAGTTTCAGGCCTCCCCCGCCACGCTCCATTTCACGCAACTGCTTTTCGAATCTCTTCATGTGACCTTCCAGCTCCCGCTGAAAGTCTTCGCCTCCGCCCGGGATAAGTCCTTCAAGCCCACCCGGAAGCTCGGGAAGATCCCCGAACAGGAATCCCAAAGGAGGATTACCACCTGCATTGCCCCGGGGTATTTCCGGATCATCCTTGGGCCTCTCCGCCATTTCCACCTCACGCTCTCCCTTTCCTCCCTGAACGATGACCTCTAAATTCACCTTATCCCCGGGGTTATGTTTCTGGATCGCTTCTCTCAGGTCCTGCTGACTCGACACCTTCTTCCCTGCTACCGAAAGAAGAATATCGTGCTGGCGCAGTCCTGACCTTGAAGCAGGGCTATCCGGAGCCACGTAATCAAGAACGACTCCATCCTCCACATCCAGATGTGCCTTCAGTGTCTCACTGACCGGCTTGGTAAGCACTCCGAGCCAGGCCGCTCCCCGACGCTTGTTTTCCGGGAGTGCTCTAGGAGCACCCTCCCCTCTCTTTTCCTTGATTCCGTTATCTACCTCTTCCGCATCCTCAACAGCTTGTTCGACATCCAGCGCCTTGGGACGCTCAATACCGTAAAGCGTGGAGAAGCAGAAGGCTGCTGAGAGAGAAATAAGAAATGGATATTTCATGCCTGATCACTTGTGTCTACCTGCAATAGCGTCATCCAAGAAGATGCTTGTTTAATTCACTGAAGAAAATCGTCTACCCTGAGGGGACTGAGGTAAACTGGAAAATTGCCCTGAGGATCGGGTCGCCGGAAAAGCTCTTTTCCCTGCAAGATGAACCCGCCTCTAGTCAGTCGGAGCGGGTACTAATCGGTAATTCACTGAGGGAACCTCCAAGTGAACCTCTTCTCCACCCGGACTCGAGAACATGACCCGATCAATCAGGTCCACCCGCATCAATCGCAGTGGTTCTGCCCCATTTGGAATAATCACATTCCCGTTTGTTGCATCTAAAATCGTCCGCTTCGCGGTCTTCGGCGCCATTTCAATGGTCTGGAGTGCTTCTGGTCTGGGGCTCCCTGCCGGAATCCCACTCCCGGCCTTACTCCCCGAACCCTTGCCCACGATTCCAGCAGGCATCGGATCAGAAGTCAGAACCATGCCAGCTACCGCGCCCAGCAGGGCCATCCCTGCAACCGCTGCCCATAAATACTTACCGCGTCTCTCTTCCTCCGGAGCACCCTTCTGCTGAACCCGGGGAAAAGGCACGACCTTGGTTTCCTCATCCTGCCACGAAACATCCTTCCACCCTTCCATCGCAGCCTCTATCCGGCTGATCATCCCTTCCGGCATCCTTCCCGGAGCGATGCGCTCCAGCTCAGCTTCAATCTTCTTCAACTCCGGGTCCATTGGGTTTCATGCTGCCGGGAACTGGCCCGGGATTGGGATTTAAGTCGCTTGGCTTCAATTAGAGATCTCCCCGAATTCTGGCACCGGAAAGATGCTTTCTTAAAGCCTCAACCCCATAGCGATACCGAGAGGCCACCGTGTTCATGGAAATCCCTAAAATATCACCAATTTCAGCAAAGGTCCGGCCTCCCCATATTTTCATCACAATTACCTCCGAAAACTTGCCCGGGAGCCCCCTGAGGGCCTCCTCCAGCAAGATCCGCCGCTCATCATCATATCCTGCGCTCTCAAACCAGCAGTCGTCCGCACTGGATTGCAGCTTCTCATCCTCGACCACGATATCCTCCCTTCTTCTCCTTCGGTCATTACGCCTCCCGAGATCAATCGCCTCCCTTCGGATCTGGGTGTACAGAAATGGCATCCATGCCTTTTGTCCACCAACGAAACTCCCATGATCTACTTTCCGGGCCAGCTTCACCAGGGCCTCCTGAAGGATATCTTCGGCATCCTCCTGTCGCCTCGTCTGCTGACGCGCGAAGAGAAGCAACCGGGAACCATGTTCGCGGAGCCACGCTCGCCAGTGAGAGCCGTCTTCCTTCATGACATGGATCCCGCTATTCCCCATCGACAAGAGACAGCCTAACCGAAGGTCTTCGCCCCCTCAACATCTCTCTCAGCTTTCGCAAGCCACCTCCCTGTCGGAGATCCTCCTTCCGAGATAAGATCACCAGGGTGACCAAACGCCACCACCGCACCACCATGCCGCCCCCCGCCCGGGCCAAGATCAATCACCCAGTCCGATGCCGCCACTACCTCCATATTGTGTTCAATAACCAGTATGGAATGCCCTGCGGCCCTGAGGCGCTTCAAGACCCCCAGGAGGACCATTACATCGTGGTGGTGCAAGCCGGTTGTGGGTTCATCGAGAAGATAGAGTATTCCTTCCGGGGAGGTCTTGGCTAATTCCGCGGCCAATTTAATCCGCTGAGCCTCTCCCCCGGAAAGAGTATTGGCTGACTGACCCAGTGTGAGGTAACCGAGACCCACATCGCAGAGAGCCGCGAGCAGGGAATTCAGCTTCGGTACTCTGCCGAAGAATTCTGCAGCCTCTCCCGCGGTCAGATCGAGAACATCGGCAATACTCCGGCCTTTATAGGTCACTTCCAGCGTTTCCCGGTTATAGCGTTTTCCACCACAGGCATCACAAGACACATAGGCATCATTCAGAAAATGCATGTCGATCCTCAAAGCGCCGGCTCCCTGGCACTTTTCACACCGCCCCCCTTTGATGTTAAAGCTGAACCGCCCGGCTGTATACCCTCTCTGCCGTGCGAGAGGAAGCTGCGCGAACAGAGCCCTTATATGATCAAAGGCACCAGTGTAGGTTGCAGGATTGGAACGAGGAGAGCGCCCCAGAGGGGATTGGTCCACAACAACAAGACGTCCGATATGCTCGACCCCGTCGATCTGGTCATGCTCCCCGGGGACAGCTTTTGCTCCCTGCAGCCTGCGCGCCAGCGATCGCCTCAGGATATTATCCACCAATGTAGACTTGCCACTCCCACTGGGACCCGTCACAGCGACCAGCAGTCCCAGTGGAATCTCCACATCAATATTTCTCAGGTTGTGCTCACGGGCTCCCCGCACGACGATCCGCCGGTGCAGATCAAGGGAGTTGCCGGAAGGGGATCTCTCTTCCAACCCCCGCCCCTTCTCCCGCAGCCAGCTCCCGGTAGGTGACTCCTTCAGGGCCATGATGTCCCCTAGAGCCCCCTCCCCGATGATCTCTCCACCGTGCACTCCAGCACCCGGACCCAACTCGACAATATGATCGGCCGACCGGATCATGTCCTCGTCATGCTCCACGACAACAATCGTATTGCCGAGATCACGCAGCGACTGCAGGGCCCGGATCAGACGGGCATTATCCTCGGGGTGAAGGCCGATACTAGGCTCATCGAGGACATAAAGCACTCCCGAGAGCCCTGCTCCGAGCTGGGTCGCAAGTCTGATTCGCTGGAACTCTCCTCCCGAAAGGGTCGATGCTCCCCGGTCAAGAGCGAGATAGCCTAACCCGACCTCCCGCAGGAAACTCAACCTCCGGCAGATTTCCTCCACGATCGGCCTTACTGCCCCCTCCCGATCGTCCGGGATTTTAACTTGCTCCAGCCACTCTCCCCCCTCCTCAATCGGAAGCGCGCAGAATTCATCAATTCCCAGTCCGCTGCCATCACCATCATTTCCCACCTTCACTGCAAGAAACTCTTCTCTCAGACGCCGCCCCTGACAGGATCGACAACTACGGGCTGCCATGAATCGCCCCATTTGCCCTCTCACGGACTCACTGCTTGTCTCCTCATATAAGCGCTCAACATCGCGGCATATTCCTCTGAAGACTACATTCCTCAGGAAACTTCTTCCCCCGGACTGCAGCAGCATCGGGACCTCCATCCCACCAGTTCCATAGAAGAGGGCATTCTGGAACTCCTCAGGCAGGTCGTGAAAGGGAGCCTCGCCCGAAACTCCAAAGTGCTCAGCCAGACCCGCCACCCGGTCTTGTTTCCAGCTCATTTCTCTCCCCCCTTTTTTTGGCAGCTTGATCGCTCCTCCCTGCAAGCTCTTCGTCCGGTCAGGAACAACAAGATCAGGATCACAAAATTGCTCACTTCCCAGACCATGACAGTCTGGGCAGGCACCCTTTGGGCTATTGAAGGAGAAATGTCGGGGGGTCAATTCAGGAACCTCAAAACCCGTCTTCGGATTCCGAAATCCCGTGAGAAACGATATGTCTTCCCACTCCTCGGACCCGGGTATCTGCAGCGATGCCACCGCCTCCGCACCGCAAATCCGGAGGGCTGTCTCCACCGAGTCAGCCAACCTGCTCTCGACTCCCTCACGAAGAACCAGCCGATCCACCACCACCTCGATCGTATCAAACCGCTCCTTCTCCTCGGTAGGCCAGCGCTTTTCCGCTTCCTCCACCTCCAGAAGAATTCCATCCACCCTCATCCTCACGAATCCCTGCCGCTGAAGGTCTCGGACGAGAGCCGGGATGTCTTCCGCAACCCCCGGATCGAGGGGAGCCAGCAAGATGATCTTTGTTCCGTTCGGTCTCTCGGTCAGGCTTTTTACTACGTCCACAGGCATCATCCGCTCAAGTGGCTCCCCCGTTTCCGGGTCATGCGGAATCCCTATTGCTGCGAAAAGAATACGCAGGTAGTCGTGGATTTCGGTGGCTGTTGCGATAATTGACCGGGGGTTGGCACCCGCGCCCCGCTGCTCGATCGCAATTGCCGGACTGAGCCCCTCGATCGCATCCACCTCGGGCTTGTCCAGCTGATCGAGAAACTGCCTTGCGTAGGTGCTTAAACTTTCCACATAGCGCCTCTGCCCCTCGGCATAGAGGGTGTGGAAAGCGAGGCTTGATTTCCCGCTACCACTCAAACCGGTCACCACAACCAACTTCCCCCGGGGAATATCAAGATCGATATTTCGAAGGTTATGCTGCCGAGCTCCTCGGATCCGGATTGCATCCACAGGCTCATTCTGGTCCACGAATCCAAAAAGCTGAATACCGAAATCGACCTTCGACATTCACCCTTCAACCTCCATCCTTCAACCATGCTGCAACTCCTCCACAGGTTTCTTTCCCCAGACCATTCCTCCCTCAAGGTCTGCGGAGTAACGACCCCGGAGGATGCGAATGAACTCGCAAAGATAGGGGTAGATGCCCTCGGGATCAATTTCTGGCACGAGAGCAGGCGTTACTGCCCTCTGGAGGAAGCCCGGAAATTTCTTCCTCGGCTCAGCGGGAACATCCTGCGGGTAGGCGTTTTCGTGAATGCGGACCCGGATCTTCCGCGCCGTTTGCTCGATGAGGGGCTGATTGATGTCGCACAGTTCCATGGTGATGAGGATTATTCTTACTGTGAAATATTTTCAGGCGAGGGGATGCCCTTCTTTAAAGCGATCGGGGTTGGACCTGAATCTGACATGACCGAAGTCCTCCCATACCAGGCCACCGCCCTTCTCCTCGATGCCCCCGCCCCTGATGTCTACGGTGGCACCGGGCGCACGATTGACTGGAACACGGCCGCCAGTTTTGTTGATAACCCGTCGTCTCCACCTGTCATCCTTGCCGGAGGAATTACTCCGGACAATGCCGCGGAAGCGCTCTTCACCAGCCGGGCCTGTGCCCTTGATGTCGCCTCGGGATCGGAATCCACCCCGGGCGTCAAGGACTTCGGCAAAATCTCAGCCCTTCTGGCCGATCATCCCTGTCCCCCGCAACTGTCTCTTATACACATCTCCGCGCCCACGAGACAGGAAGCAATACCTGCTGCC
>CAXEFH010000122.1:0-9684 GCA_963989605.1 uncultured Roseibacillus sp. | reverse complement strand
GCCTTAATGCCCTTCTTGGCAGTGTAAGCCAGCCCAACATAGCCAATACCATTGATGTTCTTGGCAACTTCTTCAGCGATCTGCTCATTGCCCGCCATTTTCTGGGTCTTCGGACCATAATCACGCTTGTTCATAGCCATCCCCTGGAAGGACTTGTAAGTGCCTGAGGTAGTATTCCTGGTGTAGACCGAGATTGCCCCGGGCTTACCTCCAACCTGCTGCCAGTTCGTGATACTTCCAGTGAAGATCCCTTCAACTTGCTTGAGGGAAAGACCCCTGACTCCGTTGTCTCCATTTACGATTACCGCGATCATATCAAATGCAGCAACATGCTCGACAAGCTTTCGCCCCCGCGCGATGAAATCATTCTTCTCCTTATCCTTAGCATCGCGACTGGACATTCCAATGTCCGCAGCTTTGGCAAGAAGAGCGGAGAATGCCTGCGAAGATCCCTCAGCCGCAATCTCAAAGGACGCCTTTTCCCCTCCTGCTTTATAAGCTTCTGCGAGTTGGGGAACCATTTTAGCTCCGAGGGTATCGGAACCTTTGATCACGATTTTCTGTGCGGAAACAGTGACACTCAGGACTGCTCCAAGAACGACAACGAATAGTTTATTTTTCATGGCTTCTGTTTGTTGGCATGACACCCGACCTTCCAGTCCGGAGACACGTGGAGAATCCGCCCAAGTCGACTCCATCGCAAAAATTGAATGGTGTCGTTACTGTCACTCAACGCGCCCTTAGGCAGATCAGAAGAGTTCGGTCCCATGAAAAACGGCCCCTCCAAGGAGGGGCCGCTTACTCGTCTGAGAAACAACTACATAAGAAAGTAGGCAGGACCTAGAAGTAGGTCCGGAGAGCCAGCCACAAGGTAAGCGCGTCCACGTCGCCACCAGCCGTATCGAGGGTTTCCAACTCGATTCCGGTCATGATCTTGGCGTTGTGGCCACAGGCATAGTAATTCAGTCCAGCATAGATACTGTGATGCTGATCGCCACGGCCGCCGCCGACATCCGCGTCATGGTTCCTTCTAAGATAGCGGGAATTGGTCGCAATTCCCTCTGCCTCATCTGCTCCCTGGTAGGAGTAACGCACAACGGCCTCGATTTTATCGGTGAGGTCCCGGGACGCCATTGCCACGAAGCCCCAGAAATTCCCGCCTCGCTCGCCTGCTCCGTCATCACCATTATCTCCGAGGGTTCCCTGGAGAAGAATATCCCATCCGTTTTTCTCGGTGAGGTAGGCTAACGCGACAGCCCACTCATAAAGGCCAACTTCGTTATCAGGCGTTCCGTGCGCGTCATTGTAGAGAAAGTCTGCGATAAGACTATCTCCGCTCTGAAGCTCCCAGCTGCCGTTTGCATATAAGGCGAGACCATCTGTTTCGCCAGATAGCTCCGGGGTATCCTCGGTGCTGAAGACTCCGAGCGTTCCTGAGAAATTATCTTTGGATTTCTCGAGAGTGATCCCGGAGAGCCGTGCTGGATAGACCTTGTTGGCTACCGCGGATCTCTCAACGGTCTTGATCTTCTTCGACGAAGTATGGACTTCATTGCTCATGGTCACCTTATGGCGTCCCACGCTGACGTTCACTCCATCAAGTGCTCCACCGCCGAGAAGAGCCCCTGCATCAAAAGAGACAAGCGCAACATCGAGGCTCTGGTATCCAAAATCACGGGACCCTCCCTTTGGCTTCCCGTCGCTCACGAAGTTGGCATTCGCCTTAAGCTTGAAGTGTTTAAGAAGCTGGACCTGCGTTCCAAGTCGGAACCTGCGGAACTCATCAAAGGTCTCGGAGTCATCTACCCCGTTGACTCCATCGATGTCAGTCGATGCGAACTGCACCTGAGCTCGCCCGAAAAACTTGACGGCCTGAATCAGCATGGCGTCATCATTGGAATAAATCGGAGATCCAAGATCTTCGGTAAGAAGGCGGCACCAATCTCCTCCATTAGACCCGTCCCCCGCGAGGGCCGGGAGGGCGGAGGCAGTAAGGGCCGCAAGAATTGAAGTAGTCAACTGCTTGGGTTTCTTCATCTGGTATATATGTATGGTTATCTGTAATTAGCATTATTCGAGTGCCAGGCACTCCCTAGAAACAAAAAACCGCAGGCCCACTAGAGATAAGCGAGACCCTGCGGCTGGATGCCGTTTCGCTGAACGCCGACCGACGTTCGGTTGTCAATTCTCGCTTTCGCCTCATGGATACGCAGTGTTCTGCTGGAAGTAAGGCTACGGGATACCCATCCGGAAAAGAGAAGGGAAGTCATATTCTTACTCACTTCTGCAGCTTACTCACAACCGGGCAATTTATGGCCTTTTTTGTGTGTCTTGTTCGTCACAGGGAAGAAGGGTGTCCCACCTCACCGAAAGAGTAAGGCCTCTGTCCACACCAAGGGCACCCTTGCCATGTAGTCGTGGGCGAGGACCACCTACTTCACTTCGATCCGGTAGGTCCCGGATTGGATCACATTTAAGGTGATCTTCTCTTTCTTGTCCGTCTGTAGGAATCCACCGGGAAACCGGTTATCCGCCCCCGGCGCCTTTCCATCAACGAGGAGCTTGGACGCAGGGCCCATCGGTAACCGCACGGTCGCGGTCGTCTGAACCGGTATCGTAAAGACGTAGAGAAGTCCCCCGCCCTCCAAGCGGTTCCATTGCACCTGAATGCGGCCCCGCACGGAGTCATAATGAGCTTTGACCCAGCTTATAGGCGTGCCTTCGCTCCCTTCCGGCTGGCTTTGTGGAATCCACGGCTCCAGGCGGATCCGCTGGAAGCCAGGGATCGTCGTGTCAATGCCCGCCAACTTGGCCATCAGCCAACCACTGACCGCGGAAAAGCTCTGGTTAAGCCCTGCGGCTCCTGGCGCTCGGTTCTTTCCGGCGGGCCCCCATCCCCTCTGCAGCGTCGTGTCGCCCTGCTTTACTCCATATCCCCACGAGGGGAATTTTGAGGTCTGGAGAATCTTGAGTGCCGTATCATGATTCCCAGTCCAAGTCAGCACGGGGAGAAGGGACTTTGTCCCAAGCGCTCCACTCGTCACTCCGCTCGTTTCCGCGGTCTCTTTTGCGGCAAGGAGCGCGAGGAGTTCGCTGGTCACCTTGGTTTTTGAGGAATCGGTCAGAAGACCATACCGAAGGGCGAGCACGTGGGCCGTCTGGGACCTTACCTTCAGACTCCCATCTTCCTTGACGAACAATTTTCGGAAATCCGCCTGCAGCTCCCCGAAGGTCCTGTTGTAAGAGAGGTGGTTGATGGGGTTTCCTGCCACTCGTGACATCTCCGCCATGAGCCGAAAGTTCAAGGCGAGCATCGCGAGATCGATAAACCTCGTCGATGTTGGATCGTTGTAGTGCATCACGTCTCCCTCACTGATTCCAAAGGCTCTCCCCCGTAAGGCCCGGTAGGCATCATAACGAGCTTGCAGGTATTTCTGCATTGCGTTCCAGTTCTCCTTTACAACCTCCACGTCGCCATACATCCACCAGTGGTCAAAAACCGCATGAATCCCGGCATCCGAAAAGCCTGCTCCATGGGATACCCGTCCAGTCGCAAAAGGGAACGGGGCGTACCTGCGATAGTAGCCACCCTTGTCACGACCTGCCCGCATTTGTCCAAACCATTCCCTCAGGAAGGCTGCATTATCGAGGTGATAGCAGGCGGCCCTTGCTGATAGCTGGACAGGCCCCAGGGCCCCCATCCTTTCGTTAAGCTTTTCGGAGGAGGACGGCAGGCCTATCCAGCTGGCTCGCTGGGTCCAGACACAGTTCTGATAGATGCTGTTGACCAGCTCATCACTACACTCGAAGCCGCTTGTCCGCCGGACGTCGGAGTGGGCCACCAGCCCGGTAAGCAGGTCCACAGCCGGCTTTTGGGACAGTCCCTCCACTTCCGCAAAGCGAAAGGTATGGAGGGTAAAGCGAGGTGCCCACGTTTCTACGCCTTCGCCCCTGCAAAGATAGGTGTCCGTCGCTCTTGAGCTCCTCGGCGAATCGCCTGTGAAGTCTTCTTCGGTAACACCGTATCGGATGGTGAGTTTTTGGCCCTTTTTCAAACCCGCCGCCCTTAGACGAACGCCACCCGTAAAGTTCTGTCCAAAGTCAAAAAGGTAGAATTCCGGGCGCGATTCACTCACCGTTACTGGGCTTCGCTCTTCGACAATCCGGATGGGAGCCGTTCCCCGACCCTGCATGATTCGTGGCTCGACGAAGCCGACCTCCCTTATTTGGCGTCCTTTTCCGTCCAGAAAAGGAGCCTTCAAGGGCTTGTTCGCAGTTGCCTTGACCGCCTCGACCCACCCGCTGTCATCGTATTGAGGCTGAGACCAGTTACCCAGCTCGCGACTCGCATCATAAGCCTCCCCAAGGAACGGATCCGCCTCATACTCAGGCCCCGTGGCGACCTTCCATGTAGGATCGGTGGAGACGATCCGCGAAGTGCCATCTGCATACTCCAGATGAAGCTGCACCAGCAGGGACGGAGTTTTCCCATAAATGTTGCGGCCGGTTCCCGAGGGCCCCATCCGTTTCCTCTTCGCCAATCCCATATAACCGGCATACCAACCATCTGCTACGATCGCCCCGAGGCAATTAGGGCCCTCGAGCAGCAGGGATCCCACATCATGGCTGACGTAGTGAGCACTCGTAGGATAATCAGTCCATCCCGGCTCCATCAAACTGTCCCCGATCCTGTTCCCGTTCAGGTAAAGCTCTAACACCCCAAGTGCGCTGCCATGGAGTCGCGCTCTGACCACCTTGCCGCCGGAATCGAATGGTTTTCGATAATATCGGGGCGCTGGAAGAGAGAGCTCAGCAGGATTACCCAGGAGTGGGCTCCGGTCCTCAAAGGAGATCCAATCCGCTGCCCAGTCCTCCTTGGCGGGAAGACCCATCGTGAAGTGAGCAGCATTGCTCCATGGAGACTGCTGGTCCTGTTCATCCCATACTTGGACCTTCCAGAATACCTGCTGTCCCGGGGCAAGTTTCTCCTGCCCCTTGTAAAACACCAGGAGGTTACTCGCACTTGCCTTTTTTCCAGTGTCCCAGAGCTCTCCCTCATTGCGAGCGAGGGCCTGCATGGAACTTGCCGCAAGGATCCGGTAGGCCTTTTGCCGCGTTCCTCTTTCGGAGCTTTCAAGCCTCCAGCTTAACCGGGGAGTCTCGGCGTGAAGAGCAGACGGATTAACCTGATGCTCGCAGGTAAGGTCCGTGATCTTCAGGCCCGCACCAAAGAGCGGAATAGCGAGAAGAGCGTGGGTAAATAGAATCAGGGTTTTCATGAAGCCTTCAGGAGAGGAGTGTCTCTCTTTGCATTCGGAAGGGAACAGCAGGTTTCACCCTTGGGCAAGCACCTCCTTTGACCTTCCCCGGCAATGTGGAATACACTGTAAAGGGCCGTCTAACCAAAAAAATACCTGCCGGCCTTTCGACCGACAGGTATTAAAAAACGACCTAGGTTCTGAGAACCTCTGTGTTCCTCTACCGCCTGCGGCGGATCAGGAAGGAAAGCCCAGCAAGTCCAATGAGGAGGCTGCTGGAAGGCTCTGGAATGTTTTGCAGAGCGAGAGCAGGCTGCGAACCAATCCCAGGTGAGACCGTGAAGCTGCTCCAATCGCCAAGAAGCGTTGTCTGAGTGTCTCCTTCGGCGCCCGTGTTGACGAAGATCGTCGCCGTGGCTGGCTCTGCTGCAGGGAAGTCTCCTACCCTGAGAATTGCCGCTTGAGTTGAGCTTGCAAAGTCAGCTCCGTTACCGAGAACAAGGAACAGAGGAGCTCCTGCGGCTGCGCCAAGGGCACCGCCTGCATTCGAAACGTTGTAAACACCGGGGATACTGAACGGGCCTGCCTGGACGGGACCGATCGATGCTGAAGCTCCATCAAAGATTGAAAATGCTGACGCGAGATCAGCTCCAGAGCTCAGAGTTGTGACGTCAAAGCCAGCTGCCAACGTTCCGAAGGCTGCAACGCCGCCATCAACGGGGGCACCAGAGTTGTCAACGACAGCTTGGGTATTTACCGGCCCTTGTGCGTTGGTGACCGTGATGCTGGCCCCAAAAGCGGAGGCAGACATGGCACCTAAGAGGGCTACTACGTACTTCAATTTCATGTGTTGGATATTAGTGAGTTTGTTTCGCGGGAGATTCGAGGGAGCAGGAGATCTTACTCTGCCTGCTCCCCTGAGAAAGCTATTCCTAAAGATCAGCGTAGAACGCTGGAGCGGACTGAACGGCGTTGAATGCAGCGCCGGTTCCACTCTGGCTGACAATGATCCCCGAACTCAGCTCAACGTCACCTGCTGGGGCGAAGGTGGCTGCGTTCAGCCAACCGTCAAGGCCAGCAAGGGAGGAGTAGAAATACTGATCGAAGCCGGTAGCATCCGCGTTAGGGATGTATACGACGTCAGCCTGTGAAGGGTCCGCTTCGGCAGAGCCTGTCACACTGGCGGCCAGGTTGCTGTTGCCCAGAGTCGATCCTACAGGGTAGGTCGTTCCGAGATAGGTGAAGGCAGAACCAACAGGAAGCAACGTGCTCGTGGTCTTAACCATTCCAGTCACGACCAGCGATTTGTCCTCAGCGCCCTTCTCGTTCACGATGAGCCCATCGACGTAGTTGAGGGGAAGATCGCCGGCAGGCGCGAAAGTCGCGGCGTTCAGCCAGCCGTCCAGTCCTGCAAGAGAAGAGTAAAAGACCTGAGTGAACCCTGTTCCGGCAGGAACATAGATCACGCTTGCCTCGGAGGGGTCAGCAACTGCCGAACCAGTCAGTCCTGCGGAGTTGCCTGCACCAAAGACGTCATTGATGGTCTTGGCAGCGCGGATCGTGTAGTCGGATGCGTCAGCAGCTTCGACGCCAGCAAGGCCGGTCAGGTCGCTTCCGCTCCAGGCGTCAACCTCAATCACGGTTCCAGAGTCGACGATCTCAACGAGGTAACGCTTACCTGCGGTGAGGACATCCGTAAAGTTGACGTCGTCGTCGGTCAGACTGTCGGCGGTGTTGGAATCAAATGTTCCGGATACCACCTGCGGCTCGTGAAGACGAAGTCCAAGGACGTTGAATTTGCCCGCCTTGATGGTGAGGGTCTCGTAACCGCCTGCGCCTGATACTGCCGTCTGGGAGAAGGCTGAACCAGCGAGGAAGCTAAGTGAACCGGCAACAAGTGCCGCTTTCTTTAGTGTCGTTGCTTTCATGACTTGTAAGGTGACTCTATCGTAGAGGTCGTTTTAGTTTTTTATGTTGTTCTCAGTTTCCGCAGGCAATCCACCTGCAAAATACCTACCGGAGGCCCCTGTGGTCAATTTTTTTTTATATTTGCCCGGAAAAAACAACTTAAGGGAAACTAAGGAGCTCGGCGCCCTCTAAAGCCCTTAAAACAAGGACCAAAGGCTCATTCTTCCCCACAGGAGGCAGGCGCGGGAATACTCCAGTCGGCGGCGTGTCTCATTTGTCACCAAGTAGAGGCCCCCAATCGGACCTTTTTAGAGGGTTTTCCAGGGCGACGAACACGTGGCCGGGTCTGCTGTGACCTACCAGCTACTGATGTCCCTGAAGATCTGCAACCGCTCCCTGATCTCCTCCCGCGAGAGGTCCTCGATCCTCCGAGTGGAGAACGCCTCGCACGTGAAGGAGGCCATCACCGTCCCCTGAACCACTGCATCACGGATCTGTCCGAACTGGTAGTCCGTGCTTCCAAGGGAGGCGAGATGCCCGGCCATGGCTCCGAGGAAGGTGTCTCCAGCCCCGGTTGGATCTGCAACCTCACGCAGGGGGTATGCTCCGCACCGGAACATGCCATGATTGACCCCGGGAGGACCAAAGAGGATTGCCCCGAACTCGCCCAGCTTGATAATGACGTAAGAGGGCCCCTTGCTTCGAAGAAGCTCCCCTGCCTCGACCAGGTTCGATGTTCCCGCATATTCCCGGGCTTCGGTCTCGTTGATCACGAAGAGGTCAACCCTCCCCAGGACCTTCTCGAGTTCTTCGCGAGCAATCCCAATCCAGAGATCCATCGTGTCAGCAAGGACAAAGCGGCCATCCTCAGGGCATTGGTCGAGCATTTCCAGTTGATTCTTCGGAGCCATGTTGGCGAGAACGACGACAGGAGAACCTGCGATCGCGTCAGGAAGATTCACTTCCCAGTTTTCAAGAACATTGACCGCCACGTTGTGGGTGGTTCGGTCGTTCATATTCCGGTGGTATTCCCCACTCCAGGTGAAGGACGCTCCCTCGGAGCGCTCCACACCATCAAGAGTCACCCCGTGACGCTCGAGCATGGCGAGGTGTTCGGGCGGGTAATCATTTCCAATCACACCAGCAAGGTGGACCGGGTTCGTGTAATAACTGGCTGCGAGAGAAGCGTAGGAGGCGGAGCCTCCCAGAAGGTTGGTCGCTTCATCTGCAGGTGTCTTGACATTATCAATCGCAATGGAGCCACCGACGAGAGTAGGAAGAGGGTCGGACATCACGGCGAAGTTCCGCCCTTTTCCTCCAAAGATTCAAGCCCGATGTTACAGGTCTTGTCCAACCTGTTGCGCCCCAAGCCGTCCCCGAACTTCCCGGCATGAGTCCCGAATATTCCCTGCCTGCAGAAGTGCGGACACAATCACGACCCGTTTTGCTCCGGCGCCCAGCACTTCACCGAGGTTTCCCACCTTGATTCCCCCAATGCAGAACACAGGTAGTTCGGAACCAACCGCTGCCTCGACCTCCTTGACATCCCCCAGACCGATCCCCGGACGCCCTTCCTTGGTCGGTGTCGGAAAAAGAGGGCCGAACCCGATGTAGGAAGCGCCCTCCTCAAGAGCTGCCTGTGCCTGCGCCGGGGAGTGCGTGGATCGGCCCACCAGCGACCCTGCAGGCAGGGCTGCACGAGCCTCGCAAAGCTTTCCATCGTCCTGTCCCAGATGGACCCCGTCCGCCCCGACCTCGCGAGCAATCTCAACAAAGTCATTCACGATAAAGGGAACAGTCCCGGCACGGCAGAGCGGAACGAGCTCGCGCGCGATTTCGGTAATCTCCCTCCTTTTGTGGCCCTTGGCCCGAAGCTGCAATATATCCACTCCTCCTTCGATCAAGGCCCGCGTGACTTCCCCGCATTCATCAGCCGCCACGTAGCCCAGATCCACGATCCCATACAACCGAGCCGCCTCAACTCTCGCCTCGCTCGAGCTGGTCATTCCGCAGAGGCTACGGTCTCCCGCTCCTTCAGGTAGCGCTCGACCCAGCCAATATCGTAACGGCCCTCGATAAAATCAGGGTGGTCGATGATCACCTGCTGAAATGGAATAGTGGTTTTAATCCCCCGGATCATGAACTCCGAGAGCGCGCGACGCATCCGTGCGATGGCGACGTCCCGTCGAGCCCCGGTCACGATAAGCTTGGCAATCATGGAATCGTAATGAGGCGGGACGGTGTATCCCGCATAGACGTGGGTATCGACTCTCACCCCCTTGCCGCCCGGAGCATACCACATGGAGATATGTCCGGGACTCGGGGCAAAATTGTTGTAGGGATCTTCCGCGTTGATCCGGCACTCGATACTGTGCCCACGCGGGCTGCCATCACAGACGTGCGACGAAAGCGGCTCACCGGCTGCCACCCGGATCTGCTCCTTGATGCTGTCTCTTATACACATCTCCGAGCCCACGAGACAGGCAGAAATCTCGTATGCCGTCTTCTGCGTGAAAAA
>CAXEFH010000121.1:0-9980 GCA_963989605.1 uncultured Roseibacillus sp. | reverse complement strand
TTGGGTGATGTCTGTGTGGAGGTTCAGCTCCAGGTGCAGGTGCAGGTGCAGGTGCAGGAGCAGGCCAAGGAAGCGGACAGGGTCAGGGTCAGGGTCAGGGTCAGGGCGGAGGCCAAGGTCAGGGCAACCCTCTCGACCTTCAGGAAAGTTCAGCCGCTGGAACATCCTCGACGGTCGCCCAGGGCGACGCAGTCGCGCGAGGCCGCCAGTCAATCAATTCTCTCACCCGCCGCAGACGTTCTGCTGCCATTCAGAACTACGTGCAGCCTCTTCCCGTCGAGTTCAGGAAGATGGTTGCGGAGTACTACGAAGCCCTTGAGGAATGAATACCCGAACAATTCGCACCACCAGCATGGCCGCCCTCGCGGCAGCCTCTCTCATCAGCTTGACCCTCTTCCCGACCAGATCGGGGGCGCAGGATGAATCTGCCCCGACCCAGACCGTTGGAATCGCAAGGCTCACCCCGGAAGCAGAGGCCTCCATCAAAAAGGGACTAGCCTACCTCGCCAAGGGCGGGGTCCAGAATCCGGATGGCAGCTGGGGAGGTTCCCAGAATCCAGTGGCTGAAACATCTGTGGGCCTGATGGCCTTCATGCTGAAGGGTTACGTCCCCGGCCGAGGAGAGGAGGGGCGCGTCATGGACAAAGCCATCTCCTACCTCATCAACAAGGGCCGGGAACAGCGCGGTTTCATGGGTACCCCGAATAACCACGCCGGCATGTATGAACACGGACTCGCGGTGCTGGCTTTGTCAGAAGCATGGGGTCAAAGCAAAAATTCCCGCCTGAAAACTGCTCTCCGCCGCGCAGTCGACGTTATCCTACGAGCCCAGAATGCCGAGGGAGGATGGCGCTACAATCCGGAACCCCGGGATGCCGATCTCTCCATGACGGTCATGCACGTAGTAGCGCTCAATTCAGCCCGCGAAGCCGGCATCTCCGTTCCGGACGCGACAATCGAAAAAGCAGCCAAATATGTTCTTTCCTGTCAGGATGAGGACAGTGGGGGCTTTCGGTATCAACCCGGAGGCGGGGAACCGGGGTTCGCCAGAACAGCGGCCGGGGTGATGTCCCTGATCATGTGTGGCAAACTCCGTCACAAGGCCACCCAGCGCGGTCTCGCCTTCCTCAAGGCCTACCCTGACCGCAAATTCGAGAAGAATTACCCTCGCTTTCACTACTCTCACTACTACGCCATTCAGGCCATGTATCAGGCCGGGGAGTCGGACTTCCAGTCCTGGTATCCAAGGATTGCGGCAACCATTGTCTCCAAGCAGCAGCAGGATGGCAGCTGGAGCGGTGCTCACGGAACGGTCTATGGAACTGGATTTTCGATTCTCATCCTCGGGGTGCCCTACCGCTACCTGCCCATTTATCAACGCTAGCAGCCGGCCTCTTCCGGGCTGGGACACAAGAGCGCCGGGAGAGCCGAGGCTTCCAGCATCTCACTTGCTACGGTTACCCATGATACGACTTCTCGTCAGCCTTTGCCTTGGTTTGGTTGTCCAGTCAGGCAGCTGGAGCGAGGCGGCTCCACCCCCGGCAGGAGCTGGACGAATGATCCAGCAACTGGAGAGCGAAAGCTGGATTGAGCAGGCTGAAGCCCTCCACTATCTGGGCGAACATCGCGTCAGGATGGCCGCAAAACCTGTTCGTTCCCTCTTGGAGGCCAAAACCCTTCACCCCTGGACTCGCGGTCAGGCCCTCCTTTCACTCTCACATATCGAAGGTGAGGTGAATCCGGGAGAATTCGGAAAATGGGTCGCTCATGAGGAGGCTGCAGTCCGTTCGGCGGCGGCCGAGGTTCTTGAGTCCCACGGCGGTAATTCCGCTGCGACCTGGATCCAAATCCTGCTCAAGGACCCGGATCTGAGGGTCCAGTGCCATGCCGCGGCAGCTCATGCTAAACGGCGCGGGGCCGCAGCCTGGCCCGTGGTGGCCCCTCTTACCCTGGCCCCCCCTGTTTCGGCTGCGAGGGCCTCGGCCAGAGCCCTCGCCTTTACCGGTAGCACCGAAGCTCTCAAACGGCTCGGAGCGCAAGCTTCCAAACCCACCTTGATGCGGGAGTCCCTGAGGGGGATCCGGAGCATTCAGGACTCGAAGCTGATTCCGATCCTTCTCAACCTCCTCCCGGACCTTGAAGAGACAAATCTGAATTACGGCATGATCCTCACCGCCCTGCAGAACCAGGAGTGGAAGGAAGTAACTACCGGCCTTACCTCCTTCATTCAAAGCGGGAACGAACAGAAGGTGAAGACCGGAGCTCGCCTCATCACAACCCTGACCCGCTCTCCGGAACTTGGTGCTCCCCTGCGGGCGGCTCTGGGGAATGCCACTCAGAATGACACCATCGAGGCCGGCCTGATCGCTCTGGGTTCAGCAGTAATGAAGCCTGACGAACACCAGGCATTCTTCCGCTCCAAATTGAAACACGAGGAACCCTCGATTCGAGCCCTGAGCATTCGTTGCCTTGCGCACTGCAAGGAGATCAATCACTACGAAGTCCTGCGTGAGAGCCTTGATGATGAAAATTATGAGGTGGTTGAGGCCGCTCTCAGTGCTCTCAAGCGGCAGCCCGCCGTGAATGCCCCGAAGGGTCGCTTGGTTGACTATCTGGAAACTCCTCTTTCCAGTAACAATGAGTCCATTCGGGCCCTCGCTTACGAGGTTCTCGCTCACGCAGGCAGCGAAGCGGATTTCCGTCCCGCGATGGCCGCCCTCGAAGAGCTCCTGACTGGCACCGATGATACCCTTCGACTGGCAGCAGCGACTGCATTGGGAGCTCTCGCTCCCGAGGACCAGATAGGGGAAGTGGTTGCCACCCAGGGTTACCTCGCCCGCTGGATGGTCATTGGCACCTTCCTCAACGACAAGGAGCACAAGGCCTTCCACGAAATTCACGAGCCCGAGAAGGAAATCGATTTTGAGAAAAGCTACAAGGCAACCTATATCTGGCTCCTTGAGGGTCGCAGCGATAAGCCTATCGAGAGAGAGGTAACCTGGGGGGAAGGAATCGTTGATCAGACGGATGGGAAACTCTCCATGTCTTCGCAATTACCTCCTCCGGGCTCCTTTGCGGTGGGTTATGCGGTAGCTGATATCCACGTCGATACCGAACGGGAGGTGTTTCTCGATATTGAAGGAGATGATGCCTTCCGCGTGTGGCTCAATGGCGAAAAGATATCGGAAAAAATTGCGCCCTACCAACACCGCAAAGACTGCATCGCTGAAGAAAAGGGACTCAAGGTCAAACTCGTGGCCGGCACTAACCGGTTCATCGTCAAGTCAGCGAACATTGATTACCGATGGTGGATCCGGCTGCGTCTCACCGATTCCAATGGAATCCCCACTCCCTTCCGAACACCATGAGCCAGAGACTGCGATTGCTCCTCTGCTTTCTTCTCCTTCTCAGCGCTCAACTCTTCGCTGCTCCCGAAGCGGCGCTGAAGTCTGATGCGCGCTGGGCGGAGGCCCACCGCTGTTACAAGTCAGACAACTTGGATGAGGGCCACAGGCTACTTATATCCCTCGCCGACTCCCGCCCAGGGGATATGGGCCTCGCGGTGGCTTGCTATGCAGCAATCCTTGGAGAAGAGGGCAGGCCCCTGAAATCCAATCCATGGATAGACCTGGCCGCCGATCGACTCATGGCCCTTGAGCAATTCGGGGCAATCTCGGCAAATACCGAGCTTGTCCATGAGGCGGTCTCCCGCGTCATGGACAGGGACATTCGGGAAGGGAAGCATCTTGAGGCCCGTGCTGCCAGCGACCGGTTCCTGAAGGAAAATCCAAACGACCTCTACTGGCGTGTTCGCCATGCATACAACTACCGGAGAATGGATCTACTCGACACCCTGCCTCTCTACCAGAAGTTGAAGGAAGAGTATGACCCTGATCATCCTCATCCAGCAACGCGTGAGCTGTGGGCCTGGATGCAACCGGAGCTTAAGGCCATAGGGCAGCTTCCTAATCCCATCTACCCTCTTCCCAAGGGAACTCCGCTCCTGCTCATGGAACCGGACGACCCCGACGGTTACTGGAGAACCGTCCTCGATCGCTCTCCTGCCGATGTTCCGAGGATGGTCGATCGAGTTGCTGCTCTCTCAGCAAACCAAATTGTACCCTGGGCAGACCAGACCGGGCTCACTGACCCGCTCCGCGCCCTTGATTTCCATCTCCAAAGCAAGGCCCCAGCGCAACTGAAGGCACTGCGTGATCTGCAGGAAGACCTTTTTTCAAGAGAGAGGCTCCCGGCCTCTCTCACGGAGCGCGACATACTCTCTCTGAGTCGACGGTTTGCGTGGTCTGGCGCCGCGCACCAGAAGCTTCTTGCTCTGGCAAACGGGGCCCTCTGGGAAGGCCGCCCTGAATCCGCTCTCCGCAGCTTTGAGGAACTGCTCAGCCACAGCGACGATCCACGTATCAAGGAGAGCGCCCAGACAGGGCTCTGGATCGCCCTGAAGTTGATCGGGGACGTAAAAGAAATCGAAGCTTCGGCAGGTGTTGTCGACCCGGGGAAAACCTACCGCTGGATGGGTAAGACCGTGAAGGCCGCGGATATCAGGCGTGAGCTACTGAAGGGCCGCGAGGCTCCCCCGGAGATCTTCGCTCCCTCACTGGGAACCCTGCGTCAGCATGTCCTGCAGCTCCCTCCTGTTTCTCCATGGCCAACCGACACCCCAGCCGTTGGATTCGGGATCGATCTGCAGGTATCAGGGACGCAGGTCCTTGCCAGTGGACGTAACCTGCTCGTAAGCTACGATATCGAGAATCCAGGTCCTCCGCTCTGGGCCCAGCTTCAGCGTCATCCTGTTGAACATCACCGAAGAACCGGATTTCACCCCGGATATTTTCGACCCCTCGTCAGCGACGGGATCACTTACACCAGATGGGGACTTAACTCTCTCCCCGACGGAATCGCCGCCTTCAATCTGGAAGGAGGAAAGCCGCTCTGGGCTTACACTTACGAACGGGGCGAATCTCCGTTTTCCAGAGGCGTGCCAATGGGCGATCCAATAAAAGCGGATGGGAGTCTTTTCTACCTGCAATGGCATACCCCCGGTGATGTTACCGACCGGAACCGGACAATCAGTCTCATAAACTTTGACCTCCAGATTCGCAAACCCCGCTGGTCTGCTGACCTCGTAAGCTCGGGGAGAGCTATCGACATGGCGGGAAGCGTTCAAAAATCCGCTCCCCAGAACACCATCTACGGCAACTCTGTCACCGTCCACCGAGGTGCGGTATACTGTAATACCAACGCGGGAATGATCATTCGCTGTGACATTCGCGATGGACAGGTCGACTGGACTCACAACTACCGCAGGCAGAACTCCAGCCTTGTCTCGGAAAACCTGGGAACCCGCCCAATCATCAGCGGGAGCACAGTAATCTGCATGCCGCGGGATGATGGCCGGATTTTCGCACTCGACCAGAAGACCGGTCGTCTGGTCTGGGACAACCCACTTGTGGTGGGAACCGAAGTTGTCGGGGTTTGTGGAGATATCCTCATCGTCCGCGGAGCGGGAGTCATGGCGGGACTGGATACCAGAACCGGAAAAGCAAGATGGTTCCGGTCTCTTCCGGAAGGTAACCTGGGACGGACCCTGCTGATTAAAGATTCTGTGTATGCGGGCTCTGTCAGCGAACTCGTCCGACTGGATGGCAATACATGTCAGGTTCTGGAACTGCGTCCATGGGACCGGGGAAACGCAAGTCCGCTGGCCTTCACTATCGAGGGGAGCCAGTTATTTGTGATCAGCGATAGCCCCGCTCCAGACCTCAGGCATCATATTGGAGAGCCACTGGTTCAGGCTGAGGATCCGCCCCGTGCCCTTGAGCTTCCTCTCAGGCGAACGTGGCAGCTCAACCGCAGCGACGCCCGGATCGCCATCCCGTCAAGCACGTCGAACCTGAAGGAATCCGCCTTCATTCTTTCCGGGGGAATCCTCGAATCCATTAACCTCAGCCCAAGCGGATCGATCAACTGGCGCCGTTTTGTGGATGCCCACAAGGCCCAGCTGTCATTCTTCGACGATAAACTTCTCCTTGTGGAAAATGGGCGAAACCGACGGGGACACAGCCGTGCCGTCGCCTTCAGCGCAGAATCAGGCCGCTTCCTCTGGGAATCCATGGTGCCGTCCTCACTCGGAAACCCACTCTTCTTTGATAGCAAATTGATGTATCATGATCGCCGGGGAAAAATGGTGGTGCTGAACCTTGAAACTGGAGAGACCGTCTGGCAGCGCACCTTGGACGAGGGGGATCTGGTCGATCCCTACTGGGATGGAAAACAGCTCCACATCTTCCACGCCTCATCGTGGCACGGCCCTCACCTGCTCGTCCTTGATCCTTCCACGGGAAACACGATTACGCGTGATTCAGTCATGATGGTCAACCCCGCTGCTCCTAACATAGCCAAGCCCGTCGAAGATGGCTGGTTCGAGGTCCGCTTCCCCTCGAAGACCGCAAGCTGGATCCGTCTCACAGCCCTCTCCGAGGTCAACGGACAGGGCTGGGCTTCGGCCGCCGAGCTTCACGTTCTTGACGCCGAGGGTAAGCCCATCCCCAGAGACAAATGGGCTATTGAGGCCGAGCATGAACGAAACAATGGCCTGCGGGCCCTCCCTGGCAATTTGATCGATGGCGACCCTGCAACATGGTGGCACTCTCCTTGGAAGGATCCGGAAAAGCCGGTCATCGGGAAAATCATTCCCCATCCCCATTTCATCCATATCAACCTCGGCCAGAACTACAAAATCAGTGGATTCCGTTACCTTCCGGCCAAGATCAACAATAACAACGGCATGATCCGTGATTACGAATTTCATTCCCGGCAAAACCATCAGGACTGGGGAACGCCTGTTGCCGCTGGAGTCCTCGTCAATCGACTCCGGGTGCATCGTAACTATTTCGGCCCTCAAGCCGTCTTTTTCGATGCTCGCAACTATCCCGGCAGGGATCAGGCAGTTTTCCGCCACGACCTGACAAAAAAGACCACGGAACTTGTTGAAGCACAGGCTCAGCTTCTCTCCATGCACGGGCCTTACGCCCTGATCACCTCGCAGAACAAACTGATTCTGCGGCGCTCCGATGATCCTTCCTACCGGTTCGAACTCACCCCCCGGATAAACCATGGGCATCATGGACACATTGTCATTGAGGGGGACCGGCTGGCCATGGGCCGCCACAAGATCGCCATCGCCGACCTGCAGCAAAAGAAGTTCCTCGAGATCCCCGAAAGCCCGGGCTCACGCCGTGACCAGAACGGAGCCTTCGTCAGAATCCCAAATGGGCAGTTCCTGAAAATTGTCCACCATGGCAATAAGCAGGAGCTCACGCTCATCAACACCGCCGATGGCAGCATCACCGAAGCTACGATGGAAAACCAGACTGAGCGTTTCATGGAGGACCGGTTTCTCAAGGCGCCTGGACAGCGCCTTCTCTCCTTTGACCGAACGCTCCTGTTTTACGACAATTCAATCCTGAGCGCCTGGGTTACCGCCAACTGATCCTCTTTTCTGCCTGACACGGCCTGTGCGTCCACGGAAGGCCTTTCCAAGCCATCCCCGGGATCCTACAAGAGAGTATGCGTTCCTTCCTCCTCCCTCTGATCCTTTACGTCGCTCTTGGCACCACGGCTCATAGCCGACCGCCCAACATCGTCTACATCATGTCGGACGAACTTGCCTACTATGAGCTTTCGCACATGGGGAATCCCTACATCAAGACTCCGCGAATCGATACCATGGCAAAGAATGGTATTCGTTTTACTCATGCATTCGCCGCAGCTCCGGTGTGTGCACCACTACGCTGCAATCTCATGACCGGAAAACATGCCGGGCACGCCTCCGTTCGAGCGAATGATGGAGGGACTCCCCTCCGAGCAGACGAAGTCACCATCGCATCCCTGCTGAAGAAACAAGGTTACGCTACGGGAGGGTTTGGCAAGTGGGGAGCCGGGGGACGAGACTCCACTGGCATTCCGGAGAAGCACGGGTTCGATATATTTTTTGGCTACTACGATCAGGTTCATGCTCATTCGTTTTATCCGCCTTACCTGATCCGCAACAGCGAAGAGGTAAAACTTGAAGGGAACGTGGGTGGGCGTAGCGGGAAAACCTATTCCCATTACGCCATCATGGAGCAGGGCCTCAAGTTCATCGAGGATAACAGGGATACTCCTTTCTTTTGCTATCTTCCAATCACTCCACCCCACGGCATGTTTGACATTCCCAGCGATGACCCTGCATGGGAGCACTACCGGAATGAGCCATGGATCAATGATGATCAGATCCCGCAGGATGTGAAGAACTACGCCGCCATGGTCACAATGGTCGATCGCAACGTCGGACAGATACTCGACCTCCTTGAACAACTCAAACTGAGTGAAAATACCATCGTCTTCTTCTCCGGAGATAATGGAGGGCAGGACCGCTTTCGTAGTTCCAGCCATCCGAGAGGATTCTTTGGCCCCAATAAAAATCCGATAAGCGGAGTGGAATTCCGTGGAGGCAAGGGCAGCCTCTACGAGGGCGGCCTTCGGATCCCGTTTCTCGTCCAGTGGCCGGGGCGTATTCAACCCGGCCAGGTGAGCGAACTGATGTTCGCCCAGTATGATATCCTTGCAACCCTGGCATCTCTGGCAGGAGTAGATGTTCCCAGCGACACTGACGGAATTTCCATTGTGCCAACTCTGCTCAGAAGCGGAAAGACACCCGCAAAACAGAGAATGCATTCACATTTCTACTGGGAATTCGGCAACATGCAGGCGGTCCGAATTGGGAATTGGAAAGGCCTCCATATTCGAAATAAACAGGTTTGGGAGCTATACGACCTTAGGAAAGATATCAGCGAGACAACGAATGTAGCCGCGGACCATCCGGAGCTCATCACCAAGATGACAAAGATCATTCAGGAAAGCCATGAGCCCGCGCGCCCCGGCACCTACACCACCAGAGAACGACACGAAAAGGATCGGTGGGCAAAGTGGGGAACCGCCCGCCCCCCACAATCCCCTCAGGCCGGTAAGATGAACCGGATCAAGGAAAAGGGATTAATTCCTTTTGGGGAAATGAAGCTGGTGAGTTCCAGCAGCGAGAATCAATCAAACAATCGCAAGGCCATCTTTGCGATAGATGGCCGCCCGGATACGATATGGCACTC
Organism: uncultured Roseibacillus sp.; assembly: GCA_963989605.1. Classification (GTDB taxonomy): domain Bacteria; phylum Verrucomicrobiota; class Verrucomicrobiia; order Verrucomicrobiales; family Akkermansiaceae; genus Roseibacillus_B. Next base: position 816 of record CAXEFH010000121.1, on the reverse strand, counting down.
AAGCTGGTCCGATGGAATAAAAGCGCACCCTCATGAACTCGTCATTGACCTCGGGTCCAGCTGCAGGGTCACAGGCTTCCGCTATCTTGCACGTCAGGACGGGGGGTGGAATGGATCCTTTGCCGACACCGAGTTCTACGTAAGCAATTCTCCTACCACATTTAATGAGCCCGTTATCAGGACCCGCTTCATCAAGACGAGAAAGGTTCAGTCCGCCCGCGCAGAAAGACCTGCTCTTGGCCGTTACGTCAAGGTCCGTGTCCTGTCGGAAGTCAACGGAAAGGCATGGGGTTCCGCAGCTGACCTTGGGGTTGTCGGAAGAAGGAACGAGTAATAGGGCCAGGCTCGCCCCTCACATCCAGGATTTCCGCACATGGACTTGCGCCCGGTATCCGAAAATCTCAGGGACCCCTCCGACCGGATCCTGCCCGGGTTTTCCTTGACCCCTGCTTCCCCGGCGGCACCCTCACTTGGCTCTCTCCTGTCATGTTCCTCCTGCGGTCGATTCTCTCAATTCCCCAGGGCCTCGTTACGGTCGCCATTACGTTTTTCATAATATCTCCTGCCTCAGCACAGCTGATTCAGATCTCAGGAAACGGGAGAATCATCAGCAATGGAGACACAACGCCAAGTACAAGGGACCATACCGATTTTGGACAGGTTGAGGCGGGTGCTGGCCCGGTTGACCGGACTTTTGTGATCCGCAACCTCAGTCAGGTTCCCCTGCAAATTCTTTTTTTCCAGCGAACCGGCACTCACCCGGGCGACTTCACCATCATCGATCCCCCGGAACCGAGCATTCCCGGGAATGGGGAT
>CAXEFH010000120.1:0-10019 GCA_963989605.1 uncultured Roseibacillus sp. | reverse complement strand
GATCTACACCTCTCTATTCGTCGGCAGCGTCAGATGTGTATAAGAGACAGATGCTAAAATCCTTCTCGTTCCCCTCGTCTTCCTGTGCGCCGTTGTCACAGTGGACACAGGACCGATGCTTATCCTGGGATTCGTTGCCGGATTTCTATGGGACGCACAGCACGTCATCACCCCCCTCCCCGCTGAGCTTTCGGGCAACCCCGAGGTCTATGGCGATCCGGGCGGGGATGTCAGGTTTGGATATTCCATCATTCTTTATGCCCTGATGGGTTTATTCATGCAGGGACTGCAACCACTCTTCCGCGAAGGCAAATGGCATGTTTCGGCAATTCTGGCCGGGATAGCCATTTTTCTTTACCTCTCCGCTGAATATCTCTGTCTCACCTTTGTTCGAGGCGATCTGATTATTTCCCGGGGTCTCTTCTTGAAAATCAGCTTCACCGCTCTGCTTACGATGCTCCTCTGCCCGCTGATCTTCTGGATCCTCTACCGCCTCGCAGCTCTCTTTCATTACACCATCACGTATGAGGGTCTCGCACCCGACAGGGAAGCCGCTAACTGAACCGGATAAAGCATGGAATCCCGTTACCGTTTTCGACTCTATATCCTGACCGCAATCGTTCTGTTTGGCGGCGGCACGCTTCTGACCAGGCTTTATGATCACCAGATCATAAACACAGAGTATTATCGGAAACTAATTCCCGGAGAGACAACGATCTCGATACGTGATCCCGGGGTGCGGGGTACTATCGTTGATCGCAACGGCCAGTTACTCGCGAAGAACCTGCGAAACTATGAACTTGTCCTCAACCTCGATGAAATTCATCAGGAATGGGAGCGCCAGCACTCGGAAAACCAGCGTCCGGGACGCCGCAGCATCGGGATGGCAGTGCCAACGTCTGAGCGCAGTCGGGAAATCGTCCAGATTATCAGAAACGGTATCGTCCCACGCCTTGAGCGCCATGGGATTGAAGTCAATTACAGTTCCTCTGCCCTGCAAAAGCATTATGTCACCCATGGAGGCTTGATCCCATTTACCTTTCCAGTGGACCTGACTTACGAGCAGTTTGCCCGCCTTGCTGAGCACAATCTCGAGATGGCAGGGGTCTATGTGACCGTGCGGCCCCGCCGCAAATATCCGTTTGGAACCCTCGCCTGTCACTTGCTCGGCTATCTTACACAGTGGGAAAAAGGTGATATTCCGGAGAAAGCAAAGGAGCAGTATGACCACTATCTCGGCGATGCGGTGGGCTCCACCGGCGTTGAGGCTACCATGGACACATTCCTGCGGGGTTCACCGGGCCGACGCGTCCTGCGCAAAAATGAAAAGGGTCGAATTCTTGGTGAAGTTCTGAACGAAAGAATAGCCCCGGACCAGGGTAGCCAGGTCATGTTGACCATCGACGCCCGGGTTCAATTTCTTGTCGAAAACATTCTCAGGAAAACCGGACGATCGGCTGCCGTCGTGATGGACGTCAATACAGGTGAAATCCTCGCCATGGCTTCCGTACCCAATTACAATCCAAATGAATTCATTCCCAGCATATCCGGCTCGAAGTGGGAGGATTATAAAAGGAACAAGGCTTACCCTCTTATCAACCGGGCGCTCTCGAGCTTCACCCCGGGTTCTACCTTCAAACTTCCAACTGCCATCGCAGCGTGCATGCATGGCGTGGGAGATTTTGGACACAACTGTGCGGGACACCTCCGCTTCGGACGATCTGGGAAGCTGAAAATACGTTGTTGGAAAACGGTGGGACATGGCCCCCTCGCTCTGACCAGCGCTATTCAGCGGTCCTGCAATCCATATTTCATGCAACTCTCGTGCGATATTGGCAACGACCGAATGGCAAATGCATTCGACATGCTCAATCTCGGCAGACCAACCGGCATAAAGCTGCCTGCCGAGGACCGGGGAATAATCCCCGGCAGCGAGTGGTGGCGTCGTGAGCTTCACCCGGGAGAAGCGATGACTCCCGCAAGAATGGCGATGCTTGCCATTGGACAGGACGAGAGTGAGGCAACTCCGCTTCAACTGGCCGCCCTGACCGCCTGCATCGCTAACGGCGGCAAGTATTACCGTCCTCGAATCATCAAGATGGTGGTGGATCCAAAGGAGGGGGTTCTGGTCAGCGATATTCCTGAGCTGAGAGTTGATCTGCTTGCTGAGGGAATGAACGCCGAACAATTTGCCGATCTTCGTCTGGGCATGTGGAAAGCGGCGAACGAGCTTGGCGGCACGGCGAGGAGGGCTTCTCCAGAGGATGTTGAAATCGGAGCGAAGACCGGCACTGCCCAGACAACAGATTTCGGCCAGAAATCTCATAACGCATGGACCGTGGCGTTTGCTCCTTTTGAGGAACCCCGGTATGCGGTCGCTGTTCTGGTGCAAAATGGCAAATCTGGAGGAAAAGTATGCGGACCACTCGTAAATCTCATCTTTAGAGGGATTTTTGCCGCAGAAAGAGGCCTCAAACTTCCTCTCCGACGGATGGGAGAGATCGCTGGTGATTTCGATCCGATTGAAGAAATTGAGCTGCCGGAAGGCGATCTTCTTGCGCTCGCTATTGACGAAGAGGGAGAAACAGGCGAGGAAGCAGAGGACGCGCAGCTGCCCGGGGCGGCTGTCCGAGTACGACCCCGGGCGATCCCCCTGCCCTCAATCACTCCGGACGCCGACTCAGGAAGCTCTCCACAACGGGACTCCCGGCGCCAAGAGGATTAAGTTCCGAGGGCGCGCCTCCCGATTACCTAACACCGAAAGCCCACTTTCCAGTCATGTTGAAAAAAATCAGACGGGCCCTCCGAATTGGCAGCATCGATGCCAGGGAAGGCAACACCATTGTAATCAATGCCGAGAAACTCGAGCGCAGGGTGGCCTTGCTCGAGGATGGCGTTCTTGAGGAATACGAGATTGAACGCGAGGGAGATCTCAACCTGGTCGGAAGCATCTTCAAGGGTCGCGTGAAAAATATCGAACCCGGTCTCAAGGCAATGTTTGTCGACATCGGCATGGAGAAAAATGCGTTCCTTCACTTCTGGGACGCTATCCCTGCCGCCCTCGACAATACCCTCGAGGAAATCCACCGTCAGGGGCGTGCCAAAAAGAAGGCCCGGCCGAAGAAAATAACCTCCAAGGATATCCCGAATCTTTACCCGGTAGGATCAGAGCTCGTTATTCAGGTTTCTAAAGGACCGATCGGAAACAAGGGGCCACGTGTCACCACGAATGTCTCTTTGCCTGGTCGCTATCTTGTTCTCACTCCTTTCGCCGACCAATTTGGGATTTCCCGGAAGATCGAGGACCCTGAAGAGCGGAAACGGCTACGCCGGATCATGCAGAGACTTGCTGTCCCTGAAGACATGGGCATTATCATGCGGACGGTCGCCATGGGAAAGCGCCACCGTCACTTCGTACGGGACCTCGCAATGCTGCTGGAGCAGTGGGACGAAGTCGAAAAGGTCCGAGATGACAACCCCGCACCGGTCTGCGTCTTCGAGGAACCCAAGTTGATTGAAAGGACTGCCCGCGATTTCCTTACTGAAGAGATTGATCAGGTGATCTGCGACGATGCCGAGACTACTGAGGAAATAAAGGTTATCGCGGAGAAAATCTCACGGAGGGCAAAAAGAAGAGTCCATCATCTACATACCCAGAAGCCACTATTTGAGGAGATTGGTGTCCAGAAACAGATTGATGAGGCTTTCCTGCGACAAGTCTGGCTCCCATGTGGCGGTTACATCGTGATCGACGAAACCGAGGCTCTTATCTCCATTGACGTTAATACCGGGCGAAACCGGGGCTCAAAAAATGTCGATAAAATGATCCTTGAGACCAATATCGAGGCGGCCCATGAAACTGCTCGGCAACTTCGCCTTCGGAACGTTGGTGGACTTGTCGTGGTCGACTTCATCGACATGCGTCACCGGAGGGATCAGCAGGCGGTGTTCAGAGCAATGAAAGAGCGCCTGCGAAGGGATCGTGCGAAAACACAGGTCCTTCAGATCTCGGCCGTAGGCCTGATGGAAATGACGCGACAGCGTCTCAATGAGAGCCTTCAAGACACGCTCTTGGAACCTTGCCCCTATTGTGCTGGACGCGGAAAGGTCAAGACGACCATGACCATGAGCGTTGAGATACAGCGCGCGCTCAACACCGTCCTGTCAACAAACCGGGATGAACTCGGAGACGTGATTGTGGTCGTGAGCCCCGACGTTCTGAACCGCTTTAAGAGTGAGGATGCAAACATCCTGATGGAGCTTGAACGCGGCCACAACGGTCGTCTCATATTCAGAAGCGATCCGAATCTTCACCGGGAGCGCTATGCCGTTCTGGATGCTGAAACCGAGAAGTCCCTCCTCGAAAACTAGATCTCGACCATCTCTTGAGAACAGACCGCCTTTATTTTATATGCAGACGGAATGCCTTTACCTAGCAGCCAGCTGCAGGAGACGTAACTTCTCCATCGCCGCACCCGATTCAACCAGTTCACGCGCCTGCTGGATTCCGGATTGAAGATCCTGCGATAGGCCACAGCAAGCCAGACCTGCGCCCGCGTTCAGGAGCGCGATGTCTCGGCGTGGTCCCCTGTCCCTGCCTCCTAGGATTTCCGTGAGAATGTGCGCGTTTTGTTCCGCGTCTCCTCCCTTCAAATCGGCCGCCGCTACCTCATTCATACCGTAATCAGCTGGCTCAATCACCTCCTTGGTATAAGCGCCCCCTCTTGTGGAGCAAATGGTGGATCGTCCCATTGTACTCAACTCATCCACGGGATGGCCATCCCGAGTCTCTCCATGCACGGCCCACGCAGACTTCCGACCCATTCGTTGAAGGATCTCTGCATACACAGGCGGAAGCTCAGGACTGAACACGCCAACTAGCTGACATGCCGGTCGGGCTGGGTTGAGGAGAGGCCCGATGAGATTGAAAATCGTTCGAACTCCTTTCTCCGCCAGTATTTTCCGAACGGGCATGATAGCCTTGAAGGCCGGGTGATACATTGGCGCGAAGAGAAAGCCGAGTCCAGCTTTGGCCAGACAATCGCGGAAGCCCTCAGGTGGGAGGTCGATACGTATTCCAAGCGCCTCAAGAACATCGGCCCCACCGCTCTTTGAGGTAATACCTCTGTTTCCATGCTTCAGGACCACTGCACCGCCTGCGGCTATGATAAACATAGACGTCGTCGAAACATTGAAAAGATTCAACTTGTCTCCACCAGTTCCGCAGACATCGATCGTAGGCTCCTCAGAAAAAAGGTGCTCAATGCCGGGATTCACCGCCCGTTCAAGTAATTGCGCAACGAAGCAGGCGATCTCACCTGGAGTCTCGCCTTTTTTAGCGAGAGCTTCGAGAAACCCTGCCTTTCCATCTGGACAGGCCTCCTCATCAACCAAGGTCTCTACGATCTCGCCGACATCCGCAGCGTTCAGCTCTTCACCACCCGCAATGCGATCAATGTATTTCTCCATTTCGTAATCGTGATGGTAGCTCAAGGCTTAAAGGCCGTGCGACTCACCCAAAGTAGACCGGCTCATTTCCGGCTTTCCACTTGATATTACACCCACTGCTGGGGAACGGATTCTCCGGTGGGGGGCCTCCGGCCATCAACCCGTCGACGGCCAATCTCAGATCACTCCCAGTAACCTTGCCCCCATTTCCTGGTCTTGAGCTATCGAACTGACCCGAATAGAAGAGGGCATTTCCGCCATCAAGCAGAAAGAAATCCGGGGTGCAGGCAGCGGACCACGCCTTCGCTACTTCCTGATTTTCATCATACAGGTAAGGAAACGCCCACCCTGATTCGGCTGCGAAAGACCCCATCAGGTCAGGGTGATCATCAGGATAGTTTTCAACGTCATTGGACATGATAGCGACAGTTTTTATGCCTGCTGAAGCGATCTCCTCGGCTAATCTACCAACCGCCTCAGCGAGGTGAATTACGTAGGGGCAATGGTTGCAGGCAAAAATCACAAGAGTGCCCTGATCTCCCTGCAGGCCAGCAAGTGAATGGATCTTCCCTCCTGGATCTGGAAGGTGAAAATCTGGCGCGATATCCCCGGGTCGAAGACGAAATGTTGATTGAACCTCTGACATTGTGCTGTCGGGATAGATCACCTGACGCTTGCCGTGAAGTGCAAACAGAGCAACTATCCCACAAGTTTTCAACGGATGTTCACTGACCGAGAAAAGCAGCGCTATGAACGGCACCTAAGTCTTTCTCAATTTGGTGGCAAGGGACAGGTCGCGCTACAGGAATCATCGGTCCTGTGCGTCGGGGCCGGCGGACTGGGATGCCCTGCCTTGATGTATCTGGCCGCAGCAGGTGTCGGACGGCTGGGCATTGTCGACGATGACCGGGTTGCCCTGTCAAACCTCCAACGCCAGATCCTTCATAACGAGACCTCACTTGGCCTCCTGAAAACGCACAGTGCACGCGAGAGGCTGTCAAAACTGAACTCCGACATCACTCTGGAGATCCATTCCGACAGACTTGAGAAAGACAATGTGACGGAGTTGTTCAGGGGCTACGACCTCATTCTGGATGGATCGGACAATTTCCCAACGCGTTTTCTTGTGGCAGACGCCGCATGGCTCCTTGGAAAGCCCCTTGTGGCGGGAGCGATTCATCAGTTCGAGTGACAATTGACAGTCTTTGATCCCAGCCTTCCCTCACCCTGCTACCGCTGCCTTCTCCCTGATCCTCCTGCGCCGGGGACTGTTCCGACCTGAGAGGAAGCGGGTGTCATTGGCGCCCTTCCCGGCGTGATCGGGTCCCTGCAGGCGATGGAGGCTATCAAAATCATCACGGGTCACGGAAGAACCCTCGCCGGTCGCATGCTTCACTACGATGCATCCAATTCTCAAATGCGCGAAATTTCCTTGAAGACTGATCCCTCGTGCAGGCTTTGCGGGGACAACCCATCGATTATGAGCCCCGGCACCCCTTCCGATTGTTCATCTGCCATCCGGCAACTGGGTGAGATGAACCCGGATGATGCAGTAGCTCTTATTGAGAATGGGTTTGAGGGCATCCTGCTCGACGTTCGTGAGGTTGAAGAACACGCGGCGGTGCATCTTGAGGGCTCCACACTGGCACCACTTAGCGAACTACCATTGCATCTGGAAAATCTTCCCAGGGATGTCCCATATCTCGTATACTGCAAGGTCGGGATCAGGAGTGCACACGCGGGACAGATGATGCTTGATGCCGGTTTCCAGAACGTCACCAACCTGAGCGGTGGCATCACGGATTGGATCAAGTGCGGAGGGCCTTGCCTGTACCCGTAACGAACCCTCCGACCCCCACCTAAGGACCGACCGGTTCAATCCCTGAATTGCGGTGGACCCAGATACTTTGAACCGTCCCCAGAAGCCCCATGCAGATCACAACAAATGTGCCTGAGTAACTGATAAGAGGAAGAGGAATACCCGTGATGGGCATAAGTGAAACGCACATGCCGATATTCTCAAAGATATGGGCGAAAAACAGCCCTACAACACCAGCAGCTATGATCTGCCCTGCAAAATCTCTGCTGTAAAACGCGATAAAAAGACACTGAACAAGAAGAACAGCGAAACCACCGAGCAAAAGAAGGCTCCCTCTAAACCCTTGCTCCTCGGCAATCACAGCGAAAATATAATCATTATGAGCTGTCTTCCACGGAATATCCTTCCGGTGATGAAGAGAGTCCTTGGACTCACTCTGATAACCCGCTCCTTTCCAGCCCGCCTTTCCTACCGCCATTGTGACACGGTATTCCGCATAGTTTTTATCCGTGTTTGTGATGTGCCCCCTCTGAACATTTTCAAGGTAATTGTTCACCCGGGCATACCCCCGTTCTGAAACACCGGGCAGCACGATAAAATAAATGATTGGTAATATTCCAACCCCAATCAGTCCCATGAAAAGAAGGTAGCGATAAGGAATACCTCCCACCAACATCGTGACGAAAGCAACCGGCAGCCAGACGATCGCTGAGCCCATATCTCCGTTCCTGATCACCAGAAGAAAGGGGATGCCACACAAGACGCCTATGATGACAAGTCGGCAGACTGGATGTCCGAGAAAACCTTGGATTCTAGGGAGCGCCTGAAAACTCAACCCAACTACTATGATCCCCGCCGCGATGACCAACTGGGTCGGCTGGAAGCTCAACCCCATCACGGTCAGCTGATGCACTTCCGATTCCTGGGAGATCAGAACAAGGAGCATCCCTATCCCCGCAAGGTACATCGGAATCCCCAGCCACATGAGCCAGCGGTAGTCCGTCAGGGCCACCACAAAATATATCAGGCTGCCGAAGATGATCCAAAGCTTCTGGCGATCCGCAAACCACGCTCCCCATAGATCTGGCTGATCCGCGATAGAAGAGACCGGGATATGCCGAGCCGCGCTTTCAATGCTGAACACTCCGAAGACCAGAAGGCCGTACATGGTAAGAACCAGAAACCAGTTCATCCCGAGGAATTTCCGGAAAAGCGGCGTCATGTGAAGATCCTACTCGAAGGATACAGACAAAAATTGACGATACAAGAAACGAGCAAACAGTTACGGTTCCAAAAAAGAAGTGAGTGGACTGGTCGCGTCGGCACGTTCACTTTGCAAAGGCAATCCTGACCTGTAAGCCCTGCGACCCGCTTCAACCGCTCCCTTGAAGGCCGTCGCCATCTCTACCGGATCGCCGGCAACCGCTATGGCGGTGTTCACGAGGACCGCAGAAGCACCCATTTCCATCGCCTCAGCTGCATGGCTGGGCGCACCTATTCCAGCATCTACTATTACCGGGATCGTCGCCTGCTCAATAATGATGCCGATCTGATCTCTTGTCGCGAGACCCATATTAGATCCGATTGGAGCTCCGAGGGGCATGACGGTCGACACCCCTGCATCTTCGAGGCGTTTTGCCAGAACCGGGTCGGCATTGATATATGGTAGAACCGTGAACCCCTCTGCCACCAGTGTTTCTGCCGCTTTCAGGGTCTCAATAGGATCTGGAAGAAGGTAATTTGGATCGGGATGAATTTCGAGTTTGATCCATTTGGGGAGGCCCGCTGTTTCGGCCAGCCTCGCCAGCCTCACGGCCTCATCCGCGTTCATCGCGCCGCTCGTATTAGCAAGCAGCAGATATTTATCCGTATCTATGAAATCGAGGATATTGGCAAATGGATCCTTTTCACCGGTAATATCCGCCCGCCTCAGGGCCACCGTGACCACCTCCGTTGCGGACGCCGCCAGAGCTTGCTTCATCAGTTCCGGAGACCCGAATTTCCCAGTCCCCAGAAGGAGACGCGAACCAAAACTCCGCTCTCCAATTTCTAAGAGATCCTCGGTCACCATTACGATGGCATGAGATCCGACACCGCATCGCGTTCTTCACGCAGTTCCGCTACGGTTTCATCGATTTTTCCGCGGGAGAATTCGTCAATTTGCAGCCCTTCCACCACGGACCAGCCTCCGCGGCCATCACTTCGCACGGGCATGGACGCTATGAGTCCGGCATCGATCCCATACTGTCCCTCGGAGCATATCGCTACACTGGTCCAATCACCATCAGGTGTTGGAGTCACGAGGCTGCGGACCGTATCAATGGCCGCATTTGCGGCCGATGCGGCAGAGGAGGCACCCCGCGCCTCAATGATCGCTGCTCCACGCTGCTGAACGGTCGAGATGAACTCTCCTCTGAGCCAATCGTGATCATCGATAACATCCGTCACCGGGGACTCATCCACCATGGCGTTGGTAAAGTCGGGGTACTGAGTTGCGGAATGGTTCCCCCAGATGCAGAGGTTTGAAACTGAACTCACATGCACTCCTGCTTTCGCGGCTAACTGACTCTTGGCGCGATTCTCATCAAGACGAGTCATCGCAAAAAAGCGTTCAGAAGGGATCCCTGGTGCGTTATTCATCGTTATCAGGCAATTCGTGTTGCAGGGATTGCCTACAACGAGAACGCGGATGTCATCGGATGCATTAGCAGCGATTGCTTCACCCTGACGAGTGAAGATCTTCCCGTTGATC
>CAXEFH010000119.1:0-10043 GCA_963989605.1 uncultured Roseibacillus sp. | reverse complement strand
GTTTCTGGGCCGCGGGATTAGAGGATAAGATCGCTCCTGATGCCAAGGTGGCATTTGTAGGACCGTTCAACCCCACCTGGGGCAAGGGTGGCGGACGGCGCAAGTCAGGGACTACTCCGGCAGATATGGCAGGCTGGGATACGCCCATCGTGCCCCTTGCGAAGTAATGGGGCGTTGCTTTGGAGGCAGCGTTTGAAAGGTGCCAGCCGAGAGGTTTCGCCCGGGTGGGCTGACGAGGGAGGGTTGAATTCCGGAACAGAAGCTTGCTCTCCTCCGCTGGGGCCGCTAACCCCGCTGGGTCTAGCGTTTCGCTGCGGATACGGTTTTCGTGGGGAACGCATGTATTACGAACACTCATGCTCATCGTCCAGAAATATGGAGGAACATCCGTTGGGTCCTTTGATCGCATCCGCAGCGTAGCAAGGCGAATCAAGTCCCTCATAGATGAGGGGCACCAGATCGCGGTGGTTGTCTCTGCCATGGGGGGCGTCACGGACAAACTGATAGGGATGGCAAAGGAAGTTTGTGATGAGCCACCTGATCGGGAAATGGACGTTCTGCTTTCCACGGGAGAGCAGCAATCCATCGCGCTTGTAACCATGGCCCTCAGGCAGATTGGTGTGGAAGCGGTTTCCATAACAGGGCGGCAGGCGGGTGTTAAAACTTCCGGGTCCCACACGCGCGCCCGCATCGATGCCATCGATGCCACTCTCAGTCGGAGTTACCTTGCGGAAGGGAAGGTCGTTATCGTCGCGGGGTTTCAGGGAGTGAACGAGCAGGGGCTTATCCAGACGTTGGGCCGGGGGGGCTCAGATCTTTCCGCCATAGCATTTGCCTCTTCCATAGATGCGGATCTTTGCCAGATTCTCACTGATGTAGACGGGGTCTATACCGCAGACCCGCGGGTTGTCTTTGACGCGAGGAAACTTCCAGAGATTTCCTATGACGAGCTTCTGGAACTGGCTTCCCTAGGCACCAAGGTCATGCAGTCCCGATCGGTGGAATTTGCAAAGAAATATGGCGTAAGGTTTGAAGTGCGCTCCTCTCTCAATAATAACCCCGGAACAATAGTGACTGAAGAACATCAAGCAATGGAAGCAGTCGTCATTCGTGGCGTCTCCATCGAGCGCTCCCAGGCCCGCGTTACCATCACCGGCATTCCCGATGAACCGGGAATGTCCGGGCGTATCCTCGCCGTGCTGGGGGATGATGAGATCAATATAGACATGATTGTCTCAAACATTGCCCATGATGGATACGCACGGCACTCCTTCACGATGCATACTCATGATCTGGGCCGGGCGCAGGCCTCGCTCAAGCCTGTTCTGTCCGAACTCGGAGGAGAAGCCGATCTCGAAACCGAGGCTGGGATCGCGAAGCTTTCGGTAGTTGGAATCGGGATGCGCTCTCATTCAGGGGTTGCTGCCCAGATGTTCAAAGCTCTGGGAGAAGCGGGGATTAACATCGGGATGATCAGTACGTCCGAGATCAAGATTTCAATTACGGTTGACGAGACATGCATCGAGGATGCTGCCCGCGTGGTTCACAAGGTTTTTGAGCTGGGTACGGCGCCCGGTTAGAGGGGTTCGTGACCCAATCCGCCCTGACATGATCGGGTGGATGCCCCGGGTCTAATTTAGACCTCCCCCAGAGCTGGCAGTCTGCCTATTCTCCGGCGTGTTTTCCGCCGACTTACAATCTGAGCTCCGGGTTCTCCTGGGAGAGATCAGGGACGCTGGTCTTCACAAGGAGGAGAAATTGATCAGATCGTCGCAGGACGCGATGATCACTCTGGAGGATGGTCGGGAAGTCCTCAACATGTGTGCGAACAATTATCTGGGCCTTGCGAACCATCCGGAGGTGGTGGAAGCGGCTCGCAAGTCTCTTGGGAATTGGGGATTTGGAACGGCTTCCGTACGGTTCATCTGTGGGAGCCAATCTCTCCACCGAGAGCTTGAAGAGGCGATCACTGCGTTTCTGGGGACGGAGGATACCATCCTTTACCCATCCTGCTTCGATGCCAACGGAGGGCTTTATGAGACTCTGCTCACTTCCGATGACGCTGTGATCTCCGATAGTCTGAACCACGCGTCGATCATCGATGGGGTGCGTCTGTGTAAGGCACGGAGATACCGCTACCGCAACAACGATTTGCCTGATCTCGAGGCAAGATTAAAGGAGGCAAAGACCTCTGGGGCGCGGAGGATCATGATTACGACGGACGGAGTCTTCTCAATGGACGGAGTCATCGCCCAACTGGGCGGAATTCATGAGCTGGCCGAGCAGTATGATGCCCTTGTTCATTTCGATGACTGTCATGCCACTGGATTTCTGGGGCCAAGAGGCCGTGGAACTCACGAGCACTGTGGGCTCTTCGGGAAGATTGATCTTACCACGTCGACTCTGGGAAAGGCTCTCGGAGGAGCCTCGGGAGGATACACCTCGGGGCGTAGGGAGATCATTGAACTGCTACGGCAGCGTTCGCGACCCTATCTGTTTTCCAACAGTCTCGCTCCGGTAATTGTCGCAGCGTCGCTTCATGTATTCGAGATGCTTGAATCCTCCACCGAGCTTGCTGATCGTGTGAAGAAGAATACTCGCTATTTCCGGGAAGCGATGGCCGAAACCGGATTTTCCATTGCGGGTGCTGACCATCCTATCACCCCCATCATGCTTGGCGATGCCGCGCTTTCACAGCGATTCGCCCGGAAGCTTCTTGAACACGGGGTCTACGCCATGGGGTTTTTCTACCCTGTCGTCCCGCATGACACAGCTCGAATCCGTACTCAGATTTCAGCAGCACACACCACGGGGCAACTTGACCAGGCTGTGGAGGCCTTCACCAGAACAGGGCACGAGCTGGGCCTTATTGGATAGGGACCGCTTCTCGCAGTCTTGGGCGGGAGGAGCGTGGGTTCAGGAAATCACCGTATCGATCACTTTGCCAGCGACATCCGTCAGGCGGAAATCCCGCCCGCTAAAGTGATAGGTAAGCTCCTTGTGATTAATGCCCATGAGGTGGAGAATGGTGGCGTGTATGTCATGCACAGAAGTGCGATCGACGGCGGCATGGTATCCTATCTCGTCTGTTTCACCATAGCTGCTCCCTCCCTTGATGCCTCCTCCAGCCATCCACATGGTAAATCCGAACGGATGGTGGTCCCGGCCATTACCTCCCTGCTTTTGCGGGGTTCGTCCAAATTCTCCTCCCCATACCACCAGGGTTTCGTCGAGAAGGCCACGTTGTTCGAGGTCTTGGAGCAGGCCTGCGATTGGCTGGTCGGTAGCCGCACAGTGCTTGTCGTGATTTCCCACAATGTTGCCGTGAGCGTCCCAGTTGTTGTCACCGTGCCCCCCCCCTGAGTATAATTGCACGAAACGCACCCCACGCTCAACGAGGCGTCTCGCCATGAGGCATTGGCTCCCGAAATACTCTCCGGGGTTTCCACCTTCAATTCCGTAGAGTTTTCTGGTGGATTCCCTCTCCTGTGAGATATCGAGCGCCTCGGGAGCTGCGGACTGCATCCGATAGGCGAGCTCGAATGACTGGATGCGTGCTTCGAGTGCATTATCAGCAGGATAGCCTGCCATGTGCTGGCGGTTGAGCTTGCCCGCGTAATCGAGCATTTCCCGTTGCTGGGGGGAGCCCAGACTGGTGGGCCTGTTCAAGTTCAGGATCGGAGTGCCCTTTGAGCGGACGGGGGTTCCCTGAAAGGCCCCAGGGAGGAAGCCAGATCCCCAGTTAGGGGCCCCTCCTATCGGCCCACCGCGGTAGTCATAGAGAACCACAAATCCCGGCAGGTCCCTGTTGTCCGATCCGAGGCCATAGGTGACCCAAGAGCCAACACTAGGAAAACCGGTGCGGATCATTCCGGTATTGAGTTCGAATAGTGCAGGGGCGTGGCTGATGGAATGGCCATAAACGCCCCGGAGCATCGCGGTCCGGTCAATCATCCGCGAAAGGTGAGGGTAGCGGTCAGAGACCCAGTGCCCGCTCTGTCCATGGCGGGCAAATTTGTAAGGGGAAGGAAAAAGACCTCCAGTGCTCCGCGCGCCCTTGTTATCAACGACGTCGCTCACGTTCTTCCCTGCATATTTCGCGAGAGCGGGCTTGTAATCAAAAAGGTCCACGTGGCTAGGTCCTCCGTACATGAAAAGAAAGATGACTCTCTTTGCACGAGAGCTGAAATGAGGCTGTCGCGGGGAGAGGGGCGAGTCCGGTGCGCTCGCGGAACTTACCGGGTCCGCGAGGAGCTGTTGATCGGCCATGAGGCCGGCGAGGGCGAGCGAGCCGAATCCACCCCCGGCGCTGCCAAGGAGATCCCGGCGCGTCATCAACCGTGCGGCGCTGTTGGTGTCAATCGACATAGACGAATTCGTTCAAGGTAAGAAGGATGTGACAGAAATTCTCAATAGTCTGTCCCTCCTCTGACATTAATTCAGTACCCAATGCGATTTCGGTCTCGGTGGGTTTCCGCGAAAATGCCAGCCAGTAAGCCTCTTCCACGATGGCGCGCAGTTGCCCCGGAAGATTTTCGTTCGGGTGGGCCTTGCTTGCCTCCTTGACCCTTTCAGCGAAATGGGCTGCCTGCTGCCGGACGAACTGGTTGTTCAACAAGAGCAGAGCCTGTGTTGCGACAGTAGTCTTTTCCCGGACACCGCGGCTCTGCATGGCATCGGGGACATCAAAGGTCTCAAAGAAGGGGACTCTCATTGAGCGCCGCATAAAGACATAAATACTTCGCCTCCACGTCTTTGGCCCGTCCTTGACGTTCGTGGGCCATTTATTGGTAGAGCCGGTCTTGACCGCATCGCTGGAGACCCACGGTTTGATGCTCGGACCATAGAGCTTTCTGTTCAAGGTTCCAGCCGTGTTCATGATCGAGTCCCGAAGGATTTCAGCCTCGAGTCTCCTAGGGTGCCGTCGCCAAAGGAGATCGTTTGTTGGATCAATCGCATGCCGCTCCTCGTCCCACTCTGTAGTCTGGATGTAGGTCGAGCTGGTCATGATCAGCTTGTGGATCGGCTTTAGGCGCCAGCCCTGCCTGACCAGTTCCAAGGCCAGCCAATCAAGAAGCTCCGGATTGGTAGGCTTGTCTCCAACGGTCCCGAAGTTGTTGCTGGTCTTCACCAGTCCGGTGCCAAAGTGGTGCTGCCAGAGACGATTTACAATCACCCTTGCCAACAGTGCTCCCGCTCCTTTCTCGACATCCGTAAGCCACCGTGCGAGCCCGGGCCTCCCGTCTCCTCCCTTGTTTTCCGTTTCATGGATCCAATTCGTGACGTCACTGCTTGCGGGACTCAGAACGGTTAACACCCCGGCCCCGACGTCACCTTCCTTCTCCTCGACGTCGCCCCGGTTCAAGAGCGGATTCTTCCGGGGGCTACCTCCGTTCCAGATGAGGGCCTTTACCGTGGAGCCCTCGCTTCCGATGGCAACATTCCGATCGCCTGGCTTCCCGGGGAGAAAAAAACCGACGAGGCGATAGTAATCACGTTGGGAGATCGGATCATACTTGTGATCATGGCATCTTGCGCAGCCGATGGTCAGTCCGAGGAACGCCGATCCGGTCGCCGAAACTATATCATCCATCTTGTCGTACATCGCCTTTTCGCGGTCGATTCCATCAACGTTGGTTACCGTTGATCCCGCGGTAAGAAAGCCTGTAAGCGCGTGAGCCAATGGATCGTCCCCCTGCAGGGAATCTCCTGCGACCTGCCAGCGGGTGAACTTGTCGAAAGGAAGGTCCTCGTTCAGAGCTCGAATTACTGCATCACGATATGTCCATGCGGTTGGTCGCTCATTGTCACTTTCGTAGCCGTGACTTTCACCAAAACGAGCGACATCGAGCCAGTGACGGCCCCATCGTTCTCCGTAATGAGGACTGGTGAGAAGTTGCGAGACGACATCCTCGTAGGCTCCTGCAGACTCGTCCGCAGCAAACTCTTCCACCTCCCTCCGCGAGGGCGCAAGTCCAATAAGGTCAAAATATGCTCGTCTGATCAGCAAGTTTCGGGGGGCAGGGCCATTTGGAGAAAGCTGATTCTCCCTCGCATTTTTCAGGACAAAGTGGTCGATCGCATTACGGGGCCACTGACTGTTTGAGACAGCGGGAACCTCTACCTGGATGAGTGGCTTGAAAGCCCAGTATTCCTGCTCGTCTGCCACGAGCGATCCGAATGGTGCCGCAACTGAACTAAGAAGAAGAATTCGTCTCATCGGCAAACGGGTCTGGTGAATGTTCCCGGGGTCCTTGAAATTATAAAGGAGGCGTTTTTTCATACAATCAATTCCTTTCTCAACGGCCTCTTGTTTCCTAAGGGCGATGTCCAGTGGGTAAGAGCTTCTGGGACACGCTCTGTTCAGAAGATGGGTGAGTAGCGGGCTAAGTCTCACCCCTTCGTGTCTTCTGGGCTGGACTTAGGAGGCGTAGGAGCTGAGAAGCGGTGTGTGGAAGCATGGATTCAGGCGCATGACTGTACGTTGACGGCGGTTCCAGAACCTGCCCCGGATCAATGTCTTGAATTGCTGCAGTCCCAAGACTGGGAAAGTGAACTGTCTTCCTATGAGCAGGCCATGGAGGGGGGCCGGGATCGATGTCCTCCCGGCTTACAACTTATTGATGGGGATCGAATTCTTCAGGTGATGCCGGTGCGTGCGGGCCGAGCACATTATTCGTACTCCTGCGACCATCCCCTTAGGATTCTTGCCTTCCTTGGAGCAAGCAAGACCCTGAATGTTTGGGACGTCGGGACTGAATACCAAGCCGCTCTGGTGCAGGCTCACTTCGATGGGGACCAGAGGAAACTTGTCAGTATGCTGGTCCAGCTGTCCACCGAGACGCCCTAGGCGCTCCGGCCGCGAAGGTGGCAGACAAGTAAATTCACAATTTTGGATTGAGGACGGCCTGCTTAACGCGAAAAGCCTGTCATGGTCGGGGATTTGCGGACGATTCGTTTTTGCTATCTGAAGGACTCTGGCCTAAGGGACTCCCTCAGCGATGTGGGTTTGGTTGAAGTATCTGGCGGACGGTCAGCAAGACCTCTGGGAGCAGCGCGTCCAAGGCAATCAGAATGCAGTGATCACGGCTTTGAGGGGCAGGAAGTCTCTGCGGCTTGACCTCTATTGTGAGGCTGAGGCTGAAGCCCTGAGGCTGGTGGAGGAATTTGGCGGGGCAGTCCGGAGGTTGGAGGATCTGGACTGGGTGGCGGAATCGGCGCGCTCCATTCCTCCGCTGAAAATCCGTGACAGCCTTCTGGTTACTTCGGAAACAGCCCCGGCGAGGCTGCAAGAGCTTCAGAAGAGCAATAAAGATCGAATCGTTGTCATGATTCCTGCAGAAATGGCCTTTGGCACTGGGGACCATGCCACCACATCCTCCTGCCTGAGGTTTCTCGCGGATGAGGCGAGAGCGCGACAAGGGGGGCACTGGAGCATGCTGGATCTTGGTTGCGGTAGCGGAGTTCTTGCCATTGCGGCGAGGCTTCTTGGCGCTGATAAGTGCGAGGCAATAGATTCTGACCCGAACGCGGTTGCAGTGGCGCGTCGTAACGTTGAGCGCAATAGCGCGTCCGGAGTGCGGATATCACAATCAGACCTAGATGATTGGATCCCCGAAAACCTGCATGACGTCGTGATGGCAAATCTCTTTGCCACAGTGCTTCAGCGCTCCTTTGAAAAAATGGCCAAGACTCTCAGAGAAGGTGGTGTTCTCGTAGTTTCTGGCGTGCTGGAGGATCAGTGGGACGATACGAGGGAGGCCGCTCAGGCGGCAGGGCTGGCTTTTGAAGTCGTGCACCAAAGGGGGAAATGGATTTCGGCCAAGGGCGGAGCGGCTTGAGTCCGGGGTATGGATGACGCCGGATTTCCTGATGGAAAGGAGCTGTAAAAGGAGGGGGTGTCACCGGTCCTGCCGAGGAGATGAAATTTTTCTTTTGTCGCCAGCCTTTCCCTCGGTGAGCATTCCCGCGTGAAGGGCTTCGTTTTGTTGGCAATCCTGCTGCTGATTCCCAGTGTCGGGTATTTCCAAAGGCAAATATTCCTCGAACGGCTTCAGCCTGGCCTTGAGAAGCAGGTGGAGGGGGTCCTCAGGGAGGAGAGAGTGGTGGATCCGGGGGTGCGCCTGGACTACTTGGATGAGGTACTCTCAGGAGCGGTAGACTCGGAGGAGCAGCGAACAAGGGTGGTTGCTCGGGTGGATGCGCTGCCGGGAATTCGAGTCATTGGCCAGGTTAGCGAATTGCGCGCCCCAGGGTGGTTGCGAATCGAGAGACAGGAGGGGCGCTTTGTGGCGAAGGGCGTTGTTTCTGAAGATCTGGAAGTCAAACTCAATGGCCCTCTCAAGGCAGAGCCGGGGTGGGATGCTAGCCTTGAGAGGAGGACTTTTGTTGTCGATCCCGACGGTGTCGAAAGCTGGGCAGAATTTCTGACCTATTATTTCAAGGAACAGGGTAACAGGAGCGTGGAGCTGAGTAAGGGCCGCTTGATCATGCGAGGCGATACGAGTAGCGGGCTCAGAGTCGATTGGCTCTCCAAGGCCAGTGAAGTTGTTCCCAAGGACATGGTTTCGGAAGATTTCACCCTGGTTTCGTCTCCGTACCATTTTCCAGGATACCAGCCCCAATCAGTTTGGGATAAAACTGTATTGGAGCAATTGCGGCGGAAGCTGAATGACAGTGTGGTCACTTTCCGCCCGGACAGTGGGGAGCTCCAGAGGGCAGACCGTGATAAGGTCATCTTGGCGGCGCGTGCGATTATTACTGCCGGTGAAGGAGCTCGCTATGCGGTAGGCGGGCACCCGGCGCGGGACGGTAATGCGACCGAAAACAGCCGGGTTGCGCGTCTCAGAGCGGAGGTGGTGGGAAAAATTCTCGTGGATCACGGTGTGCCTGCCGGGCAAATTGAGACAGTATCCTTCGGGGTAGTGTCCGTGGGTGACCGGGACAATCAGGTGGAGATCATGGTTAAATAAGAAAGCGACATCGAAGAGAACAAATCCCCATGGACGCGATTACTTATTTCATGGTCAACTATGGCCTTTACAGCCTCCTGCTGATCGTTCCGGCAGCATTGCTGGGAGCTGGCCTCGGGTGGTTCACCTGGGGCAAATATCGCGCTGGGGAGCTTGAATCAAGGCAGCGCCTTGAGGAGGCAGAGCAGGTAACTGAAGAAGCGGAGATTGCCCTGAGCAAGGAGCGGGAGCGGCTCAAGACCTACCGGGAGACAGCTGGATTAAAGGGGTCCCCGGGAAGTTCCTCAGATTTCGAAAGAACAATTGTGGACCTGCAGGGGGATAACGAGGAACTCGAAAAAATCCTGAAGGTGGCCCGAAAGGAGAGGTCCGAAGTCGAGGCGAGCCTTGCCGCAATGGCTCAGGAGAAGACGAGTATAGAGGAGGAGCTTGCTGTGGTAAAAAACGCGAGGGAGGAACTGGAAAAGGAGCTGGCATCGGCCACCGCCGGGGCGTCTGCCTCAGGGCAATCGGGCAAGAAAGATGGAGGGGGATCGGAGGAGCGGGAGCTTGCCGCCGTGACCAGAAATGAGAGGAGGAAATTCAAGTTGGAGAAGCGGGCTCTCGAAAAGGAACTGGCCTCTGCTGAACGGGATCTACGTAGAAAGCTCTCCGCTGCCGAGAAGTCTGCCAACCGGCAGCTGAAAACACTCGAGAAGAAAACCCGCGGACTGGAAAAGCAGTTAGAGGACAAAGCCGCAGAGGTGGACCGCCTGTCGACAGCAGGGGAGAAGCTGGATGCCGATCTCATGAACGAGAGAGCTGGAATGCAGAAAGCAGGGGAGGAGCTCCGTGAACTGCAAGGTATAAGAGAGGAGGCGGAGCACCGCCTGGGAGAGGTCAGCAAGCAGCGGGACCTAAAGGCAGCAGAACTCTCGGTGCTGCAGAAGGAGTCTGATGATCTCAAGAAGAAGCTGGAGCTAGAAGCGGATCAGAGCAGGAAGAACCGGGATCGGCTGGAAAGAGAGGTCTCTTCCGTGCGAGCATCGAGCGCCGCTCTGGAACTGTCTCTTATACACATCTCCGAGCCCA
>CAXEFH010000118.1:0-10048 GCA_963989605.1 uncultured Roseibacillus sp. | reverse complement strand
CCCCCCCCCCCCTTTTTTTTTTTCAAGCCGAAGCCGGCATAGGACATATCTGCCTGTCTCGTGGGCTCGGAGATGTGTATAAGAGACAGCGCTTCGTTCGCGTATCAGTATTGCGGAAGGATTCACCGCGATGAGCAGCGCTGGTCTGAGATGATTACCAGCTACCAGAAACTCCTTGCCCTGCCCGGAGCGGAAATTGACCGGAAATCCAAGGCTGGTGCCCACTATTGGATGGGATGGGGTAATTACAAACAACAGAAATGGGCGGAGGCCATTGTGCAATTCAAGGAGGCGAGGGCCCTTCTCCCTTCGCGCTATCGCGAGCCCGCGGGAGTTCACATCGTACTCGCCGCGTATTCCCTCCTGGACTCCGATTTGCTCAAGGAAGGGGTCGAACAACTCATCTCAGATGCCCCTCATCAGCAGTTCCCCACCCGCATGCTGACGTGGCTGGGACTGGAGCGGTTTTCCATGGGTGACTACGAGGGTTCCGATCGCTTCCTCGGGCTCGCGATCACGCCGGAGGAACCTTCCCAGACCGATATACTCGTATGGCGTCATCTTGCCAAGGCCCGGCTCGAGACACGCGACTTTGAGGGGGCTTCGGCAGCACTCAAGACCCTTCTCACGCAGGATCAGGAAGAGTTCTGGAAAGCGGATGCCCTGCTGGACCAGAGCCATGCATTCATCGGTCTTCAGCAATGGGAGGAGGCCCACTCCTCTGCAGAGGCAGGAATCGCCCTGAATCCTACAGGCACGGTGCAGGCTGGTCTCTACCTTGCCATCGCAGATATCGGAATGCACCGCAGGGACTACGAAACAGCTGCAGCCAACTACCTCAGAGCGTCCGAAATGTTCATCAATGATAGGGAAATTAAACCATTGGGACTCTTCCGGGCCGCCGAGGCCATGGAAAAAGGGGGAAATGCAGAAGGAGCAACCCGGATCCGAAAGCAACTCCGAGAAGAATTTCCGGCCTGGAAGTCCCCCCCGAACTGAAGCTTTCCGTCGCACACCACGTCCGACCCGCGCCGCAGGCAGGAGCTCGATGGCACAAAATTTCCCTTTCCTGCCCTACTCCCACTGCAAGACCTCTCCTGAGTGCCGAATTTTGGTTGCCAGATCAATAGAGAAGCCTATTAGACTTGGTCGCCTCACCGCACCCGTTTTGTAGGACGATCGATCCTCACCCTTTCCCTGTCCAATGACCGTCAGCCCGATTCTCATCCCGATTGCTGGAATCACCGGATTGATCATCGCTTTCATTCTGCTTTCGCGGATTGTGCGATATCCCGGTGGAGAGGGTAAAGTAGCCGAAATCGCCGAAAAGATTCATCGGGGAGCCATGGTGTTTATGAAGAGGGAGTTTCTCCTTATTTCCATCTTTGCCCTCGTAATTGGAGGCGCTCTCTTCTTGTTTCAGAAGCCCGAATACGGCAGAGCGCAATCACTGGCATTCTTTCTTGGCGCCCTCTCCTCCTCCCTCGCCGGCTTCATTGGAATGTATACGGCCACCAAGGCCAATGTCCGGACAACCCTCGCAGCCAAGAATGAGGGTGCCGCCCAGGCCCTGACGATTGCTTTCTTCGGCGGCGCAGTGATGGGCCTCACCGTAGCATCGATGGGACTGATTGGGCTCGGTGGCCTGTTCGCGTTCTTCAAGGACCACAAGCAAGTCGCGGAGATCATGGAGGGATTTGCCATGGGAGCCTCCCTGGTTGCGCTGTTCTACCGGGTCGGAGGTGGAATCTTTACCAAGGCTGCCGATGTTGGAGCCGACCTCGTCGGTAAAGTCGAAGCAGGCATTCCAGAGGATGATCCACGCAATCCCGGAGTCATTGCTGATAATGTTGGCGACAACGTCGGTGACGTTGCCGGGATGGGGTCGGACATCTTCGAGTCCTACTGCAATGCCCAGATTGCAACTGTTGCTATCGCCGCTGCAGTCGGAGCCCGCGCCATCGCTTCTGCAGACCAACAGGCCATTGCATTCATGGAAAAAATCGGCGCTGAACCCGGCCAGAAGGGAATGGAGCAGCTCATGCAACTCCCTCTTCTTCTCACCGCGGTTGGCCTCCTATGCTCCCTCCTCGGAATCCTGATCGTAAAAAGCATGGCCGGCAAGAATCCCGCCGAAGCCCTCCGTTTCGGCACGATCGGATCTGCCGTTCTCTACATCGGAGCGGCCTTCGGTCTGGCCAGCATGCTTGGTCTCAGCGCAAACGTGGGGCTATGCATCCTGTGCGGCGCGGTCGGGGGAATTGTGATCGGACTCATAACTGAACACTACACTGGCGGTAAGCCGGTAAAGGAAATCGCGCGCCAGGGCGAAACCGGAGTAGCGACCATCATGATTGCAGGGCTCTCGGTTGGCTTGAAATCGGTTGCGGTTCCTCTGCTCACGATTGCCGCCACGATTTTCGTCTCTTTCGAGTTTGCCGGCCTTTACGGAGTGGGCATGGCAGCTGTCGGCATGCTGGGCACAGTCGGGATAACCATGGCCATCGATGCCTACGGACCAGTGGCCGACAACGCAGGAGGAATTGCCGAGATGGCCGCCATGGGCGAAAAGACCCGTAAAATTACGGACAGTCTTGATGCGGTAGGAAATACAACTGCAGCGATTGGAAAGGGATTTGCAATTGGTGCGGCTGGTCTCTCAGCGCTGGCACTGACCACCGCTTTCATCCAGAAGACCGAGGTGTTGCTGGATCTGAGTCAGCCGGAAATCCTGCGCACCTTCTTCGTAGGGGTATTCATTGGTGGAGTCATCCCCTTCCTGAACGGAGCGATCACCATGGATGCCGTAGGCCGGGCGGCCTTTGATATGATTTCCGAGATTCGTCGTCAGTTCCGGGAAATTCCTGGACTTCTGGAAGGCACTGGCGAACCCGACTCCGACCGCTGCGTCGATATTGCGACCAGGGCAGCCACCAAGCGCATGATTCTTCCCGCTATCCTTGCCGTTGGAACTCCCGTAGCTGTTGGCTTCGGTTTCGGATCTGATGGAGCCACGGCCCTCGCGGGCACCCTGTGCGGAGCTCTCCTGGGGTGCATCCTTCTTGCCCTGATGATGTCCAATGCGGGCGGAGCCTGGGACAACGCCAAGAAATATGTGGAAGATGGGCATTTCGGAGGAAAGGGGGGCGAAACCCACAAGGGTTGCGTGGTCGGTGACACCGTGGGTGATCCTCTCAAGGACACCTCTGGCCCCTCAATGAACATCATGATCAACGTAATGGCGATCGTGAGCATCGTTATTGCGCCACTGCTCGCCTGAAAAGAAGAGGTCAGGAGCTCCCTGCCAGCGAGGAAGCCTCCTCGTTCTCCTTGTTCTTTTCCTCCACCTCGTCCCGAACCAGCTTCGCCACCAGAGGCTTCAGGGTCAGTCCCTGCACTGCGATGGAGAAAATCACCACAACGTAGGTTGCCACAAGGATCA
Organism: uncultured Roseibacillus sp.; assembly: GCA_963989605.1. GTDB lineage: Bacteria > Verrucomicrobiota > Verrucomicrobiia > Verrucomicrobiales > Akkermansiaceae > Roseibacillus_B. The sequence goes on along the minus strand of CAXEFH010000118.1, from coordinate 6,606 downwards.
CCTCCCTGTGCTCAATCGACTTGGGTATTGCAAGCGCCAGAGCCACTGAGATTCCACCACGGAGGCCTCCCCAGGTAAGAACCCGCACTACCCCGGGAGAAAAATCCCGTTTTCGTTTTAGCAGGAGCACAGGAATAGAGGTAGCCGCAAATCGAGCCCCCAGCACGACCACGATCAGGATGACACCGGCAGCAATAGCTCTCCCTGAGAGATCGAGCACAAATAATTCCAGGCCGATCAGGAGGAATAGCACTGCATTAAGGATCTCATCGACCAGTTCCCAGAAAGTATCGAGGTGCTCGCGGGTCTTCTCACTCATCGCAAAGCTACGCCCATGATTCCCCATCATGAGGCCCGCTACCACCATGGCGAGCGGACCACTGAGGTGCCACTCGGAGGCCAGACGATAACCGGCCGTAACCAATGCCAGGGTGATCAGGATCTCCATTTGGTAGTTATCGATCGAGCGCAGCATGAGGTAGGCTCCAAACCCGATCACAAATCCCCACAGCATCCCGCCACCGGCTTCCAGCACGAACAGCTTCGCTACATCAAGAGGACCTGAGATCCCATGGTCCCCGTGGCCGCCAACCGCGATCCCCAGGAGGGCAAGAAACACCACCACACCTACGCCGTCGTTGAAAAGCGATTCTCCGGTAATCTTGGTTTCGAGGGACTTCGGTGCCCCCGCCGTCTTCAGAATTCCGAGGACGGCCACCGGATCAGTTGGTGAGATAAGCGCACCAAAAACGAGGCACCAGATAAAGGGAACCTCGAAACCAAAAAGCGGCAGGAGAAGCCACGTGGCTCCTCCGACAATAAAGGTCGAGAGTATGACCCCGAAACTGGCCATGATTGCCACCACCTTTTTCTGGTCCAGCAGGCTCCCAAGGTTGACGTGCAGGGCCCCTGCAAACAGCAGGAAACTCAGCATACCCTCCATCAATGCCTTATTGAAATCAATCGACTCCACGAAGCGATCGGCAGCTTCCGGCACCAGAGGAAGGGCGTCACGAAGGACCAGAAGGACAACGCTCGCGAACAGGCTGATCAGCATGATCCCGATCGTGGTGGGGAGCTTGAAAAGCTTCAGGTTCAGATATCCGAAAAGAGCGGCGAGAACGAGTAGCACTGAGGCTAGGTCAAGGAATTCCATGGGATCACACTAGTGGTTGATGATTGGGTGCAGAACACGGGATAGATTCCCGTTCATTCGGTCTTGGGAGGCGCATCAGGGAATCCGAATCCGGATCCCACCGCCGACCATCCAGTGGAAACCACCTCATCGATGATGACCTGATCCGGACCGGAATCCTCCGCAAATCGAATTCTTAAGATAAAGGCGCGGGATTTTCCTTCCTCGTCACCATACCGAAGCAACCTTTTTGCCTCCTCGGAGGGCCGGGCGGCGTATCCGAAGAGCGCCTGCTTGCGGTCCGGAGACTGCAGTCGATAGGAAACCCATTCACTCTCATCGGTGAATCCATAATTATAGTATTGGACCGCGGAGCAGAGAACCCGGAAAGTGACTGGCTTGACGGGCCGAAGCTCCCGGATTTCCTCCCATGTCATTTCGGAGTATCCGACCCAGCTTTCCCAGTCGACCCGGTAGCCATCCTGACTGCGCCGCAAAGTGACCGGTCTGGCGCTATTGTCCGGCAAAATGACATCCGCGGCCCATAGATTTCCATTCTTAACGACACGTCCACCTGGGGCGACCGCCTTCGGTTCCAAAGGCGACAACGTTCGCGTCCTGTAATATTCTCTGATTTTTTCGCGTTGGTAGCGGTCCCGGAGAGTTACCGCCAGAAGTTCCTCTACGGTTGCGGACCGGAGAAATCTCTCGACCGCCTCAGTCAATCCCGCCACCTCGAAATTCATATCAGATGCCTGTAATTCCTGCACGAGATCCCCCTCTTCCTCCTCTTGCTCCTCAATGAGCATTGCCCTCCTGACGAGCTCACCACTCGTGGAATCGCTGTTACCTTCGTTCCCCTGATCTGCCAGAAATAGAATCATTACCCCCGCCAGAAGGACAACGGCGGAGAGCCCTCCATAAACGACCATCTTCCAGGAGCTCCGGTCTGCCTTCCCCGCCTTCCCCGGAGACGCAGCCGGGGCTTCTGAATCCCATTCAGGATTGTCCGACCTGCGCCTGCGCTTGGAAATCGATCGGCGTCTCCGTTTTCTTTTCCGTATTCCCTTGTTCGCCTTCTTCTCCACAAGCTCAGCCTTTGAGAATTCCTGCCCTGAGGGTTTTCCCATCTGAGCATCCCCTGCGACTTGAGCCTCGGTTCCCGTGACATCCAGCATCACGGAACCACGAGCATCAATGTCCCGGACTGTAACAGCTTCCCCGCAACTTGGACATTCCACCTGTAGCCCCCCCGACCCTGCCGGCAGGCGGAAAATCGCATGGCACAGGGGACACGAGTATGCACTCCAGCCGGTATTAACCTCTTGGGAACCTTCCTCCATTACGCGGGCAGAATAATGTCCACGGCGGAACTCCTCAATCTGATTTGATCTCGATCTTCTCTGGGCGACGGAGCGGTATACCCCCATCACCATCACCGAGGATCTCCGTTTCCAACAGCAGACTTGGCCCTTTCACAAAAACACTCATTTCCCCCTTCGCGTTCTCAAGACTCACCAGCTCGGCATCGTATGGATCCTCCCCTACAAGTCCACTGCCCTGGGGAAGAATCGGAGCCACCGCAAGAAGTTGCTGATCACCTGATTCCATCGCCAGGGGTCCATAGCGCTTGAGCACCTCATTGGTTCCAATACCCCCCTTCCCGTGCGTGTCGCAGAGTCCGAGCTTTATCCTGTCGGCACGAAGCCACTCAGTCTTTCCCGCGTAACGGAAGTTTCGGTTTCCCAGCGTGTCTTCCACCGAGTCGTAACAGTAGCGGGTTGCCAGCAACCCGGAATGACGGCAAACCTTCGCGGGCGTCAATCCTTCGGGAACCTCAAGCCCTTTACCGGGATAGTGCTGGTCAGCAAGATTCATCACCTCGGCCCATGGACGAAAAGTGAGATGCTTTCCAAAAGCGTTCTCGTAGACCGCTTTTTTCCCCTGATGGAATCCTACCCAGACTCCCAAGACTACTCTACCATTATACCCAAGGCTCCAGCCGTCGGCAAAATCATGCGTGGTTCCAGTCTTAACCGCTCCCGGAAAAGAAGGGGAGGCGATGGCCGAGGCCTCCTCTGCAAGATTTCCATCAATCATAGAATCTCTCAGCATTTCGTGAATCTGATAAGCTGTGATCTCGTCACATGCGGCCTCAGCTCCGGACTTTGAGGGAGCAGGTGCTTCGTAAACTACTTCTCCTTTTCCATTCTCAATACGCTCGATGTAGCGGGGTTCACCGGGAAGCTGACCCTTACGGGAAATCGCAGCATAAACCCCAACCGCTTCCCGAAGCGAAACCGAGTCGTGGCCGAGAAGCATCCTGGTAAGGAGACCTTCTCTGCCCACCGGGAGACCAAATGCTCTAGCCTGCGCCGCAACCCTTGCAAGAGTCAACTCACGCCCCAACCGCACCGTGGCGGCCAGCTTGGAAGACGCCAGTGCCCGCCTGCTGGAAATCCTCCCCTCGTAGTGCGGGTTGGTGACTTCCATGCCCCATTCCCCAAGAATGCCCTCCTGCGCCCCGACCGCAACCGCCCTCGCGTCCATTGCCTCATCTTTTATCGTGGTGCACGGATGCTCCCCGGCCTCCAACGCAGCCGCGTACACCATCGGAAGAAAGGCCGTTCCGAATGGCCTCCGCCCCAGTTCGATGAAGTCATACTGAGAGTGGGCATAATCCCGCCCTCCCACGTGGGCGAGCACGTTCCCTGTATCAGGATCAATCATCAGGGCAGATCCCTGTATGTAGCGGGGCACCTTGCCGGGAGACGGCTCGAACTCTCCATGCTTCTGGTGGCTGTATCCAGCCCGGGCCTCTAACTGGTCAAGGTGTTCCCGCAAGCTCTGCTCTGCCTGCTCCTGGACGTCTCGGTCAATCGTAGTGTGAATTCGGAATCCACCCCGGGACATGGCTTCCGTTCCAACCTTCTCGAGAGCAATGTCATCGACGATTTCATAGAGGTGCGACTTCCCCTTACGCAATGGCTTCGGGTTGACCACGACGGGCTTGCTTGAAAGTCGCATCCATTCCGATTCCGAAATCATTCCCTCCGCCAGCATCCGGTTCAGGACATGATCCCGCGCCTTACGGTTCTTCGCCGGGTTGGACAGAGGTGAAATCTGAGTTGGGTTTTTCACACATGCCACCAACGAAGCGCACTCTTCGATTGTGAGTGCCATGGGTTCCTTTCCAAAGTATCCCAGTGCCGCAGAGCGAACACCATAGTAGCCATGACCGAAGGGAATCCGGTTCAGGTAATACTCAAGGACGACTCTCTTCATGCGCGCCTTGCGCTCGACTTCGTCAGGGTAGTCGGCCACCAGCCCTTGCGTGAGGTGCCGCTCGATCCGCAGGGCGAGGAAGGCCTCTACGATTTTTCTCTCGATTCCGGTTTGGCCGAGGGCCTGAACACGCGACTTGAGGTCAAATGCATTCCGTGCCAGCTGCATGGTGATCGTGCTGGCACCCTGAGTCACCGCCCGGGCCTTGAAGTTCAGCCATACGGCCCGGGCCACGCCCACCCGGTCGACGCCATTATGCTCAAAGAAACGCTGATCTTCCTGAGCGATGAGAGCATCAATCAGCTTATGGGGGACTTCCTCAATGGAAACCTTGCTCCGGTTTTCCACGAACATCCGCCCGATTTCACGGCCCTTGCGGTCCAGAATCATGCTTGGGATCTCAACGTCATCAATGGTTGAGATGTCTATGGCCGCCGCCTGTTGCTTGTAAGGCTCCAGCCGTTCATCGGCGATCCTCAGTCCCACGATTGCAGCAGTCATGCAGAGAAGGAGGAAGACCCACAACCCTTTGCGCTTGTAAAAACGACGCTTTCGTCGGTTTTTGGTGTTCTGTTTCACCATGGAATCGAGGGATCCAAGTCGACCCTGCACCCACCCTGTCAGGGAAAATTACCCGTCTTCGGAGGAGGGAGCAACTCCTCTATTTCAGCAAGTGTTGATTCCGATGATTGAAAAGGAGGGCCCACTCTCCTTTGCCCGCTTCATGGAACTGGCCCTCTATCACGAGGAATTCGGCTACTACAGCGATCCCAATCGCACCCGGGTCGGCAGGACTGGCGACTTTGCTACCAGCGTCAGCGTCGGAGCCGCCTACGGCCGTCTCCTTGCACTGAGGGTTCATCAGGTCTGGGTAGCCCACGGCAGTCCGCAGGCTTTCTCAGTCCTCGAACTTGGGCCTGAGGATGGCTCTCTCGCGCTTGACATCCTGCATGCTGCCCGTCAGCAGGACCCCGCCTTCCACCGCGCTCTCCAATACATCGCCTGCGAACCGGGCGCCCACAAACGCAATGCCCTCGCCCAGCGCTTTAACGCCAGCGGGGAAACGAAGATCCGTGTGGTGGAGGCGCCAACCGAGGCCAGGTGTGAGCAGGGAGTTCTCCTTGCCAACGAAGTCCTCGACGCCCTTCCTGTTCACCTCGTGCAATGGTCAGGGAGCGCATGGCGGGAGAAGTTCGTGGGACTCGAAGGTGGGAAGCTTGTATGGCGTGTATCCCCGCTCCCCGATGGCCCTCTGAGCCAGCACCTCACCAAACTTCCTGCAAGTCTGCCTGACGGCTATACCACGGAAGTTTGTCTAGAACTTTTTCCCTTCGTAAAAGAGCTGGCCACCATCTTCGACGACGGTTTGCTTCTCCTCGCTGACTACGGCTTTGAGCGCAAGGAGTATTACCATAAAGACCGCTGTGAGGGCACTCTGCAAACCTACGCCCGTCATCAGGTCGGAAAGGACCCCCTCGAAGCCCCGGGGGAACAAGACCTGTCCGCCCATCTCGATCTTACCAGTGTGGAAGAGGCTGCCAGCGAGGCCGGCCTGACCTCCCTTGGATCCGCCCGGCAGGAAAGCTACCTCGTGCATCTGGCATCAAAGCTTCTCGAGACCCCGCCGCCAGCCGGCCCTGACCGGAACTTCCTGAGCCAGTTTCAGACCCTTACACATCCTGCCTTCTTTGGATCCCGCTTTCAGATCCTGGAATACGCCGTGGGGACTATCAGCTCAGGTCTGTCCTTCCCGGTGGGATCTGGCTTCCACACTTGAACAATTGTCTTCTGACAATGACCCCTTGTTTTTTCCCGCCAAACTTCTAGCCTCCCCGCCGATGCCGGGATGGCGGAATTGGTAGACGCGCCTGATTTAGGATCAGGTGTCCCTAGGACGTGCAGGTTCGAGTCCTGTTCCCGGTATGTTTCTTCTTTTCAGTGCCTTACGGGGGAAAAGGCTTCCCGTTTTGGGGGCTTTTTATCTCCGCGATTACTGCTCCGATTACTGTTTAAGCAGTAATCTGGCGTCCCCTCAGAGTAGACGTCTCGTGACATTCAAATCCGCGGAGCCACTCTCCTCGGTGCGAGGGGCGTCGGAAATCCGCAATATCAGACGAAGGACGCCTCAGGGCGGAAGGGCATGATGAGCGCCTCGCTCAAAGCGCCGAGGCCCCATCAGGTTGCAG
>CAXEFH010000117.1:0-10067 GCA_963989605.1 uncultured Roseibacillus sp. | reverse complement strand
TTTTTTTTTCAAGCAGAAGACGGCATACGCGATTTCTGCCTGTCTCGTGGGCTCGGAGATGTGTATAAGAGACAGCGCTTGTCTATCTCGGAGAGGAAAGAATGGTCTTGAGCCGGACCCTGTTATTCACGGATTAATGGTGCTTCCAAAGATGTTTGTTACCTCAAAGCGGTCAGAGGTGGAGGTACGGAAATGCGTTTATTTGTGCTAGGTGAGGAGAGTGAGACGGGTGCCGTGGAGTGCCTTCTGCTTTGCAGAATACTGTCACATAATCGAGGAGAAGGTCCTCTTCGCTTCAGGGGGCCTCAGCAAGAAGGGGAGGCTCTGGCCGCCTCTGACGACACTTGCCCTGAAGAATCAGCGCGTGGTCTGGCTGTCGACCCGCTGTGAAAGGAAGTCATTTATTCTCCATGAAATGACAGAGTGACTGGTTCGACCAGAGTGCATGACTTTGATTTTTTTGATGCGTTGGATCTGCTCTTTCTGTTTCCTGATGGCTCTCCTTATTTTGTTCCGTCTGCTTCCTTTGGTTGTGCATCTCTCTGGTCGCGGGTTTTGAAAGGACGATGGTGATGATAGAACTCCTGCGTAAAGAGGGTGATGAGCTGCCGCCAGAATGCCGGCGGGTCGAGAAGGCCTGCAGGATAAGCTCCTCTTGTGTTCGAACCTTGTTCTACCTCGAGAGTGCTCGAATGTCCCCGGAGGAGCAGATGTCATTTGACGATGGAGAACTACCGGAAAGATGGGTTCGATGGTGGAAGTCCCGCGCCAGAAGGTTTGAGGCGTTCGAAGGGGCTGCCCTTGTTGACCTTCTTCCGGGGTTTCTGGGCAAAAGACGTGTGCGTCCATTGGACGTTTCTGTTCTTGCGGAGCTCATGGACAGCTCCGTGTGGTCCATACCCGCGGGAGTGATTTTGGCGTGGGGAGTTCCCGAAAGATCAATGAATAAGAATCATCTACGCGTAATCCCATGTTCGGGCGCTCTTGGCGTTTGCATGGATGGGTGTGCCGCACTTCTCCTCAGTGAGGAAGAAATCGGTGTCGACTGGCATTTTGACTTCTAGCAAACCAATTCGATGGAGTTATGGGGAAGGCAGACTTCGAACAGTGTGTTCGGGGTCATTTTTTGATGCAGCAGCAGCCCAGTTGTTGTGAGATAAGAGCTTATGATTACAGAGCGTTGTCTTGTCCTGAGTGCCATTCTGGTAGCGATGGTCTCCGGTTGTGCTCAACTTCCCGGGCGCGGACCTTCCGGTCCAGAGCCGCTTGCTCTCCCCGTGACGCCCATGGATGGCCCTCTTCTTCGGGCCAAGCCCAGTTACGAGAATGCGCAGCAGCTTGCTGATTCGGTCAAGGTTGGCATGCCTCAACGGGTGGTAGAGGCGATGTTCGGTCCACCCGACAAGGCGGGATACAAGGTCTACGGCCGGGCCGCCGGTTCTCCCTGGAGAGCCCTCGTGTGGGAGTGGGTTTTCCAGGATGCCACCCCCCCGAGTGCCCTTTCCATTGTTTTCCAGGAAGATGAGTCAGGTAGTTGGCGCGTCAATCACGGGGACTGGCCAGAGTAGCGTCCTATTGCCGGGGAACCGGTGCTTCTAGGACGGTCGCGCCGTTTTCTTCATTCATAACGAGGATGCTGAACTTAAGGACATCTCCAATGTCACTCGTGCTCACGCTGGCGTAGTCGAACTTTCCCCGGAGATCAGTGTATCCGTCCTTGTAGAACTGCGGACCGGACTCGGTCAGAGCGTAGATCTTGATGTATGTTGTGGGCAAGGGGCGGTTATCGGCACTGTGACGCACTGTGAGAATGCCGTAGCGTTCACTGACCACGGTATTCAGCTCGTTGGAATAAACGGCCAGCGAGCGTTTCTTGCCCCCTCCAATCACCTCGACGAGAACGTTTCGGGACTGGTAATCATGAGGAAGTTCAAACGAGTGGGAGCGTTTGCTGTCGGCCAGCTGGATGCGTTCGGACTTGTTAGGCTGGATCAAGGAAAAGCTGCCACGGTCACTGGATACGAATGGGTTAGTGCTGAAGAGAAACTCGAGGTCCATTTCGTAGTAGTTAACCTGCACGTTCGTTATCTGCTGGTAGTCGATGTTGACCGTGGACCCATCGATGCTAAGCCTGAGGGAGGGTTCGGCGGCAGCAAGCTTGGCCTGCTGCTGGTTCCTGTCTTCATCACTGGCGACGCTGGGTCCCTTGCCCTCGATCTCGTCGGCCTGCGCGATGACATTGACGAAGCGCTCACGCCAGCGGTCTACAGGGTGCCCGGTATATTTCGTGGCGATTTCCCGGGCCTCATCCGGTTTCGAGCGGTAAAAAGCGCTGTAGGCGCGGAAGTAGTCATACTGAATACGGGTAGAGAGATCTTCGGCATCAACGGCATCCAGTCTCGTCATGGCTTCTTCGGCGCGGTCCTGCAGGAAAAGGTAGTAGGCAATACTCAGCTGGTCGGAAGAATCGAGCTCAGGTTTTTGGCTCAGGATACGCAGGAAGTTCTGGTAGTGGCCCCGGATGCGTCCATTAAGGATCTTACGGGTTCCCCCCACGGCGTGGCTACGATTGTTGACAAGGGGCTTGTATTCGAGGTGCTCATAGGCGTGGCGTGCGACAGGGTCAATCGTGACAAGATTGCTGGAGAGATAGTCACCGCAGTTATCAAGATATCGACCATCTACGAGGAGAAACTGACGAGCGATGGGAAGATGATTGTGGAAGAGCCCGAAGCTGTAGAGTTCGCGATGGTATCTGCCGCGGCTTTGCAGGATATCAAGGGCTTTGCCGAAAAAGTCCCTGCTTTCCCGGCATCTCCAGGCGATCTTGAGTAGATCGATTTTGTGAAGGTTCATTCTTGAGAGGTAGGCGAGCACCTGTTCGCCCGTTCCCCACTGGCTGAGGTGCGCCCAGGAGCTCTCATCTGCCTTGGAAGGCTCGTTCACGACCTTGAAGGTGGATTGCCCCGCGTGGGCAATGACCGCACCTCCCTTTGAGACATGTGCGGGGTAGCATTTGAAGTCGCCGGTAGCTGGGAAGTAGAAGAAGAACTCAAGGCGCTGGGTGGTATAGGGATCAAGGGAGATCTTGCGTGTCGTCGTGGCGCGATGTCCGAGAAGGGGCATGGCTCCCCCCGGAATCTGCAGAAGTACGTCGAGTTTCTGCATGGTGCTGGTGGGATTGGTTACCACCACCTGGCAGCCGTAGGTCACACTAGTGATAAACTCATCGGTGACAAACTTGTCGACCCGCTCACCATTCTCGATCTGGTGACGGTCTCCGTTACGGAAGTAGCTCTGACTGACGAGGAGCGGGGTGTGGTTTTCTGCTATTTGTGCTTCCTTGATTTCACGGTGGAAAGCAATGGCGTTGTCGGCAGCGGTAAAGACAAGCCTGCGGCCATCGATTTCCGTACTGCTCTCCGGCGAATCGAAGGGGAGGTCAAGAATGGCCAGAGCGAGAAGTGTCTCGTGAATGTTGCGGGTGGCTTCGCCCAGGTGTGGCGAACCGAATGTGTCCTCCTTCTTGTGCCGGGCATAGTCGAGCCAGAACCTGCTCTCGGCAATGAGATCACGATTGTGGGAGCTAATAGGCAGGCGGTAGTAGTTTGTCTCCGTCCATTCCTTGGTGCTTTCCAGTCCCCGGTAGAGTGCATCGGCACCGGCAAGCTCGAGGCCGGAGGAAGCATAAGGGTCACGAGCACCTTCTTTCGCGCGTGGATTCAACTCGTGGTCAAGTTTGAGTTTTTCGCGGGCTCGCGTGGCCTTAGCTTGAAGCTTGTCCTGCTGTTCCCCGAGTTGCTCCATTTCTTCGAAAGCCACTTCCGAATCGCTCAAGAGAACGCTTTTCTCCAAGGTGCGACGGGCGGAGCGGGTGCCAAAGCCGGTTCCGAAATCATCCTGATCGCCGAAGGGAGGTTTTGCTGGCACAGAGATCGTATCAGCAAGGTCCCGAGCCGAGTTGAGGGCGCTGAACGTCATTCCGCTGGTTGCGAGTGCTCCATTGAAGAGCCGGCTTGAGCGGGTGAGGTCGGGCGGCCGGAGAGAGAGTCGGTCACGTAAATCCCACTCCGTAGTCTCGAGGCGCTCCCCGGCGCGCTGGGCGAGGAGAATACGCTCAAGGGAGTTGAGCCGTTCGTATTCGAACGGCTCGAGGTAGGTAGTGACCTCGGACCCGAGGAGGAACTTGTCGAGGAAGGTCTGGTCCCTTTTATTGGCGAGATAGGGTGCGATCACCTGCGCGAAGAAACGGGGATCCTTTTTCCAGAGAAAGAAGTTCAGTTCATGGCAGGCGAACCGCGAGTATCTAGCTTGTTTTTCCTCTGCCTTGAGATGGGGCCACTTAAGGATAAACTCAAACTCGCGAAGGTTTGCATCCTCCCTTAAGGCCAGCAGGTAGCGGTAAGCGCTGGAGAGATCCTCAAAAACCTCAAGGCGTGCGGTAGGGAGGTCCTTGATCTCAAGGCGTTCCCCTTTTTTGAGAAGTGTTACTGAATCCTGCTCGGTGAAGTGGCGATCCGGGTTGAGAGGTTGGCGGAGGCGGAGGTCCTTTATTTCAGTTCCGCGCTCGGGCAGCGAGAGCTCGGCGTAGCTTGCGCCGTGATGGTCGAGGACGAGGACATGCAGGTGCTGGCGGTCCCCGAAGGTATCGAGATCAATCGAGAGGTGGCCTTGTTCATCCGGTTGCAGGTTGAGGAGACTCACTGGCCCGTGGAGGAGGAAATCTACCGTGCTGCCGGAATTGAGGACCTTTCCCGCTCCCCCGCCCTGAGAAGGGGGTTTTACTCGTTCGCCCTTGGCGGCTTGGCCGGTCAGGGCGCGTGCGTAATCGTCCCCGGCAGCAAGGACCTCGCCCTCGGTCCCGGTATCGCGCACAGCCCAGGGATTGAGCAGGATCTCAGGGCGCTCAAGCATGTTACCCGGAAGTTTCTGGGCGTAGCGCCGCTCAAGGATGTAGCGAAATTCGTCCCCGATCTTTCGGCCGCTGACGTAGAGGTTTGGCAGGTTGGCAGAGGTGCCACTGAAAAGCCCGGTGCGGGGTGCATGGCCGAGGAAACCAAAGAGGTCAAAATCCGGAAGGAAGCGGGTGGCAATGACGTGCAGGCGCGTGGTCTCGCCCGTATTTGCCACGTTTATTTCGAGGGACTTTCCATCAAGGGAAAGCTTCGTGAGATGGGAAGGGTTCCGTTCCCTGAGTTCCAGCGTCCGGGCGTCGCTGAAGACGTGGCCGTTGGAGACCGTTCCTCTTGCGATCCTCAGGGTGATCGAGTGGTTGCTCTTTTTTAGGAGGAGCCGGTAGTCCCCGGGCTCAAGATTGTCGGCGACCAGAAACCCATTTTTGAGAGATAGGGTTCGGAAAGCATCTGAGGTGATTCCAGCAGATGAAAAGGCATGGAGTGCCAGATCTTTCCGAGTCAGAGTTCCGCTGTAGGGGATCTGGATCTTTTCTCCTGCAACGGCATGGATCAAACCGGGATTGGTCCGGCGGTGCTTGGGGAGCTGCCAGAGACGTTGGTGATTGTCTGCGGTCTGAACCTTGATACTCGCGATGCCGTCGAGGGCGCCGAGCTCAACTCCACCTGACTTGTCTGTCTTCAGGGCGAAAGTCCGGGTGTTCTTGAAATTGGGACGCTGGAGTGTGACGTTGAGGAGTTGCCCCAAAGCGGGTTCTCCGCTTCTTCCAAGGAGCTGAACCTTATACCTGCCGTTTATCCTGCTGAGGAAGAGGTCCTTGATTCGCTCGCTACGGAGTTGTCCATTGATTGTAAAAGTCTGGTTGGTGGAGAGCTCGAGTTCCTGCTGTCCCTGGCTAGCCACCTTGACTGAGGCGACTAATCTAACGTCAAGACTGGAGAGGCGGTTCGGGACCCGGATTTCGTGAGTAGCTTCCCGATCGGAGGAGACGTTGAAGTCGTTTACCGTGGTGGTGGTGGAAATTCCTTCAAGGTCGGTCGAGATGAGGACAAGGCGAACATGATCCAGATGTGTGAGCGAGATAGGTTGTCCTGCAACGGTCAGGGTGGGACGGATCATTATGGTGGCGCTGGCTCCCGGTCGCAGGGCTTCCCGGTCGATCCGGATACCAGCATGGAGCTGGTAGGCTTCTGAGGAGTGCTGAAACTGAGAGAGGCTGGCGAATCCGTCTGGAGTCGCTATCACGGTGGTGCGTCTCCCGGGATCGTTGGAGAAGGGAATGAGAGTGCGACCCTTGTCGTCACATTGATAGAGGCGGCCCCCAAGCCAGATGCTGGCGCCATCGGCAGGTTTGTGCATCTCATCCAGGACGGTGAGAACTTCTCCCTCCCGGATGGTGGTGGATAAGACATCGAGCTGCCCCTTGCGAATGACTGCCCGGCTGCTCTTGCTTCCTCCGATGAATTCGACGATCCATACCCCTCTCCGGTCCTCAATCTCGGGAAAATCGAAATCTCGGGCGACACGACGCTGGGGGGAATCGTCATAGTCGAAGGTACGCTCGTGGTTGGTTACCAGTCCATCCAGTGAAAGGTCGGTGCTGATCTCGGATTTATGCGTGAGGTAGTAATTGAGGGTGTTCACCTCGAAGACCTTGACGATCAGGGTCTGTACGTTTTTCAGGTTAACTCGCAGCCTGACCTTGTCGCTGATGGCAAAGCGCTCAGGATTCCCGGGGTCAAACTCGACGTCGACCCTGTCCTTCAGGGCCTGAAACTGGCTGGGGCTCAGGAGTGACGCCCAGCGCTCGGGGTCCCCGACGCCATTGACGATTTTGGTCTCGGCGAAGACGGCCTTGAGCCAGCTCTCCTGGAAGTAGGGAGCGTAGGCCTTGTAGTCTGCGGCTTCCCTCAGGAAATGGAGGAGATAGTTCCGGACGACCGGTTCGTCAGTGCCGATGGAGGGCAGTCCAGTTACCTTCTGGAAGTTTTTGCCAAGATCAACGGGATGATCCCAGAGCTTACGCTCCTCTCGGGCCCAGCCAGGATTTACATAGAATGCCCGGCGGGGAAACTTCACGTAGGTCATGAAGCGGTCGGCATCATGAACTCCCTGTGAGTAATCAAAAACCAGACGCTGGTAGAGAATATGTGCCTTGAGGGAATTGAAGGAGGGCCCGAGGTTTGACACAAACTTCCAGGCGCGTTCCAGATAGGATCTCCGGGTCCCCGGATCGATGGTTGGATTGACATCGGCGCCGGGACGAAGCTTGGAGAGATAGGAATGAACGTAGTTTTCGTTGCGGATGAGTTCTTTTCTTGCCGCGCGCAATTCATCGAGTTGAGAGATCGTAAGTGCGCGATGAACATTGAATTCACCGAAGCCGCGACTTTCCGGGCTTTTGAGGTCCTCCAGAATGATCGTAATCAATCCTGGGAGGTCGGGGTCGTCAGCACGGCTCAGGAGATCACGCCTCTGATTACCAGTGAGGGCATGCCCACTGCTGAGGAGGGTGAAAAATTCACCCCGGGTGAGATTCTGTAGATTACTGGTGCCCCGTAATGCATGAGCAAGAAATGCATCCCATGAGATTTCCTCCTGCTCGAGAATCGAAGGAAACTCCCGAGACCTCGCCCTGCCCTCCTGCTGCTGGTTGAACTGGAGCTTCAGGGTGCGCTTGATATGCTCCAAAGATCGTTCTGGAAAGCGGGAGTAATCGATAAGGGCTTTCCGGTTGAGTATGAGCTTGCGGAGGCTGGAGCCCGGAAAACGCTTGTCCCACCTCGTCAGAGTATCCGCAAGTTTCCGTTCCTGTCTGGTGTTCTGGTAGTGGAGAGCGTGGAAGTAGTAGTAGTCCTCGGTTCCCGGAATCAGTTTCTTCAGGGCAAGTTCACGATCGCTAGCGAGCGCGAAATCCTCGATAAAGCCAATCTTCTGCTGGGCAGAGATGGTTGGCGCAAGGATGGTGGAAACAGCTGAAATAAGGACCGCGGGGAGCGTGAGGCGGGATAATATTTTCATGGGAACTACCGGGGTATTCTGACGGGGTGCACTTGATGCCGTTCGCGGTCAAGATTGATGACCTCCAAGGAAAGAACACACTCGCGGGATCTTCCTTAGAATTTTAATCAGTGACCGTGCGATCAATGACCCGACTGGGGGAAGCCCATTCGCAGGACTGAGCGGATGAGAGGTAGGGGAATCCTTCGTGTTAAGCGCTCAGGACTCGGGATAATAGAAGTGGCTCAGGGCCCCGGTTTTGTTCAAGAGAGGACGCCAGCAGTGGCTTAGCAGGATGGATAATACGGTTGGAACAACGATGCCAACTGTGGGGAGGAAGGCCCCACCGATCCATTCGAGCGATCCGGTCTCTGCCAGACCGAGACCAAGAACGAGGCCAGGTATGGCCAGTAGAAGCAGGCCCGGGAGGTTGATCAGGAACCATGGAGCGGCGGCCATCCACCAGAGGGGCGAGTCACTGGGTCCCAGAGACATGACGGTTATGGCGGTCATCACCCGGCACGAATTGATGTTCAGGAGAATTTTGGAAGGTGATGGCATATACGGGGTGAGACTCCCCCCAGGCTGCCATTATTCACTCCGATTTCGCCAGTTTGATCAGGAAGGCATGCTCCAGAGCCGTGTCACGGAAGCGGTCAAAGCGCCCTGAGGCCCCACCGTGTCCTGCCGTCATGTCAGTCTTGAGGAGAATGGGGTTTTTTCCAGTCGAGCGATGGCGGAGGCGAGCAACCCATTTGGCTGGTTCCCAGTACTGAACTTGAGAGTCGTGGAGTCCGGCAAGGATCAGGAGGGCGGGGTAGCTCACTTCCGCGACGTTGTCATAAGGTGAATAGGAGAGCATGTAGTGGTATGCTTCCAGTTCAGATGGATTTCCCCATTCATCGTATTCAAAGGTGGTGAGAGGAATCGTATCGTCGAGCATGGTGGTAACGACATCTACGAAGGGAACATCGGCGATGAGACCCTGGAACAGGTTGGGACGCATGTTGGCAACGGCTCCAATCAATAGTCCTCCAGCGCTGCCACCACCTGCAAAAAGTCGAGCGGGACTCGCGTAACCCTCTTTGACGAGATGCTCCGCGCAGTCAATGAAGTCTGTAAAGGTATTCTTCTTCTTCATGAGCTTTCCCTCCTCATACCATCCCCGGCCGTGTTCCTGTCCGCCGCGAACATGAGCGATCGCGTAGACGAAACCACGATCGATCAAGCTCAGCATGCTGCTGCTGAACCCGGCCGACATGCTCGATCCATAAGAGCCGTAACCGTAGAGATAGAGAGGAGCAGTGCCATCCCGCTTCAGGTTCTTGCGAGATACCAGCGAGATGGGGATTTTCGTCCCGTCACGGGCGGTAGCATCCAGTCGCTCGGTCCGGTAGTTATTGCTTTTGAATCCTCCCAGGACCTTCTGCTTCTTAAGGAGGGTCTTCTCCCGGGTTCTCATATTGTAGTCAAAGACGCTGTCAGGAATTCGCATCGATTCGAAACTGAAGCGGAGCATTTCCGTATTCATTTCAGCATTTACCCCGAGTGAGGCGGAGTAGGCTGGTTCCTCGAAATCGACTTCATGCCATATGCCTTCCGGGTTCCGGATGCGGATCCTGTTCAGGGCATTGCGGCGTTCGGTCACGACGAGGTAGTCCCGGAAAACCTCGATGCTGCTCAGGTAGACGTCGTCCCGTGTGGGGATGACTTCGCGCCAGTTATCCTCGGAGGTATTTTGCACTGCAGTAGTCATCAGCCTGAAATTGGGAGCTTCTTTATTAGTCCGAATCAGAAATTGATCTCCTGCGTGGTCGATACTGTATTCCAGATTCCGACGCCGGGGACTGAAGATGCGAGGCTTCTCTAAGGGCTTGTCCGCCTCAATGAGCAGGAATTCATCGGAGAGTGTCTGGCTGGAACCGATCACCACAAATCGGCCGGACTTGCTCTTATAGACGTAGCAGCGGAAGGTTTCATCTTTCTCCTCAAAAATCAGGACATCCTCCTCCGCGGGAGATCCGAGGGTGTGTCGGTAGACCTGGTAGGAGCGAAGGGTTTCGGGATCCTGACGGGTATAGAAGACCTGTCTCTTATACACATCTGACGCTGCCGACGAATAGAGAGGTGTAGATCTCGGTGGTCGCCGTATC
>CAXEFH010000116.1:0-10092 GCA_963989605.1 uncultured Roseibacillus sp. | reverse complement strand
CGCGTAGACCGCGTCGAATTCGATATCGATTTCCCCTGGCCCATCGCGGCTGATGGTGGCGGCAGTTCGATGGAATTGATTAATCCTACGCTCGACAACAATCTCGGAAGCTCCTGGCGAAGCTCGGGCAGAAATGAAACCCCCGGCTCCCCCACCCCCTCCCGCGTCAACAGCGCTTTCAGCGCTCTTGCTCCACCCAACATCCGTCAGGTTCGCCACACTCCTCAGCAACCTGCTAGCACGGAAGACATGGTTATTTCCGCCAAGGTAACGGACCCCGATGGCGTCAGCGAGGTAAGCCTCGCGTATACCCTGATCCGCCCCGGGCGTTATGTTCCAGCCTTTCTGGCCAAATCCCATTCACAACTACTGAGTAACCCGACCGCTCCCCGCCAGACCAACCCCTCCTATCTTCGCAACTGGCTTACTGTGAATATGCGTGATGACGGACTCGGGGCGGACGTCGAAGCCGGCGATGATATTTACACCGCCACTATTCCCTCCACATCCTATGACCATCGCACTCTTGTTCGCTACCGCATCACCGTGAGTGATAGCGGGGGAACTTCTGCAACAGCTCCGTTCCCAGACGATGCGTCCTTGAACTTTTCCTGCTTCGTCTACGACGGAATTCCCGACTATGTGACGACTACTCGGACCTACTCTGCTGACACCGTCCTCAGCAGCCTCCCGGCCTATCATCTTCTGACGACCGAGCAAGACTACGACCAATGCGTTGCATACGACGGAAATCAGATTCCAAGGAACAGTTACGACGCCCGCAGCGCCTTCAACTGGAGTGGCACATTCGTCTACAACGGAACCGTCTACGACAACATCGGTTACCGTCTAAGACAGAGAAATGCTCGTTATGCCAATCGAGGAAAACGTAGTTTCCGGTTTCGTTTCAACCGGGGAAACTACGTTCAGTTTCATGACATCTGGGGAGACCCCTATCCGACCAAGTGGCGCACGCTCAACTCTCACAAGATGCACGCGCGGGGAGGCACTAATTTTGGACTTTATGAAACCGCTAACTCCATCTTGTGGAATACCACTGGAACTGCCGCACCCTTCACTCATTGGTTTCATTTCCGGGTCATCAAGGACACCGAGGAAGCCCCTGACCAGTATCATGGGGATTTCTACGGATTTCTTCTCGCCACCGAGGACTATGATCGGAGGTTTCTCGAGGCTCATGATCTGGAAAAGGGGAATCTTTATAAACTGAAGTCCGGATTAACAGAGGGATCAGACGTCATTCGCTACCATGCCCCCCGGGGAGCCCGGGATGGATCTGACTACGAGAACATCATTTTCAATCTGCGCCCCAACAGAAATGACTCCTGGCTTCGGCAGCACGTCGATTGGGACTCATGGTATCATTACCACGCAATCGTTGATGCGGTAAGACACTACGACGTCCAGCCAAATACCGCGGAACACCTCAAGAATCGAGCTTACTACTTCAAGCCCGATCGCTCCCGCTACGGCCTTCTCCAAGTTCTGCCATGGGACTCTGACACCAGCTGGGGACCAAACTGGAACGGAGGAGAAGACTTCTGCAAGTATGCAATGGGATCGAGAGCAGAATTCAACAAAGAGTATCAAAACGTGGTCCGGGAAATACGCGATCTGGTATGGCAGCCCAACCAGATCAACGGGCTGATCGATATGCTGCAGGACCGAATCATTAGTTTTCAGCAGGCTGACCGCCTCCGCTGGACAAGTGCTCCCGCCTCCGCTGGCTCTCAGAACGATGGCGACATTCGTCTACGAACCCGCGACATGAAAATGTTCGCCTTCAACGGCGGGAGCTGGACCGGGGGGGACAGCGGGACGATGGCTCCCAACTCCCGGGATAGCGGAACATCAGGCCGAGAGGGTCGCGACGCCTACCTTGACGAGCTTGGCTTCGACCCTGCGATCCCGGACACCCCAGTTATCACCAACCTGAGCGAGCCCGGGTATCCTGCCAATCGCCTCCTTTTTGGGTCCTCCAGATTTTCAGACACCTCGGGTGGATTCGGGGCAATGGAGTATCGAATCGCCCACCATGATCCTTACACCAGGGGCGATAATACTCCATTTCCCTTCGAGTGGAGTGCCAGCTGGGAGACGGGACCACTATCAGCCTTTACCCCTGAAATTCGGCCCCCTGCCTCTGCGGTAAGAAGCGGCCTGACCTACCGCGCCCGTGTTCGCCATATGGATGACACCGGCCGCTGGAGCCACTGGTCCGAACCACTGGAGTTCCAAGTTTCAAACCCCGTCGCCAGTAGCCATCAGGAGAACCTGGTCATCAGCGAAATCATGTACAATCCTGAGGGATCCGATGATACCGAGTACATCGAAATCCATAATATCGGGTCAAGCCCTCTCGACCTCACTGATGTGAGATTCACAAAAGGAATCGATTATGATTTCGCCCCCGGCACCCTTCTTGACGCAGGCGCCTACCTTCTTGTCGTGAGAAATCGAGCGGCCTTTGAAGAGCGATACGGAACCAGCCTCCCTATCGCCGGGGAGTATCTGAACGAGGACGAAAACCGGCTCGAGAACGATGGGGAACGGATCCGGATCACTCTCGGAACGTTCCCCCTTCATGAATTTATCTACGATGACAACCCTCCCTGGCCCGAAGATGCGGATGCCGGGGGCTTTGCCATCGAACTGGCACGAACCAGTGACCATTCCGCCGACGATCCTCTTGATCCTCTTGGCCATGGCGTTGCATCGAACTGGCGACTGGGTGGCTCACCGGGCAGGTCCAGCAGTGAACTATTCCGAGGTAGTGACCCGTTCGCCGATAGTGATCAAGATGGTCTCTCCGCGTTACTAGAACACGCGCTCGCCAGCGATGACCAGAACCCCTCGAGCGGACCCGGACTAATTTCTGCTGAGAGACAGGACGGAGCCCTCACCTTTTCCTTTCAGAGAAAAATCGCTGCTGATGACATTCTTTTCTCGGTGGAGGTCTCGAGGGATCTGGTGACCTGGACCGGTGATACGGAACTTGTTTCCGAACGGGGAGGCAGCGATGGAACCTCCATCGTCACCTACAGGTCA
Organism: uncultured Roseibacillus sp.; assembly: GCA_963989605.1. Taxonomy (GTDB): domain Bacteria; phylum Verrucomicrobiota; class Verrucomicrobiia; order Verrucomicrobiales; family Akkermansiaceae; genus Roseibacillus_B. The sequence continues at coordinate 7,023 of CAXEFH010000116.1, read as the reverse complement.
ACCCTCGAGGGAGACCATGACTCGAAGCTCTTCATGCGCCTTCGGGCAGCCCTCGCAGATCCTCTACCCTGATCGCCGTTGAAGCAAATGACTCGGGCACCGGTTCAGGGCCGATGGAACCACGCCTCTCCGGCTACGGGCTGAGAAGAGAACCCAGGCCCCTCCCATGATATTTCGAGCTCCTCCTCGCCTCCCTGCTCGAAGTAGTCAATGGTCACCGGATGAAGGCCGGCGGTTAACCGGACAAGCCCTCCTTTCCTCTGAAGTGCATGCAACCCGTCATTGTTCACCAAAAGCTTCTCCCCGATGGAGAGTCGACTTCCATCGTCGGATGAGGTGTAGAAGGTGTACAGTCCATCAGCGGGGATCTTGATAAATCCTTGGAAGCGGAGGCCATAGTTCTCGCCATCCGCCGTGCGGTAGGCCTCCTCAGTAGGAATTTCGACCACTCCATCTGCAACCGGATCCAGTTCTTCAAAATCGGGCAACGCATTCCAACTGCCTTCATAACCCCGAAATCTCAACCCACTCTCCGTGCCCTCCTCAGCGACCGGTTGAGGTAACTCCAGCTCGCCCAGCTCTACCTCGATCATCTCAGCCTTCCCGCCGCGCTGAATCCGCAGTGCTAGGCGGTTTCCCGGGGCCTTCTCCACTAGCTCAAGGTGAAAATCCACCCCATTCTTTAGCTCGCGGCCGTCTACCCTCTCAATCAGATCCCCTACTTTAACGCCCGCCCTCTCAGCGGGCGAACCCGCGCTCACATTCCGTACGGTTACCGGAGAACCAAGCATCTCAACCTCCATCCCCAGCAGGAATCCGTAGCGAAGCTCAGCCGACAACAGCGTTGAAAAGAGTTCCCGGACCCGGTCAATCGTGATCGCAAAGTTGATATTTTCACCATCGAGCTTCTTGGAGGTTATCACGCCAATCTGCTCCCCCAGCGCATTGATGAGCGGACCACCGGAATTACCACCGCTCACCGCGGCACTTGTCTGCACCATCCCGGGAAGAAAGGTTCCAGCCACGGATGTAGACCGGTTAAGGCCACTGATAATCCCCTCTGAGACTGAGTGAACAAGTCCTCCGGGGTTCCCAATCACAATCACCGGTTCACCCAGCATTAGGTCATCGCTTCGCCCCAAGTCCAAGGAGGGCAGCACCTCGCCGGCTTCAACCTTGATCAAGGCCAGATCCTCAGAACTCAACGTTGCGATAATCCTGAACATCAGCGCCGGTTGGCCCGGAAGAATGGCCTGCCCCTGATGCATTCGAAAAAGAACATGGTTATTGGTCAGCAGATATCCGTCTCGATGGATGACCGAGGCGCTCCCCACTCCCATCGTAAGAACACCCTGTGACTCATGGCCCTGCACTATTTGCAGAGAGGCTACCGCGGGCAGACAATCCCTGATCAGCTTCACCATCGGGGTGTGGCGAGCCTGAGACCCGTCATTTTTGCTGTGGCCCTTTTCACGCTCCTGAGCTCTGGAGACGATGCCTGTGGCACCGATCATGAAAAAAATGGCAACGGCTATTCGCGGACTCATTAACCCGAAAATGAAATCCCTTACCAAAATATCCAGCAATAACACAATTTGAGGCCATCTCTCGTACCAGATGCGCCACCTTCTTGACACTGTCCTCGTAAGAGGAACAATGGAGGCATCAGCGAGATCGAACAACACCTCTACGTCATCATGTGGCCGAATTATGCCTTGGTGGCCTCCAATCTTCCCCCGGAAGAATTCGGCAAACACTACACCGTTGGCAGTTCACGCTATTACCACGGTCAGGTAATTTTTGCCCAGATTGCGGATGACTACCGCCATGATTACTTCCAGATTGATGAACACCTGAAGGATGTTGTCCCCAACAAGGCAGGCAGACCGAAACGAACCAAATTCATCTCCTGCTATCGTGTGCTCGAACATATCGACCTCTCCGCCTTTCTGGATCTCTATATCACGTCCGTTTCTGGCCAGGTCCTCCGCCTCCAGCAGGAACCCTATGAGCGAGTTCATCAACCGGGATTTATCCGCACCTACCAGGAGGTCTGCCCGTTCAGCGCGATCGTCATGAGTCACATGGCTCCCCCGGAGTTCGGAGAGTACATTACCGATCTCTCTCTGCCGAAAAGCGCCCCAGAGGTCATGTTCACCCAGATCGACTTTGTGATTGAAGATTTCCTGAAACAAATTGAGGCCAACCCATTTCACACTTCTCCGATCCCCAATGTTCATCCTCACAAACTGAAAGAGCAAATTGTGGAGTTGCAGGGTAAACCGGAGAAGTCCACCAAGGCCATCAGCCTCGATTCAGTCCTTGGCAGGATTTCATTCCTTCAGCTCCGCACCGGATTCTGGATTGCAGCCCAGGAAAGGGAAATCTTCTACCCGATTCCTGATAAGCGCAGCTTGGAAAGTGAGCACCCGGAATTCTTACGCTCGATCGTGGGCTAAGCAGCTCAACCCGGGTTCAGTGAACCGCAGACCGGGTTCCCAAAGGTTGCCCCATGTCACTGAGCAGCTCTCCGAACCACGGAAGATCAACATTAAAAGGCTTCCCTCCCTTGATCCTAGGGAACGCAATGCAGCTCATCTCACCGCCTGCATCTTCGTCCATTCCAGCCACTCCGCTTTGCCCATTCAGGGCATACTCCGCGCCGGCAAATGCACTTTTCCTGATTAACTCGAGATCGCGCTCGTTGGGAGCCGCAGACCTTCCAAAGTACCCACTTTTCTGAACCAGGACCTTGTCGGCTCCAAGCCTCTCCCTGAGCTTTGAGGCAAACCACTTTCCAGGATTAAGCTCATCCAGACGGGCGTGACCGAATGCGTCGCGTCGAACTTCTTCCCCGGCGGCTTCCTTTTCCCGGATAATAGCCTCCATCCCCGCTCCTTCGCTGAGGAAGAGATTCACACAGTCATGCTTATCCATAACCCCGTTGAGTCGCTCGATCTCCGAATCCAAATCCAGATCGATTTCCGGGACCCACACGGCATGCACGTCCCAGCATTCCCGGGCCAATCGCATACCGGGCAGAAATTCCCACTTGTCCAACCGCTTCCGATACGCCTCCGCGGTTGCTCCGGTGAGCCATCCGCAGTGACGCCCCATTACCTCATGAATAATGAGGTGCCTCGTGCTGGTTGTGTTTTCGTTCGCGATATTCTCGAAAAAGACGGCGCCCTGCTCGGCCGCAGTCCAAGCCCCGAGCGTCTGCGCGATCGGAAATACATCGTTATCCACGGTCTTCGGAAGGCCCACCACGGTCAGATCATAACCATTTTCCTGAAGATAACCTGCCAGGTCCGCCGCTGTCGTGTTCGTATCGTCACCCCCGATGGTGTGCAGAATATCAATCCCGTCTCTCTTTAGTTGCTCCGCCGCAACCTTGAGCGGCTCCTCTCCTGCTTGGACGAGACCTCGCCTCTGACAATCCTCGACATTTGTGAGCTTAACGCGGCTGTTACCGATGGGACTACCACCGAAGCCGTAGAGGACCTCGTGTCGCTCCCGCGCCTCGGCTGGAAACAGCATCCTACGCCCCAGTAAAAGACCCTGATAACCATTCAGATAACCACTTAACTCCGCCTCCGGAGCGAGTTCATTATACTTTGCTATCAAACCTCCGATTGAGGAGGAAAGGCATGGAGCAAGTCCACCCGCGGTCAGAAACGCAATCTTTTGAGCCATAGGATTGGCTTGAATGTGAGGCTCCCGCGACCAGCCTGTCAACCGTGGTGATACTTTAAGATCCTCCCTCCGTAGCAGGGGGACACGCTCGCGCTCTCACTATCCCTGCTTTCGAAGCAAGGAACTTGCGTGATGGGTTAGTTGCCTGAAAACGAAAACGCAGGCGCACTGAATATGGATTTGGGGGGATACCGTAAGGTAGCCGCAGAATACGCACCTGAATTCCCCGCCAGTCGGGGCAATCTTAATTTAACCGTCCTGCTGTCCACAGTAGGCCACGAGTCACCAGATCGAGATAGACATCTTCCTGCATTGTCTCGTTGTGATGACCTAGCGTCGTCCCAAACACCTTGCCCTTTCCGTACTCATTCAGCCAGACGCAATCGTGAAATGCTTTGCCCTCATCAATACTGCCTTTTGCAAGTATTGTGGCAGTCGGCCACACTTTCTTGATGTGGTAAAGCTCTCCTTTGGGAGTTTTCCATTTCGCTGGAAACCCCTTCATGACTGGATGGTCTGCAGCGAGATTGGTCACCTCAATGGCGGCGTGCCGACCATGACGCGGAGATGTCACTCCAAGCATCGCAGGCCAGTGCTTCGGCTCTCCCGGAATCTTCCAGTGATAAGAATGCATCGCGCAATGAATGACGACTGCGGCCTTGCCATCATGATGCACCTTCCCGAGACCCTCTACAAATTTTCCATCGGTCTCGTGAGCATGGCACAGATTGTAGACGATGACGTCATAGTTGTCAGCCCAGCCAGCCTTGCTGAGTTTCTCCCTTGTCTGCTTCGCATCTCCCATGAAGACATCCCATTCGACATTAGCCCTTTTGCTAATTCCCTCGGTGAGAATCTTTTTCTGGGTATTGTAGTCGTGGTATCCTCCCCCGGTCACAAGTAGAGCTTTGACCGCTGTTGCCTTTCGTTCCTCCTGATCCTTTGCTGCACTTCCAATCCCTCCCGCAAGAAAAAGGACCCCGGAAGCGACAAGCGGCAGAAAAAGAATGATAGCTCCCGGTGGTGGTCTCATACCAAGTCCCTAGACCTTGCCATCAACACAGGCAAGTCCCTTCCCTTCCGAACGTCCTGCTCTTCCTCGCAAACGAGGCTTAAACCTTTTCTTCCCTCAAGAAAAAAGCCGGCGTTCCTCCATCAGAACACCAGTGCCAAGATCCCGCAGAAGAATCTGGGGATCGGCTGCAGGCAGGCCTATTTGGCACTGCTCACCGGGTTCTTAGCAGAAGCAACCCCTTTCTCGGGAACCTCGACACCCGACGTCCAGGTGATTGCATTCAGCACTAGGGTTCTCCAGTTGTCGCTGTCCCAGGTGGCATGGTAATGCCCTCCGGTCGTACCAAACCCTCTGCCCTTTCCTCCCGGACGCTCATATGCCCAACCGATGTGCTGGATCTCTCCTGCAGCCATGGACTTACGTACATGAGGATTGTTGGAATGCGGGCCATCAGGACGCTTCATCGTCGCCTGCGGGGGATGGGCCGAGAGAATGGGAGTTACCCCCTTCATATCAGGAGCAAAACGCATATGGTAATACCACTCGTCGTTCTGAACAAATGGCTTACAGCCCCGGGTGATGGGATGTTCCGGAAGTTTTTCAATGGTGGCGACCCAGTGGGGATTCACCGACCAGTGAGTTTCAAAATAGCCACCCATACCCTTGAGCATTATGTCCCCTGCCTTTCCCTTGGGAACTTCCACCCCATAATGCAGACATACGAGGCCAACCCCGCTATCGACCAGTTCCTCAAAGCGCTCAAGGTTCTTCATAACGAGGTGACCCCCGCCACCATTACAAAAGATTACGATACAATCGACCCCGTCAAATGCATCGGCCTCCTTGGGCCACCCCTTGTACTGGGCTGTCTCGAAACCCAAACCACTTGCTTCCAACGCCGCGGCAAGCACCGCATTGCCCTGCACGTGATTGTGAGTCTTACTGTTTTTCCCACCGTCCGCGAGAAACACGATCTTCTTCTTTTCGGCGAGGGCTCCACTGGAGGACAACAGGGCGATTAGGGGAATCAGGACAAGGGAATAACGAGCGAAACGATTCATGGTCGCCAATACTCCCCAAAGCCCCTTCCCTTGACAAGATCAATGCACCGGGGGCCGGAAGGCCCCTTGGATCAATGCGTCTCGCAAACTTGCCCGTTGCCTCCCTGAGTTTTTACAGGTGAACTACAGTCTCACAGCATGAAGGCCATTCCTTTGATTCTCTGTATTTTTTGCTGCTCGACAGCACTCTCCGCACCTCGCGCCCTTCCTGAGGACAGTCTCCCGGCCGACAGTCGTCTTGACGCCCTTAAGGATCTTAATGGCTACTTTCCCTTTCATCCTCCCAAATCACCAGCGGACTGGACCGTAGAGTCAGCGAGGATCCGCCATGACCTGAAAGTCGCGGTTGGACTCTTTCCTGAACCAGTCCGGCACCCGCTGAACTCCGTCATCCACGGCAGGATCGACGGCGGCGACTTCACAGCCGAAAAGGTCTACTTCGAAACCCGGCCGGGATACCTTCTCACCGGAACCCTCTATCGACCAAAAAGTATCACAGGGAAAATCCCCGGAGTCCTCTGCCCCCACGGCCACTGGAATGAAGCGCGGTTCTACGACTGTGGAGAAACGAAAGCTGCTCAACTGATCAAGAAGGGCGCAGAAAAACACATTGAAAGCGCGCGCAACCACATCCAGTCCCGGTGCATCGGTCTGGCAAGACTCGGATGTACGGTGCTCCAGTATGACATGATTGGTTACTGTGACAACGACCAGATCTCTCATCAGCTGGCCCATCGCTTCTCTAAGCAACGCCCGGAAATGATCTCTGAAAAGGACTGGGGACTCTACAGCCCTCAGGCGGAATCCCATCTACAAAGTATCATGATGCTCCAGACATGGAACTCAATACGTGCCATCGACTTCCTGCAAAGCCTGCCAGAGGTGGATCCCGGACGGATCGCTGTAACGGGTGCGAGCGGAGGCGGCACTCAGACCTTCGCCCTCTCTGCACTCGATCCCCGTGTTACCGTATCAATGCCAGCCGTCATGGTTGGCACTGCCATGCAGGGAGGGTGCACCTGCGAAAACGCTTCGCTGATGCGCATCAAAGAGGGCAACGTCGCCTTTGCCGCCCTCTTTGCACCCAGACCTCTGGGGCTCACTACTGCAAACGACTGGACCAGGGAGATGGCCACCAAAGGGTTTCCAGAAATCAGGAAAACCTACCAGATGCTTGGAGCTGTCTCTTATACACATCTCCGAGCCCACGAGACAGGCAGAAATCTCGTATGCCGTCTTCTGCTTGAAAAA
>CAXEFH010000115.1:0-10139 GCA_963989605.1 uncultured Roseibacillus sp. | reverse complement strand
CGACCTTGATTACCGGAAGTGGGGCGCATGGGGAAACCGTAATACCCTGCGCGAAGGGGCAGCGCGAATCAAGTTTGAACACATTCCTTCAAGGCGCAGTCAGCTCTATGGACTGAATGAGATTCCCTCCGCGCAGCCAGAGACCCCGGTCATCAGGATTGGCACCGTCGACTACAATCCTGCCGCGAGGAATGCTTCTCCAGACCAGAGTGGAGAATACTTTCTCCTCGTTAATCCGAATCGAACTGCAATTGACTGCTCACACTGGGAGATTTCGGGAGGCATCTCCTTCTCGTTCCCTGCCGGCACAGTGATTCCCGCCCGGGGGCGCCTTTACGTGGCCAGGGATGCCCGAGGATTCCGGGGACGCAGTATCAGCCCCAAGGCAGGCGAGAAGCGCTATCTGATCAGTGGATACGATGGACAACTCTCCGCCCGTGGTGAGACCCTCACGCTCAAAAACGAAGCTGGTGTTCTCATCGATAGCATCGCCTACCCTGGAAGCCCAACCCCCGGACAAGACTATCTGAGGATCACCGAAATCCTCTTTGCCCCATCGCCTCCTACCGAAACTGAGCTCGCTGTCGACCCGGGCCTCCGTGCAGAGGACTTTGAATTTGTAGAGCTCACAAATACGGGGCCGAGCCCGTTGGACTTGGGAGGGACCGCGTTCGTGGAGGGTATCTCCTTTTCTTTCGAGCCGCAGACCATCCTTGAAGCGGGCCATCACATTCTGGTGGTGGCAAATCTCGCTGCCTTCAATTTACGTTACCGGAGTGACCTGGAAATCGCCGGGGAGTACACGGGCAGGCTCAGCAATGATGGAGAGCAGCTGCAAATCCAGGACGCCGCAGGCGAAAATATTCTGGAGTTCAGCTACAACGATGCATGGTACGATACAGCTGATGACGATGGACATTCCCTCGTGGCACTCAACCCCGCAACCACTTCGGTCACTGACTTTGACCGTCCGGTTAATTGGGGTGTCAGTCTTGAGCAAGGCGGGAATCCTGGCGCATCTGCTTCTGAATATGCCATGACATTCCCCTTCTGGAAGTATCAGAATTTCCCTGAAGATTCCGTATCCGACCCGATGGTCACAGGACCTTCTGTTGACCTTGATGCTGACATGCTTGACACAGTCCTCGAGTATGGCTTTGGCCGCAACCCCACCACCCATGACGTTGAGGAAAACTACCGCGCCTCGCTGGTGGCGCATGGCGGCACTGACTATCTGGCCCTCTCCTTCAGGAGACGCCGAAATGCCCTCGATCTCTCCTACGAAGTTCAATTCTCAAGCGACCTCGTGAGCTGGACCACCTCGACTGAGCCCTTCGGAAGTCCTCTGGATAATGGTGATGGAACAGAGACGATAACCATTCGTGACCATGATCCCGCCCGGAGCGATTCTGCGCGCTATACGAGGGTAAAAATCATCGTCGGCAATTAGTTAGCCAACTCGCCTCACCGACTGTTTGATTTCCAACGGGTCCCTCGCCCTCTCTTCGATTGCCTCGGCAGACAGTTGACGAGCCGTTCTCCTTGCGGGAAAGTCCTCTCCCACAATGCCTTGCTCTTCCCGCATAGCCAGCGTGTTCGCCTTCGCCCTGCTGGCCTTGGCTTGTCAGCAGGGAAAGGAGGAGGAATCCCGTGCCGCCCTGCGCCAGACGAAACCTACGCCAACGGAGAGGGGCACGACGGCTGATCCCGACCCAACTCTCGCTAATTGGGAGACTGAGGTCTTTGCCTCTGCTGCCGGGATCGAGCTTGTGGAAATAAAGAGGTTCCTCCGAGGCGGGACTGGTGCCCTGCTGGAAGGCACCTCTCAGAGACTAACCGGATTTCCCATGACTTCAATCCCCGTGGGTGAAGCCTTCGACGTCAGGCGCGCTAGCATTACCGCCAGCGATCCAGTAAATCTTTCTGCCGCCCTTTTTGAAATCCGCGAACAATTCGATAACCAGAAAGCCACGATGGTGGAAATCAAGGTCGTCAAGGTAGACCTCTCTGGGAAGAACGCCACCACGACACTCAATGTCCAGCTCGCTGATGAACAATTACAGATCAACGCAACGTGGATTGCCGAATGGACCAAGGAAGATCCTCCTGTTCTTCTCGACATGAGAACAACAAGCCATGAGGAGTGCGAACGGGAGAGCGGCGGCAAGCTGGTCGATTCCACCGGTGTGATACTCGCTCCCTTCGTCGAGAAGGCTCAGGTCGTCCGCGGAATGGATCACTGGGTGAGCCGTATCGAAACTCTTCTTGGTATTGAGATCGGAGGCTGGCACGGATTATCCGTCGCTGATGTCAATAATGACGGACTTGATGATGTTTACCTTTGCGACGGAGGCGGGCTCACAAACAGGCTTCTGCTTCAGCAGCAGGATGGAACGGTCCTTGACCGGTCGGCGGAATCAGGCCTTGGCCTCCTTGATCATAGTTTCGGGTCACTTTTCGCCGACTTCGACAATGATGGCGACCAGGATGTAGCAATCGCACTCGTGTCAGGCGTTCTTATACTCGAGAACGATGGAGTCGGAGTCTTTTCTCCCAAACAGGCAAAAAGTTTCCCTTCCGCAGTCCCCTATTCTCTGGCCGCTGCGGACTATGACGAGGATGGAGATCTTGACCTCTTTGCGACCTGCTACGTCCAGCGGGCTGGCGCCAATCGACATTCCTTTATTGCGAGGCCCCTGCCCTACCACGATGCTACAAATGGAGGCCGCAACGAGCTTCTCAGGAACGAGGGAGGTCTGCGCTTCCGCACAGTGACCAAGCAGGTTGGATTGCATCCTGGGAACAGCAAATTCTCCTACTCTGCCACCTGGGAAGACTACGATGGAGACGGAGACATGGACCTCTATGTCGCTAACGACTTTGGCGGCAATAACCTCTATCAAAATACCCTCCGGGAATCTGGAGAGCCTTCCTTCACCGACGTGGCTGCCGAGGCTGGAGTACGTGATATTGCAGCCGGAATGTCCGCATGCTGGGGAGATTTTGATAACAACGGCCTTGCTGATCTCTACGTCGGAAACATGTTCTCCTCGGCCGGGAACCGAATTGCCTTTCAGGATAAATTCAAGCGCGGGGGGAATGCTGAGACCCGGGCGCTCTACCAGCGCCACGCGAGAGGAAACTCTCTTTTCCAGAATCTTGGACAGGGGCGCTTCAGGGATGTCAGTGTTTCTTCCGGAACAACGATGGGGCGTTGGGCATGGAGCTCGCTCTTCGCTGACCTCAATAACGATGGCTGGGAAGACCTGCTCGTAACAAATGGCTTCATCACCCAGCGGGATCCTGATGACTTATGAAGTTTCTACTGGCGACAGGTCGTGTCGCAAGCACCGGAAACAAGCATCCCGGATCAGGGAACCAAGGACTACCTCCAAGCCTTCGCAGATCTCGCCCAACGAATTCGTGACGGCGCCTCCTTTAGTGGGAGGGAGAGACATTGTGCCTTCCTGAATACCGGGCAAGGCGACTTTGCCGATGTATCCGCCCTCAGCGGTTTCGGAATGCCCTCTGACGGCAGGGGTCTTGCGCTGACCGACTGGGACCAGGATGGTGATCTAGACGTCTGGCTATCCAACCGATCTGCCCCCCGTCTGCAGTTCCTTCAAAACAGGATTCCCTCAGAAAAGTCTCACTGGATCTCCCTGAGGCTGCAGGGCACCCCACAAAAGAAATGCCCCCGGGATGCCGTCGGATCGCGGGTTGAGCTGATATTTGCCGATGCCACCCAGCGAAGGGTCAAGACCCTGCATGCCGGAAATGGTCTTATGAGCCAATCCACTAAATGGCTTCACTTTGGCCTTGGATCCGGCGAGCGGCCCCTCGTCGCGGCGAGGGTTCACTGGGCGGGAGGAGCGAAAGAAGAATTCCGGGGGCTGACACGAGGAAAGCGGTGGCTTCTGGTCCAGGGGCATGGGCAAGCCAGGGAAATCATGAAAAGGGAGCCCGTTGTCCTTCCAAGCATGCCAATTGAGATGCCTCAACCAACAGACGTAGCCCGTATCCGGCTTTCGCAACCACTCAAAATCCCCGAGCTCAGCTACAGGGATTTTCTGGGTAAGGAACAGAGTATTACTCAGCTGGCCTCAGGGAGTGCGATCCTCATCAATCTCTGGGCGAGCTGGTGCACTCCCTGCGCCTCCGAGCTTCAGGCTTTCGAAGAGGCTCGCATCGAGTTCGAATCCAAGGGTATCAGGGTGATCGCTCTAAACGTCGACCAGCTTGATCCCGCGGAGGCAATTACGCCCCGAGATGCGGCCCGCGCCATGAAAAATTTTGGCTTCAAAGGGGCCGGAGGAATGGCTGATGACAACATTCTCTCTCTTCTCCAGCAATCGATTCTGGCAAGTGTTTACCGCCATCATCAAATGCCGGTCCCGGCAAGCTTTTTGATCGACCGGGGTGGGTGGCTCAGTGCGATCTACAAGGGCCCGGTAGAGGTTTCGCTCATCCTGTCAGACCTCGAGGAGCTGGGCAAGAGCCCCGAGGCCGCGCTCGCAGCAGCAGTTCCCTTCAAGGGAGCATGGGCAAAAACTCACTTCCGGGCCGATCCCGTTGCTCTTGCGGGGGCCTACATTGAGGGGGACTACCTCGAAGAGGCCAGAGCTGTCCTCCTCAGCTTTCTGGAGGAATATGAGGCCCCCCCGGGAAACCCGGGCGTTCCGGCGGCAAGAAAACGAAACATGCAGATTGGAGCCGTCTATTTTAATCTCGGCGAAATCTCCCTCCGCGAAGGAAAGGAAGCACAAGCCCGGTCTGCTTTTGAAACCAGCCTTAAATATACTCCGAGGCAAATCCCCGTCCTGAACTCACTTTCATGGCTGATGGCCACCGCAAGTGACGCTTCCGTAAGGAACGGCGCAGGAGCCCTCCGTTATGCGACGTTCATGATGCAGGCCCCTGGCGCACCCGATGACGCGAATCTCCTTTCTACTCTCGCTGCTGCCCAGGCTGCAGCAAACCAGTTTCCGGCGGCCGTTCAGACTACCTTGAAAGCTATTGGTATCCTGGAGGCTGGTGGACCCTCAGATAAACTGGAGCGGCAGAGGGGCCACCTCGACCTCTATCGCCGGCAGAAAACGCTCTCCTCACCACTAAAGCAAACTCCCTGAGAGGGATTTCTGGGAAAAGACGCCTATAGCTCCTCGGGAGAACGACAGCATTTCTCCTTTGACCAGAAGTGAGGCGTTGGGGAGGATTCCGGCATGTCCATCCGTAAGACAGGCCTCACCATTTTCCTTCTTCCTATCCTGTGCCTCTCATCTCCCGCGATTGAGCATTGGAACCAGTTCCGCGGTCCAGCCGAGGACGGAAAGACGAACAATACCGGGTTGCCTACAGAGTGGGCTGAGGACAAGAATGTTGTCTGGAAAACACCTCTGCAGGGCAAGGCCTGGTCTTCCCCCGTCATCTGGGGTAACCGGGTCTGGGTGACCAATGCCAATGCCGAAGGCACTCAGCTATCGATCCTCTGTATCGATACATCCGATGGGAAGGTTCTTTACGACAAGTTGCTCTGGAAGGTGGAAAACCCCCAGTTCTGTCACGCATTTAACTCCTACGCGTCGCCCACTCCAGTGCTTGAGGAGGGCCTCGTCTACCTAAGCTTTGGCTCTCCCTACACTGCATGCCTGAAGGCTTCCAGTGGCGAGGTGGTCTGGAAGCGGACCGACTTTACATGCGATCACTTTCGCGGAGCTGGTTCCTCGCCCATCATCCACGGGGACTCTCTTATTCTCAATTTTGACGGAGCCGATCATCAGTTCGTCGTCGCCCTCGACAAGGTCACGGGGAAAACCCTCTGGAAAACGCCCCGCAGTGTCGATTACCAGGACCTTGATGCCAGCGGGAAACCCAAGCGAGGAGGAGACATGCGCAAAGCCTACGGAACACCTCTTATCGTGAAGACTGCCGAGGGGAAGGACGTTCTCGTGAGCGCAGGCGCGATGGCGCTTTACGGATACAACCCAGCTACCGGGCAGGAACTATGGCGAGTCGAGACGATCGGAACCCATTCCACCTCCTGCAGACCAGTCGCAGGACTCGGCATGGTATACGCCACCATGGGGTTCAGTAAGGGCATTCTTCTGGCCGTTCGCCCTGATGGAAAAGGCCATGTCACGGAAAGTCATGTCGCCTGGAGCTACAACAAGGCGGCTCCCAGGAAACCGTCAGTTCTTATCAAGGACGATCTTCTTTTCATGGTCGACGATGGCGGGGTTGCCACCTGCCTTGATGCCAGAACGGGCCTGGAAATTTGGAAAGAGCGGGTCGGGGGAAACTTCTCAGCCTCCCCTATCATGGCCGGCAGCATGATTTATCTTTTCGATGAAAGCGGCAAGGGCACCGTGCTTGCTGCGGACCGCACCTTCAAGGTGATCGCAACCAGCGAACTGGATGACGGCTGCATGGGATCCCCCGCGGTTGCAGGCGACATGCTCATCCTGCGCACCAAGAAGGCACTTTACGGCCTGCGTGAGCAGTGACTCCTATCGGGCTTTATTTCCCGAAAGCATAGAGGTGATTCTGTGTCTGGACGTACAGAATACCATTAGCTGCCACCAGGCTGGAATAGATCGGTCCCGAAAACTCACCAATCCCGATCTCTTCAAGAGTTCGGCCCTCCTTCAGGATAACGACCTCACCGTCTTCTGTCCCGATATAGATACGGCCATCTGCCACCAGGGTTGAGCCCCATATGCGACTGAGAGTATCATGGACCCAGACCGCTTCCCCCGAGTGAGCGTCGATACAATGGATCTGACCGGTAAAATCCGCCATGTAAACGAGCCCATCCTTCACGGAGGGAGTTGAAAGAGACCGATTGATCTTCTTGTAGGTCCAATCTGCCTTGCCTGTTTCCGCATCAACACAACTGAGCATCCCCACACCATCTCCATGTTCAGGGTCCTGCCCTATCGCTACGAACACCTTACCCTGATGGTAAACCGGCGTTCCCACGATTTCACTTGGACCCCGGTATGAGGGGTATTCCCGGGGCTCTCCCTCTTCATCAAGCCGGTATTCCGGCGGATTCGCATCCACCCGCCAATGTTCCTGCAGAATGGGCCTGCCTCCCCCTGATTCCTTGCCCACCAGCTCAAACGAATGGAGAAATCCATCCCCGCCTCCGAAGAATATCGCAGGACTCCCACCGCGTTTCCCGATACAGGGCGATGACCAATTACAATGCATTGTGGCCTTTGAGATTCCTGCCTGCTCGATCCCCTCAAGCTTTCCGGTACTCGCATTCAATGTGATCAGGGCAGGCGCCTTCGGAGAAGGAATGTGATCGTGATCTTCATTGATGCCATTGGACGTTGTCGCAACGATTCTCTCTCCAGCCATCGCAATTGAACTACTGGTAATGTTGTGAGGAACAACCCCAAGCTCCTTGATCATGTCGTAGGTCCACAGAATATCCGCATCTGTCGGCCCAGCGATCGCCGCCTCCTTACCGGGACCTGACATATATTGCCCCTCATTCTGGAAGCCCTGGTTTCCGTTAGTCATCCCTTTCAGGTCAATGCAAGCGACCTCCCCCCGGTTGGTCATGACATAACCACGATCACCTTCGATCAGGGTGGAAGAACAAATCCCGAGGTATTCCCAATCTACCTCATCTCCGCCGGGAAGCTTGGGAGCTGTCAGCTGCCACAAAAAAGACCCATCCGTTTCCCGGAAGGCCATCACTACTCCGCGGTCACCGGAAATGGATGGGTTTCTTGGCTTCTCATTGTTCGTTCCAACCAGAACAAGGCCTTCCCCGACGGTTGGTGCTCCATAGGACTCCGTTCCAAGGGCCACGACCCATTTACAACTCTTTGCGGTCGCAATGTTAATTTCCCCCTCATTGTCTTCCTGTTCCTCGCCTCCTGAAATCTCCTGCGGTAAACCCTTCTCGGAGGACACCATGTTCTTATCCGGACTCCCACCCCACTGCGCCCACGGAAGCGCAGGACAAAAATTGGCGCCTGCGAGAAAGAATCCGCCTGCAATAAGTTTTACACAATTCAAGGCCATGGCTTCAGTCTGGATAAGTTCCCCCGGCCTTTCCACGACTAAACTTGCGCCGCAGTCCGAACCGGAGGCATTCTGGCCCAGATTGGACTGTGGAGCATGCCAAATATAGAGGGTTAATACTCCCGGAACCACGAAAGGGTCCCAAAGCGCTCACCCCGTGCTGGCAGGGCCTGTGGCGTATTCTACACTTGGAAGGCAGGATTCACGGCTCAACGTCAGAAATGGGGGACTTCGCGCCCGGGGTAGCCCTTAAAATCTCCTTGGTTCTCCCTCGGCGGACAGGAAGAATTCTCAAGTGACCAGAACCTTGATCCTGACCAGCATGCTCACGGCATCCCTCACCCACGGGGGCGAAGTCGCACAAAAGACATGGGACCAGTTCCGGGGACCAGCGGGATCAGGCGTCATGGAGAGTGCGCAGCCTCCGACCGTGATCGAGTCTGCTCATTTAGCATGGAAAACACCTCTGCCCGCCGGTCTTTCATCCCCGGTTATTTATGGGAACCAGATTTTTATTACCGGTTGCGATAAAAGCCGGCTCTTCACCATCGCGCTCAATCGCCAGGATGGTCGGGAGCTCTGGCGGAGGGAGACTCCTGAAGCGCCTCTTCAGAGAGTGCACAAAGCCAATACCCATGCGTCCCCATCTGCGCTGGTGGATGCAAAGAACGTCTACGTTTACTTTGGATCTTACGGTCTTGTCGCCTACCGCCACAATGGAAAGGAGCTCTGGAAGAGGCCCCTTGAACCCTCAAAAAGTCTCTATGGGGCCTCCAGCTCTCCGATCGCCTACAAGGAACTTCTCCTTCTCGTAACTGACGATGATGCCAATCTCGAGAACAGCAGGCTAAGCCGTTCCCGGGTGATGGCATTCAGCCGGGCCACAGGTGAGCTGGTCTGGGAAACTGCACGTCCTTTCCTCCGTAGCGGGTGGTCGACCCCGGCAATCTGGAGCCATGAGGATGGTGACGAGCTTGTGGTTCTGGGACATGGCCGGGTAGTTGGCTATAACCCCCTTACCGGGGAAGAAAAGTGGTTCGCGAAAGGCTTTTCTCGCGAAACCATCGCCATTCCCGTGCAGGGCAAAGGCAGGGTTTATATTTCTTCCGCCCAGCTTGGCGGAGTCTCCGATGCCGAGATCGACCCCAAGCCATTCTGGAAATCCATGTTACAGTTCGACGAAAACAAGGACGGCAAGGTTGGACGTGATGAAATCACCAAGGACTTCACATGGCCCCTGCGCCCCGAGCTACCGCTCGGCCACCCCGGGTGGGGAATTCCCCTTCCCTCGGACCCGGCGCGCCGCCGCGATCGTCAACAAGGTATCTTCGGGTGGGCGGACAAGAACCGGGACAATTTGTGGACAGAGGAGGAGCTATCATCCCATATCACGAATCGCCCCGGAAAACCGATTCTAATGGCTATAACCCCGGGCGGGAGAGGTGAGTTGGGGAAGGATCACATCGCATGGGAGCTCAATCGCAGTGTGCCCGAGATCCCATCTCCTCTTTTCTATCGTGATCAGATCTACATGGTGCGAAACGGAGGAACCCTCGCCGCGGTCAATCCAGAAACCGGCAAGCTCAGTTACCGGGGACGACTCGGCGGAACCGGACAGTATAGCGCCTCACCGATTGCAGCCAACGGGCACATTTACCTTCTTTCCGACGAGGGAACCCTTTCGGTGGTGAAGGCCGGCGACAAGTTCGAAATGGCCCACCGCTTTCAGCTTCCCGAACCCGCATCCGTGACACCCGCTCTGGACCACGAGACCCTCTACGTCAGAGGGACCGGCCACCTGTGGGCCTATCGCAGACGGTAATTGGCCTGAGAAATCCTACGGCGGTTCACTCCGCTTTCCCCGCGTCCAAGAGGTCTCCAGCAGATTGTCCCGACTGGAAAATCTTCTCGACCTCTTCTCCAAGAAGAGCACGCCGCCACAGTGCAACGTCATCGATCTTACCGGGATGGTGCTGCTGATCATCGGAGTTCCGACCTATGCAGAGGCCTGAAGAGGAGCCAATCGTTCTGCCCTCCAGCAGCGTTGCCGCCTTCTCCGCGACCAGCACCCCATCAATAACTGTCTCTTATACACATCT
>CAXEFH010000114.1:0-10189 GCA_963989605.1 uncultured Roseibacillus sp. | reverse complement strand
GAAGTTGACGAGATGAGGCCTGAGTGGCGGTTCCTTCTCCCAAGCGCGGCGGAATGCCGGCAAGAGGCGGGGAAGATCCCCCGAAGGAAGGTATTTCTCCACAAAGGCGATGCCCTCCCGCGCCCAGCCTGTCTCGGCCCTGCTCATCGTTGCGGCAGCGGAGCTCTGTTGGTCCTTGGCGAGCAGAGAAAGGAGGTGGGCGCTGGCAGGAGGAATATCCCCTGACTGGGCCATGCTTGAGGCGGTGGCAGGGTCAAAATTCAGCTGGGCCTGCAGGGCGTCCTTTAGATTGACGCTCCAGTTCCTGTCGGTGAGGAGTCTCGCTTTCCTCAGTTTCCGGTCGATACCAAGAAAGGCCGCAGCAAGATCTGCGCGAAGGGCCTCTCTCGGTCCTGGCATCTGGGCAAGACAGAAGAGGTAGTGGGCATCGTGGGTAGGATGCGATGTTGTTGCTATCGCGGCGGCCACGATTTCCATGGCCTCCCGGGTGTCCGCCCCTAGCATTGCGAGGAGGCGGGCGATTTCATATTGCTGCGGATCGCCGGGACGGTCTGAACGGAAGGCCGAGGGCAGGACAGAGATTGCCTTACGGCGGATTTCTTCCGCGAGGGCATCGGGATTGTTGGCGGTGTAGCCAGCATCGATCCGGCGCCGGGCTTCATTGGTGCTGATGTCTCCCATCGCGAGCATGAGGTGACGGATGGCAGTAATCCGGGTGGAGGAGTCCTTGGCTTTCTCGAAGAGCGAGAGGGCCTGAGCCGGCGAGAGTGCTGGAACCTCCGGGATACGGTCCTCGTGAGGGGACCAGTTCTGCGCAGTTTCATAGAATGCGACAGGGGTGGCAGCCTTTTGGCCTTCCGGATAGGAGACCCGGTAGACGGCTCCCCGGGTGCCCCGGCCTCCGACCGAGACGAAGAGATCACCGGTGAGAGGATGAACCGCAAGATCAGAGGGGGCAAAGCCGAGGTTGCCAGCGGGTTCGAGGAAGGTCTCCGGTTCGTGCCTCTGGTAGGAGTCACCCTTCGGAGTAAGCGGGGTAAAGTAAACCCGGCCGTAGGTCCAGCAGGCGAAGAAGAGGCCGTCGCGGTAGCGCCGGGGAAACTGGGTATGACGGTAGACTTCCACTCCGGTGGGGGAACCGCGATCGATCTCGCCCAGACGGTCGACCGAGTCAAAAAAGTACGGAGGGCGGTTGAAGGAGCGCTGGTGTCCCGGAAGCAGCCAGCCATGATGGCCTCCGACCCGGACATGGAAGACCCGGCAGTAGGAATACCAGGGAAGCTGGTGATCACGTTCCCCATCGGAGTCGAAGGTGAAGAGGTGGCCGTGCTGGTTGAAAGCGAGGTCATACTGGTTCCGGAACCCGTGGGCTACCACCTCGCTTTGCTTTCCGTCAGGAGAGATGCGCAGGATTGTTCCCTGCGAGGGATTTTCTATGGGAGAGTTAGCGGTGGTGATGTTGTCCCTTCCGATCCTTGTGTTATTCCCACATGCCACGTAGAACCAGCCGTCAGGCCCCTGCCGGATACCATGGGGTCCGTGTTCCCCTCCTCCTCCGGGAAGCTTGTAAAAGAGTTCTGGGTCACTTCCGGGAAGCACGCCCTCCTCGGGAGGGCGGTGAAGAAAAATACCCTTCGGCTGGACGCTGAGGAGGTCTTCCCCGGTCCAGAGCAGGCCGTGAGGGTTCTGGGCCTTGTCAAACACCATGTGGGAACGGTCAGCCACGCCATCCTCATCGGTGTCGAGCAGCACCTTGATGTAGCCGGGACCAGAGACTGCGACCTTTCCCTCCTCGGAGATCGTCAGTGCCCAAGTGTCATGGGTGAGGGAATCACTGGCATACTCGGTAATACGAAATCCTTCCGGGACCTTGAAAGGAATGTCCGCCAGAAGAATGGGGAGCGACAGGAGAGCGGGTATGGACCAGCGGAGCATGGTGATGGGCCTCCTAAAGTAGGGCTTTTCGAGACCGAGGCGAGTCTCGAACTCCTGTCCGGTCAAAGTCCCGGCCTTAACGGTTGGCAGCCCGGTAGGTGAGGCTAAAGTAGAAACTATGACCCATCGGCGCTGGTTTTTCCATACAGCGGTATTCCTTCCCGTTCCCGTTCTTATGGCGGCTGTGGAACCTCCCCCTGATGGGGAGTTCCTGAAGGCAGCCCTGAAAGATGGAAGTGTGGTGGGCGGTAAACGCATCTTTGAGGATCAACGAACGGCCTGCAGCCAGTGTCATTCCGTGGATGGAACGGCAAGGAGCATTGGGCCGGATCTCCGCTCGGTGGGGGACAAGTTTTCCCGGAGAGAGCTGGCGCAAGCGATCCTGAAACCCTCCTCCTCGATCATGACCGGCTACGCCACTACGATTGTAGAGACGAAAAATGGGCAGCGCTTCCAAGGCATCCTGAAGGAGAAGACAGACAGGTTCATGGTGCTGGCGAATGTGGGGGAAGTGGAGCACCGGATCGCCCGGGCCGAGATCGTCCGGGAGGAAACCGGGGCAGTATCCCTCATGCCAGCGGGATTACACTCGGAGTTAACGACGGAAGAATTCCGGGACCTTGTCGCCTATCTTGAGAATCGTCGGCAGCCGGAACACCTGGAGGCCGACAGGAAAGGTGCTCCTCTTGAGATCGCCTCCATAACGAACCCGGTGAGATTTGAGCCGATTTTCGGCCTTGAGGAAAAATTCCACAAACCGGTCTGGTTCGGGGGGCATCCGACGGTGAAGGGGGCCTATCTGATCGCAGAGAAAAGCAAGGGGACGATTTCACTCCTCGAGAAGGTGGATGGGAAAGAGGTGATCTCACCCTTCGTGAACATTCTCGACGAGATCTACGTAGCCAATGATGAGGGTCTCCTCGGGGTGGCCCTGCATCCCGGATTCTCAGAAAACGGGCGCTACTTCATGATGCATGAAACCATGGCCGGGGAACAGCGGGGCATGGCGGTGGTGGAACGGGCGGCGAGTGCGGGCCGCCGGAAAGATTCAGGAAGACCGACTCGGAGCATCCTGCGGTGGAACATCGATACCCTCTTTCATCACGGGGGTGGCCTTGAATTTGGACCAGACGGGTTTCTCTACATCGGGATGGGAGATGGGGGGCCGCAGGAGGATCCGGAAGGCAAGGCTCAGGACCTGAGCCGTTTCGAGGGTAGTCTTCTGCGTATTGACGTGGACCGGGAGGAAGAGGGACGGGCTTATGGGATTCCCAAGGACAATCCCTTCGTAGCTCGTAATCCGGAGCAGTTTCGACCCGAGATCTTTGCCTATGGATTGCG
Organism: uncultured Roseibacillus sp.; assembly: GCA_963989605.1. Taxonomy (GTDB): domain Bacteria; phylum Verrucomicrobiota; class Verrucomicrobiia; order Verrucomicrobiales; family Akkermansiaceae; genus Roseibacillus_B. The sequence goes on along the minus strand of CAXEFH010000114.1, from coordinate 6,913 downwards.
TCAGCCGTGGCGCTTCAGCTTCGATCCCGCCAATGGGGATCTCTGGGTTGGCGACGTGGGGCAGAACCGGTTTGAGGAAGTGTGCATCGTGCGCGCCGGAGAGAATCATGGGTGGAATATCCACGAGGGCTTCGCTCTGTTCTCGACGCAGTATCGGACTGAAAGTGAAAAGTATCTTCCCCCGGTGGTTTCCTTCCGCCGCAAGCACGGGGTCTCGATCACGGGCGGCTACGTCATGCGCACTGACCCGGAGTCGAGCTTCCATGGGGTCTACATCTGTGCGGACTACCAGAGCAAGAAAGTCTGGGGGATCACCCAGGTTGACCGGACTCTGGAGACCATTCGCCAGATTGGATCGGCACCCGACCGGATTGTCTCCTTCGGGCGGGATCAATCAGGAGAGCTTTATGCCATCGGTTACGACAAGGGAATCGTCTACCGGGTGGATCTGGAGGGCGCTAAGTTTGAGTAGGTCAGACCTTCCCCGCGCGAGAAATCGCTTCATGGCAGCAGGTGAAATCAATCCCCTGTTGGTCGGAGATCTCTTTCCGGAATTCGTGAAGCGAGCGGTGAGGAGTGGATCAGGGAGCACTCTGTTTTCATGGGGGTAGAGAGTCGGGGTCGCTCCTACCCCTCGTCCTTGTTCTCTCTCTCTTCCCGAAGTTGCTTGGCAAACGACGTTTTGGTTCTCGAGGTTCCAGCGCAATCAAGGCTTGGACCGCATCTGCTTTTGTCATCGATCTCCTCACGCCACTGGTCCGCGAAGGACATCTCCAACCCTGGTAACTGGGGAAGTCGTTTCGGGGGCTTGATGGCGAGGATGACGAAGGCCATGACGCCAAGGTGGAAGATGCCGGCGGCGAGATAAACCGCCGGGACTGAGGGAAGGGAGGCCTCCAAGGGGCCCGCGACCTTGTTTCCGAGAAAGATGGAGAGGTTCAGTAGGGCCATGTAGGCGGTAAACTGAGAGGCAGCCACCCGGCGTTCCGACACGTTCATGAAAAGGGTGAAGAGGGAAACGCTGAAGAGTCCCAGAAGGGTCGCAAGCACCCACATGTTCGACCTAATGAGCCACTCTTCGCTCCAGAATGACTCCATCTGGCTGAAGTAGATCCAGACGAGGGCAATCAGGCTGCCGGCTAGCACAACAGAGCGCTTGGCTCCAAGTTTGCTGGCAACGAAACCACCTATAAAGGCTCCTCCAAGGGAGAACCAGGTTCCAAAGCTCTCAAGGTAAGTATACGCTTTCTTGTCCCACCCGACCTCGTTAATGAAGTGTTTGGACGCGATAATATTCAGGGCGGAATTACCGACATGGGCCCCCACGGCAAGCAGGGCGGCGGTCAGTGCAATCCGACGGCTGAAGGCCTGCTTGATCTGATGAAAGAGAATTGCTGCCGAGCGGGCATGTTCCTCGTCTTCCCTTAGTTGTGAGGAACCCGCAGTCCAAGGGAGAATTTTCTCCCCCGGGCGCTCACGGATAAACAACGGGAGGAGCATGATGGCAAAGACGCAGCCGCTCAGGACGACAAGGGCGAGTTGGATACTTCCTCCCTCCATGAACAGGAAGTGGCCGATGAGAGTGCCGCCCAGAAAACTCCCGAGGTAGGAGCAGCCATACATGAAGCCATTCAGGATGCCGCGCTGCTTCTCCGGGACGAGGTCGACAGCGAGGCTGTCTGTGCAGACGTCCTGCAGGGAGGTCCAGATATTCACGCTGAGAATTCCCAGACCAAGAAAGTGCAGATTGGAGTCCAGTCCCGGCACGGTTGCAAGGATCAGGAGTACTACCACGGTCAGGGCCTGCGACAGGATGATCCAGGGGCGGCGCTTGCCCATGGAGGCAATCCCGAAGCGGTCTACGATCGGTCCCCAGAGAAATTTCACGGTCCACGGAAGGCTGATCATGGCGATAACCCCTCCAATTTCGGAGGTGGTGACGCCTTGATCCGCAAGATGGTTTTTGAGGGCGTAGTGGATGAAACCCTGTGGGAGTCCCTGCGAGACATAGAGCGAGCAGAGGGTGACAACGCGCAGGAGGGCGCTGCTGCTCAAGCTGGCCTGGAATGGATGAGAGGAAGGCATTCCTTCTGCTAATATTGGGGAACGTAGCTCAGAAGGGATGACAGGTCGCTCTATTTGTCCGATACTTCAATTTCGGTCAGGCCGCTTCGGGTATGACCTTTCCCGATATGAGTAAAAACTACCCGAAGTTTTTCTTATTCAACAGATGGGAAGATGACGGTGTCAGCTGCACTGCCCTTGGGTTTCGTGGGCGTCTTTTGCTGACCAGCTCCCATCGGTAGTAGTAGGTGGTGTTGATTTCCGGGTCCGGGCTGTCGAGGAAGGGAATATTTTTTTCGAACCAATCAAAGTCGCGATTGTCCCAGAAGGTCTGGGCCTCGAGAAGCCCTCGTTGGTTGAGAATCGGAGTAGCCTCGGCGGAGAAGAGGGAGATAAGGATAGCGGGAAGCAGGGGGAGGAGAGGATGGACCATCTCCCACGACTAGGCCGAGAAAAAGCCGCCATCAATCCCAATTTAGGCCTCAATCTTCCGTCCGCCATGATGAGATGATGATCCTCTCATTGCCATGGGGCGCTGATCCTGAATTAATCCGGTGTCGATGAGGCTTTTTTCATGTGTGGTCTTTTTTCTGGGCGGTCTGCTGACCGTTGCCGGAAAAGTGGAATACAACAGGGAGGTGCTCCCGATCCTTACCGCGAAGTGCCTCGCGTGCCATGGGCCGGACACATCGCAGCAGAAAGCGGACCTGCGTCTCGACGAACCCGGGGAAGCCTACAGGGAGCGTGATGGACTGCATGCAATTGTCCCGGGTGAACCGAATCAGAGTGAGTTGGTTCATCGCATTTTTTCAAAGGATGACAAGGAGGTCATGCCTCCCCCTGGGGAGGGAACGGCATTGACTGACGCGGAAAAGGAAATTCTTCAAAAGTGGATCATTGAGGGGGCTGAATATGAGCGTCACTGGGCCTTCCGGACACCGGTCAAGAGCGCTGCCCCGGGGTCCGGGGAATGGGGCGTGAATACCATCGACCAATTTGTGCACGCCGGCTTGTCCGAAGCAGGTTTTCAGCCACAGCAGGAGGCGTCCAAAGAAGAATTGATCCGGCGTCTGTCGATTGACCTGACAGGCCTTCCTCCCACCATAGGGGAAGTGGAGGGGTTTCTCTCCGACCATTCGGACCAGGCTTACGCGAAGGTCGTCGATCGGCTTCTTTCCTCTCCCCGTTATGGAGAGCGCATGGCCTCCTGGTGGCTGGATGGGGCGCGTTATGGAGACAGTCATGGGTATGACAATGACCTGGAGAACGCCCAGTGGCCCTGGAGGAACTGGATCATCGAGTCGTTCAACACCAACCAGCCCTATGACCAGTTCGTGATCTGGCAGCTGGCAGGTGACCTTCTACCGGACGCCAGTGATGATCAGATCGTGGCAACTGGATTCAACCGGAACCACCGGATTCAGACCGAGGGGGGAGCCATCGACGAGGAGTGGCGTACTGAATACGTGATGGATCGGGTGGAAACCATGGGATCGGTGTTTCTCGGTCTCACTCTGAGTTGTGCACGCTGCCATGACCACAAATACGATCCCATCAGCCAGAAGGAGTTCTACCAGCTCTTCGCGATGTTCGACGGCCTGAATGAAAAAGGGTTCATCAACAACCTGAGGGGCAGTGCCGAGCCTCGTCATCGTTACCGGAAGAGCACATTTGAAGCAGCGGTAAGGAGGCTCGAGGAGGAGATTCCGGATGCCAAGGCGCGGGAGGGCAGGATCAAGGAGTTGGAAGCGGCTCACCCGCACGTCATGGTTATGCGCGATGAAGTGGATCGGAAGGCGTTTGTACTGAAGCGGGGACAGTATGATGACAAGGGAGAGGAGGCGCATCCCGGGCTTCCACAGGCGTTCTCTCCCACCCCGGCAGACGAAAACCTGAACCGGCTTCACCTCGCCAGGTGGATGGTGGACGGGAAGCATCCCCTGACCTCCCGTGTTTTCGTAAACCGGCTCTGGGAACAGTTCTTCGGGACGGGTATCGTCAAGAGTTCGGAGAACCTGGGTCGGCAGAGCGACTGGCCGAGTCACCCGGAGCTCCTCGACTGGTTGGCGGCCGACTTCGTAGAATCGGGCTGGGATGTGAAGAGGTTCAACACGTTGAGGGTGAAGAGCAGGACTTATCGGCAGAGTGCGGTCGTGGAGGAGGAAAAGCTGAGACGAGACCCCGACAACCGGCTGCTCAGCCGGGGGCCACGAACCCGTCTTCAGGCTGAGATGCTGCGTGACCAGGCCCTCTTCGTCTCGGGATTGCTGGTGGAGCGACTGGGTGGTCCCAGTTGGTGGGTCTATCAGCCAGCAGGGCTCTGGTTGGAGGTGGAGAAACGTGGAACATTCGTGCAGGATCATGGGGAGAAACTGTATCGGCGCAGTCTCTATTCCCGCATCCGTCGGACCGTGGCTCCGCCGAGTATGCTCCTTTTCGACATGCCGAGTCGGGAGATGTGTACCGTGAAACGAACCCTGACCAATACTCCCCTGCAGGCCCTCGCCCTGATGAATGAGGTCACCTATGTGGAAGCAGCCAAGAAGTTTGCAGAGCGGATGATGACAAAGGGTGGAACGCCGGCAGAGCGGATCGCTTGGGGATTCCGTTGCGCGACTTCCCGGGTGGCTGATGAAGCGGAGCTTGAGATCCTAGTCAAGGGCTATGAGCGTCGGTTGGAGCACTACCGGAAAAATGGCAAGGCTGCCGCGGATCTGCTGGATCAGGGGGAATCAAAGATAGCGGGCTACCTTCCTAAGTCGGAGATGGCGGCTTTGGCGACAGTCGCGAACGTCATTCTGAACCTTGATGAAGTGATCAACCGATGAAGGAGATTTGCCAACAGAGTGAGAGTCTGGGCCCGGGAGGAGCGATGGCAGCCGGGGATGCCGTTCTTCTGGATCGGCGCTCCTTCCTGCAGACCTCCGGGCATGGGTTCGGGGCCCTGGCTCTGGGATCGCTTTTGTTCGACGAGGAGGGCAAGGCCGCGACGGTAGTACCCGAAAATCCAAAGGTCAGGCGGGTTATATCTCTCTTCATGTCGGGAGGCCCCTCGCAGATGGATCTCCTCGACCCCAAGCCGGGACTGGAGAAGGAGCGGGGGAAGGAATTGCCTGAGTCGATCAGGGGAGAGCAGAGGATCACGACCATGACTTCGGTGCAGAAGAGCCTTCCGGTGCTGCCCAGTCCCTTCAAGTTCGGGCAGCATGGACAAGCCGGTCTCGAGTTAAGCGAGTTGCTTCCTCACTGGGGAGAGGTTGCGGATGAACTATGTGTCATTCGCTCCATGAATACGGAGGCCATCAATCATGATCCCGCCATCACCTTCTTCCAGACCGGGTTCCAGCTGGCGGGACGGCCGAGCGTTGGGTCCTGGGTGTCCTATGGACTCGGCGCTCTCAACAAGGACCTTCCTGCCTATGTTGTCCTGACCTCCCGTTCTACCGCCGGGGGAGCGCAACCGCTTTACAGTCGGCTGTGGGATTCAGGATTCCTGCCTGCCGAGCATTCTGGAGTAAAGCTGCGCAACACCGGTGACCCTGTGTATTACCTGAAGAATCCTCCGGGAATCGATCGGGGAATTCGCCGTGATATCCTGGATGACCTCGGAGCATTGAACCGCAGGCGTCACGTTGCGGTGGGCGATCCCGCAATCGAGTCACGCATCGCTCAGTATGAGATGGCCTTCCGGATGCAGGCGAGTGTTCCCGACTTAGCGGATATCGCAGAAGAACCAGAACATGTGCTGAAGCTCTATGGACCCAACGTTGGGAAGCAGGGCAGCTTTGCCCGCAATTGTCTGGTGGCCCGGCGCCTTGCGGAGAGGGATGTACGCTTCATCCAACTCTTTCACATGGGTTGGGATCAACATGACAAGCTGAAGGAAACCTTGTCCCGCCAGTGCCGCGATACCGAGCAGCCGGTGGCTGGATTGATCCGGGATCTCAAACAACGGGGTCTGCTGAAGGACACCCTGGTCGTGTGGGGCGGAGAATTCGGTCGCACCACCTATGCGCAGAAACCCGGAAACGCGGCTGGTCGTGACCACCACCCCGGGTGCTTTACCCAGATGATGGCGGGAGCGGGGGTCAAGGGAGGCCATGTCCATGGCGCGACCGATGACTACTGCTACAATGTGACCGAGGATCCCGTCCACGTTCATGACTTGAATGCCACCCTGATGCATTTGCTTGGAGTAGAGCACAAGAAACTGACTTTCAAATTTCAGGGGCGTGACTATCGCCTCACCGATGTTCATGGTGAGGTTGTGCGGAAGATCCTTACCTGAGAAGATTCCATGTTGAAGATTATCTGCATCATCGCGCTGGGACTTACGACTCTGAATGCGCGGTCCGAATTTCAAATCGGAGAAAATGGAAGAGTATTGCTCTATGGAAATTCCTTCGTCGAAAGATTGCAGGAACATGGCCTGTTTGAGGCTGCTGTCCAGATGGCTCACCGGGAAAAGAATCTCGAGTTCCGTAGTCTTGCGTGGACGGGGGATGAGGTGGGTTATCGTCTGCGGCCCGAGCGCTACGTCAGTCACCTCAGGAAGTTGCTCGATCGCTGGCCTGCCAATGTGGTGATCCTCGGGTTTGGACTCAATGAGTCGTTCGGCGGGGCGGCCCTGGTCGACGCGTTCCGTCGTGACCTCGAGGGCTATCTTCGCGAAATGGAGCGCCGTCATCCCGACGCCGCCCTGATAATTCTCTCGCCGATAGCGACCGAAGATCTCGGGCATCCATATTACCCCGACGTAGAGCAAAGAAATACCGAGACTGTCTCTTATACACATCTGACGCTGCCGACGAATAGAGAGGTGTAGATCTCGGTGGTCGCCGTATCATTA
>CAXEFH010000113.1:0-10206 GCA_963989605.1 uncultured Roseibacillus sp. | reverse complement strand
GGTTCTCCATGATCACCTTCAGCATCATCATGATTGGGACGGCGAGAAACATGCCGACTGGTCCCCACACCCATCCCCAAAACATGACCGAGGCAATAACCACGAGGGTAGAAATACCGAAGCGCCGGCCCATGAGCATGGGTTCCACAAAATTTCCCAGAAACATATTGATCGCTATAAAGCCGATCCCGACTGCAAGGGCGCTCTGCCAGCTCATCAGAACAAGAGCCAGAATAGTGGGCGGAATACCGGCCATGATTGAGCCCATGACGGGTATGTAGTTCAACGCCCAGGCGAGGATACCCCAAAGGATGAAAAAATCGAGGCCTGCGGCCCAGCAAAGGAAACCCGCCAGAAACCCAGTTGCGAGGCTCACCACGGTCTTGATTCCAAGGAACCGCTGGATGTCTTTTCCCGCGTGGAGCATTCGTTCAAAATTTGGGCCTCGGGCTTCCGCAATCATGCTGAGGCGCCTACCGAACATGCGAGCCTCTAACAGCATGAAAACAGTGCACAACACCACGATGAATGCAGAACCCAGGAACGAAGTCACCCGACCCACGACATTGGTGCCCAGCCCGACAATATCTTCCACCTTTATATTACTGAGCTGCTGGGTCAGATCCTCTGTCACGTAAGCTCGAACATTTCGTCGCGCCTCTTGCTCGGGAACATCCGACCATTTCACTATTGTCGTAACGGCCCAATCTTCCGCCTGCTTGAGTTTCTGGGTGCTTTCAACCTGGTATTTGCTCTCCCACTTATCCTGCAAGTCACCGATCAATGTCATTCCTATGAAAACGACACCCGCCAGGAAGGCAAAATCTACAAGAACGGTCATTACCACAGCGAAGAATCTGGGTACCTTGTGACTCCTAAGCCACGCGGTGATCGGAAAGCTTACCGTGGCAATGAACAACGCCAGCAGGAAAGGAACGAAAAACTTTCCCGCCGCTTTCAGGCCAGCAATCACAACCACCAAAGTGGCCAGAATCAGCAGGTTGCGTAGACCCGCCTCTATGTTCCGTCTTCCTGTCACTTGACCTTTGTTAAGAAATCCATGCGATCTTCCCGGGGATCCTAGTCCAAGTTGCGCATCTCCTCAAAGAATTCATTCAGGTATAGTGAACTTTTTCACCCCATTATGAGCCGGCATCCACCAAGGGGAGCCAATTTGACCCCGGTTTTACCCAAAGAGCTTCATTGCTAGCTGCATCGCCTTACCATGCGGCATCGCAGCAACCCTGTCAGACATCTTGGAGGCGAAACGAACGAACTCCTCAAGAGACCTCATTTGCTCGTTAAATGCGCGGCCGCCAGCGCTCTTCATCTCGATGCTTTCTGATAAACATCCTTCCAGAAGCTTGAGAGCGGGATCAATTTCACGCTTTTTGCGTTCGGTTACAATCCTGCGAAATATTTCCCAAACATCGAGTTCTGCTTCAAAATACTCTTTCCGTTCTCCCTTTTTCGTCACAATTCGAAGAAGGCCCCAGTTGACGAGTTCCTTCAGATTACTGTGAGCATTTCCCCTGCTGATCCCCAGCTCCTCCATGACCTCGTCCGTGCTCATTGGTTCGGGACTCGTCATGAGCAGGGCGTGGATCTGGGCCATCGTCCGGTTGATGCCCCACTGGCTTCCCATCACACCCCATTGGGAGACAAACTCTTCTTTTAACAGCCTCAGCGTCTCACTCTCACCTTTCATATTTTTCAGTATTTATCGAAAGTTTCGATTGCGCAAGCTCGGGTCGCGCCAAAAACCGCTGACATTCTTACTCCAGCTCTTTCTCAAGCTACCCGACTCCCACTGGGTTGCCCGCCGACCCGTGCCGCGAAGAGAACCAGACCAGCTCCCGCCAGCATGCAGCCAAGGGAGACCCATGTCACCCCGGAGGCTAAATCAGGAAGAAACCAACCTGCAAATCCGGAAATCTTCTCGGTCTCAACCCCGTCATTAATGAATGTCTCTGTCAGGATACTTTTCCACGGCCATATCAGAACCAGAGAGCCGGCAACAAATCCCGTAATCAAGGCCATGATGAAGTCATGGGCTCTTCGAAAGAGCCAGCTCAGGAGACGCGCAAGGAGCGCGACACCAACCAGTGCGCCTATGAAGAATGGGACAAGGATTTCCATAGCTCCTGCCAATTCACCCTTCGTTAGGCTGTTCACCGCATCAATCATCACAAGCCTGTAAGCGCCCATCAGAAGCAGAACAAAGGATCCACTCAGGCCGGGTATGATCATACTGCACATCGCGGCTGCGCCACAGAGCAGGAGATATACCACACTGTCACTGCCCGAGGCAGGCTGCAGGAACGCTACCGCGACACCACCCGCTGCTCCTCCCAGAAGGCCGACAAAAGGACCGCAAGACCACCGGTCAACGAGAGCTCCCAGTGAGGGAATAGAGGCCGCGATCAATCCGAAGAAAAAAGCCCATATCAGGACAGGATGGTTCTCAAAGCCCCAGTCCATGATCCGTGCCATCGTAACGATACTGGCCGCCACACCTATCCCTAATGCCAGAAGGAAACGACCATCCACCCGGTCCCAGACTGCCCGCCATTTGAATCTCAACACAAGGAGGACGGTTGTGCCATCGAACTTACTCAGCGCCTCAATCAGGCGCTCATAAATGCCCGTTATGACGGCTATAGTGCCTCCGGAGACCCCGGGGATAACGTTGGCGGACCCAATCGCAAACCCTTTCAGGATTCTGGAAAAATCTGCCATCGTGTTCGCCTTCGGTCTCTTTTGCAGTTTGCGAACACCTTAAGTTTCGTTGCCTGTCCTGAAACTCAGGTTCCCTACAATTCAAGAAGAAGACTGGCTGGGCTTTCAAGACACTCTTTCACCTTGATCAAAAAGGTCACCGCCTCTTTTCCATCGACCAATCGATGGTCATAACTCAGCGCCAGATACATCATGGGGCGGATCTCAACTTTCCCGTCAACTGCCATCGGGCGCTCCTGGATGGTGTGCATCCCGAGAATACCGCTCTGTGGAGGATTCAGAATCGGGGTGCTGAGAAGCGACCCATAAATCCCACCATTCGAGATCGTGAACACACCGCCACGCAAGTCCTCCAGCTGTATCTTTCCTTCCCGCGCGCGATCAGCATAATTGAGGATGTCCTGCTCAATCTCGGGGCAGTCCTTCGCATCTGCATCACGGATTACCGGCACCACGAGCCCTTTATCGGTCCCGACCGCAATTCCTATATCGTAGAAATGATTCTCTATAATTTCCTGCCCGTCAATCCGTCCATTCAGGGATGGCACTTCTCTCAGGGCCTGTACGACCGCCTTTACGAACAGCGACATGAACCCCAACTTGACCCCATACTTCTCGACAAAACTTTCCTGCACGGTCTTCCGAAGCTGCATCACCGCAGACATGTCAACTTCATTGAAAGTTGTCAGGATTGCAGCTGTCTGCTGCGCGTTGACAAGCTGGGCTGCAATCTTCCTTCGTAAGGGGGTCATCCGCCGACGAGTCGTGCGGTCGCCGGCATCTGGATCGGACGGGTTCGAAGATTCTACTTCTGTGCTCTCGCCTCCAGTCGGTCCTCCCGACTCAACAGGGCCTCCCGATAAAACCGAGGACGAGCGCAGCGCTTCCGCCGCCGCCACTGCGCCCTTTGCAACTGGTTCAGGCGTTGCAGGAGCCTGCGTCTCCTCAGAGGGCCCGGAAGACTTTTGCTCTGGCTCTCCCTGAGGCTCAGCACCAGCCGGGGCCCCTGTTTCCACCTCGGATACCTCTCCAACGGTTATTGTGCCGATCACCTGTCTCATCGATACTTCAATACCTTCCGGGGACAGAATGTTCAGCAACCCGGCAGATTACGCATCAATCTCTGCTGAAACCTTGTCTGTCTCAAGAGTCACGAGAGTCTCCCCGACGCTGACCTTCTCTCCATCCCGCTTGTGCCACTGAGCGATCGTCGCAGAGGCAATGGACTCCCCCGCCGCCGGCACCTTGATTGCGAGAACTTCGGGGCCCTCGTCCAAGGCGGTAAACCCGAAGGATCCCGGATCTGTTCCTCCCGGGATTACAGCGTTTCCTGCTTCACTGGCAGCAACTTCCTCTGCCGCGTCTTCCTCACCAGAAGCCGACGTTCCTGTTTCATCTGATCCCTGCCCTTCGGCCGCGTCAGCGATCTCTGCCACAATGGTTCCTATCGCCACCTCCTCGCCCTCTGCGACCAAAATTTGAATGACCCCGTCGACCGGTGACTCAAGCTCACTTGACACCTTGTCGGTTTCAATCGTTGCCAGAATGTCACCTTTCGCCACAGACTCACCATCTGACTTGTGCCACTGGCCCACCGTCGCCGTATTAATGGATTCGCCGGCAGCAGGAATTTTGACTTCAAGGGCCATAGGTGATTCAGGTCAGGTATGTGGTCCGTTTCTTACACGGAGAACGCTTTTTCCACGAGCTTCTTCTGTTCTCGAAGGTGCATTGCCTTTGATCCGGCTGCTGGACTCGAGGCCCTGTCTCGACCTGCATACTGCACCTTGTGAGCCCCAACACACTGATCTAACCGCGGCCAGATGTAGGACCAGGCCCCCATGTTGAGAGGTTCTTCCTGACACCACACAAAGGTATTGGCTCGTTTGAAAGGTTCAAGCAGCTGTCCCACCATCTCGCCATGGAACGGGTATAACTGCTCCACGCGAATGATCGCCGTCTGGTTCAGCTCATTTTCCTTCCGATACTGGATGAGATCATAGTAGACCTTACCCGAACAGAAAACTACCCGTTCCACCTTCTCAGGATTCAGTTCCTCGATCTGCGGATCCTGCAAAACCTCCCGGAAGCATTCGTCCTCAAGAAAATCCTCCTCCCGGGAAACTGCCTCTGGTCGGGTCAGAAGGCTCTTGGGGGTCATAAGCACCAGGGGCTTGAGAAAGCTGCGGTGCTTCTGGCGTCTCAGAGCATGAAAATACTGCGCGGGCGTAGACAGATTTGCTACAATCATGTTTTTTTCTGCGCAAAGCTGGAGAAACCGCTCAAGACGCGCACTGCTGTGCTCCGGCCCCATCCCTTCGTAACCGTGTGGAAGCAACATCACTATGCTACTGGGCACCTGCCACTTTGATTCAGCAGATGAGATAAACTGGTCGATGATAACCTGAGCACCGTTCGCGAAGTCTCCAAACTGCGCCTCCCACATGATCAGCATCTGAGGACAACCCAGTGAGTAACCGTAATCGAAACCGAGCACCGCCGCCTCCGAAAGAAGGCTGTTGTAGACACAGAACTTCGCCTGCTCGGAGTCTATGTGCCGTAGGGGCAGATGACGGTTACGACTTTCATAGTCATAGAAAACCGCATGACGCTGACTGAAGGTCCCGCGGCGACAGTCCTGTCCTGAGAGCCTCACGGGATACCCCTCCTTGAGGAGTGCACCCCATGCGAGTGACTCCGCAAAAGCCCAGTCGAACGGCCCTCCATTTTTCAGCGCTTCAACACGCCGTGGCATAAATCGCTTCGCCAGAGTTGGGTGCAGCTTGAAACCATCCGGAACGGACGTCAGCACACCGCCGACATGCTGAAGCAATTCCCGCGATATTCCCGTCCTAACGGGGTCGTGACTGAAGCCCTCCTGAACCTTGGCAGTGGAACCCGTATAAATACTCCTGCTCCCTTCCGCCTCCAAACGCTTCATTTGATCGTATTCCGACTCGAAACGATTCCATATCTCGTCATGCCTAGCCTGAACCTCGTCAGCCGTCATGACTCCCGCCTCCACCAACTCATCTCCATACATATCCCCCAGCGGCTTCCTCTTTGATATCTGACGGTAGATGTGCGGCTGGGTGAAGGCGGCCTGATCAGTTTCATTATGGCCCTGACGACGGTAGCAATACATGTCGATCACCACGTCCCTGCCAAACTTCTGACGGAAGGCGAACGCGAATTCGGCGGCCCAGATCAGCTCCATGGGGCATTCGCCGTTAACATGAAGAATAGGAGCTTCGATCATTTTTGCCACGTCGGTGGCATAGGAAGAGGAGCGCGCATCAGATGGCATGGTAGTGAATCCGATCTGATTGTTGATGATCACATGCACTGTGCCACCCGTCCGGTATCCGGGCAACTGGGACAGATTCAGAACCTCTGCCACTGACCCCTGCCCTGCAAAGGCAGCATCCCCATGAATGAGGAGAGGTAGCACCTGCTTGCGATCCGTCTTTGACCCATCATCACCGAGGATCCGCTGCCGGGCCCTCGCCTTCCCCTCTACCACCGCGTTCACTGCTTCAAGATGACTGGGATTAGCCGCAAGGCTCACCCGGACCTCTCCATCAGGGAAGGTTCTTACACTTTCATATCCCAGATGATACTTAACATCTCCATCCCCTGCAACGAGGTCAGGAACGTAATTTGGCGTAAACTCGTAAAGGATTGTACGCAGAGATTTGCGAACTATCTGGCCAAGGACGTTCAATCGACCTCGGTGGGCCATGCCCATGGTCACCTCTTTGACTCCACTGCCCGGGGACAACTCCAGAATTCGGTTGAGAATCGCCATCAGTCCCTCGGCTCCCTCCAGAGAAAATCGCTTCTCTCCCAGAAACTTTTTCCCGATGAAGGATTCAAAGAGTTCTGCCTCAAGGATCCATCCCAGAGCCTTCTCTTTGAACTCACGCGAAGCATCACTTTCCATCACCCGCTCCTCAACCCTCTCGCGAATCCAGTTGCGCACCTCCGTATTATGGATATGCATGAACTCAAACCCAATCGAACCCGAGTAGGTGGCATCCAGCCCTGAGATCATATCTCTCAACTCCATTTCCGCCCCGTCACGAAAGAACTGGGTGGAAACCCTCCGACCCATCTCTTTCTCCCCGAAACCGAACTTGAGAGGGTCAAGCCGGGGGTTTCGTTTTGGTGACTCATCAAGCGGATTGATATGTGCCTGAGTATGCCCGAGCGTTCTGTAGTTGTAGACGAGACTCACTAACCTGCCACGGAACGCTGAATGCACTGAGTCCGGAAGTGAGTCCGGCCGTTCGTCATCGCCTTCCACGGCCTTGGCGGACCCCGCGCCATTCTGCTCAGCACCTCCAAGCTCCTCAAGCTGGGCAGTTCCTAATTCGAAGCCCTCGAAAAACGCCGCCCACGCTGGCTCTACCCCGGTTGGGTCATCGAGCCAGCGCTCATAATTCGCTTCAAGCAAATTAGTGCTCATGCGGGCGGTGACTGATGGATTCATCTAGCGTGACCAGACAGGCTTCGCAGACGGCTACCGGGGTTTTCTTCCTTGGTGCTGGCCACGTTTCGCTTTAGTTAAGGTGTCTTACTCGGAGAGTCAATCGCACATGCAAACCGGTTCTCGTCACACCCAAGATGATCAAGGTTGACAATCTCACCAAGCGCTTCGGACGACATTCCGCCGTATCTGGAGCCACATTCGAGGTCTCGAGGGGGGACGTCGTTGGATTCCTGGGGCCAAATGGAGCTGGAAAAACAACAACGATCCGGATCCTCACCGGATTTCTCCCCCCAACCAGTGGGTCGGCGGCTGTCGATGAGCTGGACGTGAGCAGGCATCCGCTGGAGACCCGTCGCCGGATAGGATATCTACCCGAATCTGTTCCTCTTTACCGCGACATGCGAATACGTGAATATCTGCGCTTTCGCGGTCAGGTTAAAGGACTTAGAGGCGATTCTCTCCGACTCCGCATGGATGATGTGATCGAGCGATGCGGCCTCGGGGATGTCCGCCGCAAAATGATAAAGACGCTTTCCAAGGGATTCCGCCAGCGGGTCGGGATCGCCGACGCCCTGATCCACGACCCTCCCCTCCTCATTCTTGACGAACCCACGAACGGACTCGACCCGAATCAGATCCGGTCTATCCGGAATCTATTCAAAGAACTGGGCGAGTCTCACACCATTCTTCTTTCCACTCATATTCTGAGCGAGGTCGAGATGATCTGCGACAAGATCGTGATCATCGACGGGGGAACTGTTCTCGCCTCAGACACCCCATCAAGTCTGATCTCTACGATGCGAAGTGCCGGCCGCATCTCCATCGAACTGAAGGCGGATCCCGAAAGCGCGTGCCGGAAGATGAGCAATCTCGAAAGGGTCAAGAAGGTCACTCACGAGCGGAACCGCGGAGCTTGGCGTGAATTTTCCGTGCTTGTTGAATCCGGAACCGACACCCGCGAGCGACTCGCGCGACT
This sequence comes from uncultured Roseibacillus sp., assembly GCA_963989605.1. Lineage (GTDB taxonomy): Bacteria > Verrucomicrobiota > Verrucomicrobiia > Verrucomicrobiales > Akkermansiaceae > Roseibacillus_B. Next base: position 1,999 of record CAXEFH010000113.1, on the reverse strand, counting down.
CGCGCAGGAGGAGGGGTGGCCGCTGCGCAGTCTCCACCGCCATGCAGCTACGCTGGAGGATGTCTTCGTTGAACTTACGCGAAAGGACTGACATGAGCACCCTTCTCATTCTCCTCCGTAAGGAGCTCCGTGCTTTTTTCCTGAGTCCCTTTGGATGGATCCTACTGACGCTCGTGACGATCATGCAGGGCTGGTCGATCTCCAGCTCCATGAAGGCTCTCCAGGATGCGCCCATTCCAGAAAGCCTGGTCTACATCGTATTCCACATGCCCCAGTTCTGGTTTTATTTCCTAGCCCTCTTTCCCTTGATCACGATGCGACTCTTTGCCGAAGAGGAGCGGACGGGAACCTTGGAGACCCTGCTGACTGCGCCCGTGCAGACTTGGCAACTTATCCTTGGAAAATACCTCGCGGTCTTCTGTTTCTACCTCGTTCTATGGATCCCGAGTTTTCTCCAGTTCCAGATCTTTGGTCTCCTGACAAACTTGGATCCTCCCTTCGGTGCGGGATCCCTCACTGGAGCGTTTTTGCTGATTATCCTCATGGGATCACTCTTTATTGCGATTGGCACGTTTGCATCCTCTCTCACTTCCAGTCAGATTATCGCAGGCGTGATTACGGTAGGGCTCCTGTTTATTCACTACTTCCTTGGGTATATCACCGTCATCTACGGTGACCAGTTTCCAGCTGCCGCATTGTTTCACCATATATCGGCAAGTGAGCATCTCCGGGATTTTTCCAGAGGGCTGATAAATAGCCGGACCATCATCTATTACCTCACCGCTACAACCTTCGTTCTTCTCATGACTCATCACGCCCTCAACTACCGGCGCTGGAAAAGCTAGGCGACATATCATGGACCAGAAGAGCAGCAAGCGTGAGGAGCAGACTCCCGACCGAGAAAACAGTCGCCGGCTTCCTCTGTCTCACGGACCCACGATGCTACTGCAGCTTTTCCTCTGCCTCACAATCGTGCTTTCTCTGAATTACTTTGCAGCAAATCACCAATCGGTCTGGGACCTCAGTCAGGATAAAGGCTTCTCCCTTTCCAATCAGACCCGGAAACTGCTTCAGTCCGAGTTGCTCGGCGACAGGGAGAAACCCGTTGAAATCATCGCGGCGGTCCGACGAAATTCCGCCCACTATCAAAGAATATCCTCGATCGTCCGCGCATATGAGCGTCTCAGCGAGGGAAAGATCCGCGTCCAACTGATTGACTATGTCCGAGATAGCGATGCCGCTCTCGTAGTTGCGGACGAGTATGAGACCGCATTTATCGAGGACACCATCATCATCAATGCTGTTCCATCCACAACGCCGGATAGCGAATCCGAACCACCTCCGGATAGGAGTGCTGAAATGCGCGGGGCGCATATCCGATTCATTGCCGTCCAGGACATGCTGGTTTTCAGCAGCGACTCTCAGAGAGGGCAGCGTTTGATAGGGTATCAGGATGAGGATCAGATCACAGCGGCCCTTCGACGCGCTCTCGAGGGTTCTCCCCGCCGTTTGTATTTTCTGGCTGACAAAAGCCAGATTACCGGGTCGGAGGACGATTCTCCGTGGAACTTTCTCAGCCGGACATTTGCCAGCCTGAACGTTGAACTCACTCCAATCAGGATCTCAGGAATTGAACGTATTCCAAAGGATGCAGCAGGAGTGGCATTGATAGCTCCGCGATTTGACCTCAATACGCAGGAGATGTCCGTCCTGCGCGATTACTGGGAGCGCCCCAAAGCAGCTCTCCTTGTAGTGGTGGATCCTACCCGAAAGGAACAGCCTCCTAACATTCGCGCTTTTCTAAGAGAGCACGGAGTCACCCCCCGTGCCGTCCGGTTGTCTACCACCAAGGGAGACAGGAGTTCGTTCGATATCCCTGCCACCTTTACTAATGCAGCGGCATTGGGAGACCTTGGCAATGCGTCCACCTGTCTCTTATACACATCTGACGCTGCCGACGAATAGAGAGGTGTAGATCTCGGTGGTCGCCGTATCATTA
>CAXEFH010000112.1:0-10391 GCA_963989605.1 uncultured Roseibacillus sp. | reverse complement strand
CCCACAAGAGAGGCGCCGCATTTGCAAATCCATGCTACACCCAGATTCATCCCACATGCATCCCTGTGAGCGGAGATTACCAGTCGAAGCTTACTCTCATGTCGGAGTCTCTTCGGAATGATGGGAGAATCTGGGTTCCAAATAACATCGCACTCGCCGAAAAGATTAGGACCAGCGAGATCAACGCAAGCGACATCGGTGAAGAGGACCGGGACTACTACCTTGAGAGAAAATATCCTTCCTTCGGAAATCTTTCTCCGCGGGATATTGCCTCAAGGTCGGCCAAGGAGGTGTGCGATGAAGGCCGGGGGATTGCGCCAACCGGTCTCGGGGTGTTTCTTGACTTCAGAGACGCAATCTTGCGAGACGGTCGAGACTCAATTTCTGCCCGGTATGGTAATCTGTTTGAAATGTATGAGAAGATCAAGGGGGAGGATCCTTACACCACCCCAATGCAGATCTTCCCGGCGGTTCACTACACGATGGGTGGCCTGTGGGTGGATTACAACCTGATGTCGAACCTCCCCGGCCTGCACGTAGCCGGTGAGGCGAATTTCTCAGATCACGGTGCCAACCGATTGGGAGCGTCTGCGCTCATGCAGGGCCTCGCGGATGGATATTTCGTCCTTCCTTCGACGATAGCTAATTATCTCGCCGAGCAGGAGCCGGGCTCGGTAAAGGAGACTCACCCCGAGTTTACTCGCTGCCTCGAAGAGACCAATGATCGGATTACGAAACTAGTGAACGCCAAGGGAAAGCGCAGTGCTGACAGCTTCCACCGGGAACTTGGTCTCCTGATATGGGACAAGTGCGGCATGGCGCGGTCGGGCGAGGGACTGGAATACGCCTTGGAACGAATACCACAGATACGGGACGAATTTTGGGAAAATGTTCGAATCCCGGGAAGTGGAGCGCAACTGAACCAAGAGCTGGAGAAGGCCGGAAGGGTAGCGGACTTCCTCGATTTTTCGGAAGTTCTGTGTCACGATGCGCTGGAACGCAAAGAATCATGTGGAGGACATTTCCGGCTCGAGAGTCAATTCGAGGATGATGATCCGGAGGTACTTGACGGAAGCACTCAGGCCGGAGAAGCCAAGCGAAATGACGATGACTTCTGTCATGTCAGCGCCTGGGAATTCACCGGTGTTGGGATAAAACCCAAACTAACCCGAGAACCACTTGAGTTTGAAAATGTAAAGCTTAGTATTCGGAGCTATAAGTAGCTTCGGAGAGGATCTGCACTCGAGCCAACCAAGGTTTGGTTGACTGCCAGGGCCTCACCCCGCTCACAATGAATCTTACCCTCAAAGTCTGGCGACAGCAGGACAGCGACTCAAAAGGTCGCATAGAGGAGTATCCTGCTGAAAATATCCCCATAGAGGCGTCCTTTCTTGAGATGCTAGATATCGTGAATGAGCGTATTATCGACGATGGTGGTGATCCCATTCAGTTCGACCACGACTGTCGCGAGGGAATTTGCGGCATGTGCTCCCTAACCATCAACGGCATCCCTCATGGCAGAGAGAACGGCACTACCACCTGCCAGCTTCACATGCGACATTTTGAGGAAGGGGATACTATCTGGATTGAGCCCTTCCGCGCTGGCGCCTTCCCGGTAATCCGGGATTTGGTTGTAGATCGAAGCGCTTTTGACACAATCATTGCAGCTGGAGGGTTTGTCTCCGTGCGTACTGGATCAGCACCCGATGCCAACGCCATTCCTATTACCAAGGCAGACGCCGACAGCGCATTTGACTCCGCTACCTGTATCGGTTGCGGAGCCTGTGTAGCTGCCTGCAAGAACTCGAGCGCAATGCTTTTCGTCAGCGCCAAGGTCTCCCATCTGAACCATCTTCCTCAGGGGTTGCCCGAAAAGGATCGCAGGGCCATCAACATGGTAGAGGCCATGGACGAAGCAGGATTTGGGAATTGCAGTAATCACTATGAGTGTGAGGCGGTTTGCCCCAAATCAATTCAGGCAGATAATGTGGCGAAGTTGAATCGCGACTATGCGACCGCAACGCTCCGAAAGGCGCTCGCATAAGCTTCCATAAAGCCCTGCGGCATACCGAGTCCGTCAGCCGGAAGGAGTTCCGCGCCGAAGCAATAGATGGCTACACCCTTTAAGCAAATCTTGCCGAGGAGTCTCCAAGGCCTGAAGCTCCCGGGGTGCGCTCCATCATGGTCTTCCTGACGCCCCTCATGCTATTCGTTTCAGCATGTGGACTACCGCGGAGTAACGATTCTGCTCCCTCAGGAATGCTTTCCGGGAGGATTCCTGCCCATTGGAAGGAAGCCGCCAGCGAGCAACATGCCAAAATCTCTACTGGGTGGGTCTTCGAGTTCCGCGATAATCGTCTCAAAGACCTAGTCCATGAAGCGATCGACGCGAACAATGACCTTAGGGCTGCCGCTTACCGCTTGCAGGCTACCATGGAAAATAACGCCCGCGGACGAGCCCGGCGCCTTCCTCAGATAACCACCGGCACGAGCACCAGCCGGACGCTAAACGGTCGCGAATCCTCGGCAGAATCCTCCTACGCACTGTCCTTGTCAGCCAGTTGGGAGATGGATGTCTGGGGGCGCCTCCGCGACTCTGACAATGCAGACCGTGCTGATTACAGAGCGGCGATCGCTGACTACCGGGGTGCGAGGCTCTCCTTGGCTGTCAATACTGCCAAGGCTTGGATCAACCTCACGGAGGCTCAGCAGCAAGTCCAACTCGCGGAGCAAACCCTGCAGGATTTCAGGAAAAGCCTGTCGCTGATCAGTCGACGCCACCGCGAGGCCCTCCTGCGAGCCGTAGACGTACAGTTTGGAAGAAACAACGTCGCCAGCGCTGAACGTAACCTCAGAAGTCAGATTCTACGTCGGGATGAGGCAGCGCGGACACTGGAACTCCTTCTCGGCCGCTATCCCTCAGGCGAGCTGAAAGCGACGCCCAACTTACCGACCCTCCGCCGTCAGATACCTGCTGGCCTTCCATCGGACCTTCTCGTTCGCAGACCCGATCTCACTGCTGGCCGGGAGAGAATTTACGCTTCTGCCCGCCGTGCTGACGCAGCAAGGAAATCCCTTCTTCCCTCTCTCCGGCTCACAGGATCCGGTAGCAATGGGTCTTCGGATCTCCTGAAGGCATTGGATCCCTCGTTCCTTACTTGGTCTATCGCCTCGTCCCTCGCACAGACTCTTTATCAGGGAGGAGCTCCCAGCGCTGCGGCCCGCGCAGCTCTCGAACTCAATAAGGCCGCAATACACGATTACGTTCAGGAGGCCTTGCAGGCATTCCGGGAGGTGGAATCGGCGCTTCAGGTGGACTTATCTCTCCGTGAACAGGAAGGCTTCCTCCTTATCGAAGTCGATCAGGCAAGTAAGGCCCAGGCGGCCGCAGAAAGAGATCTCGGATTGGGAATCGAGGGATCAAGCGTCCTCGAAATTCTTGAATCACAACGCCGGGCCGTGAATGCACGTGGTAGCCTGATTCGATTACGTAACCAACGCTTGCAAAACCGCCTTAACCTCCACCTTGCCCTCGGTGGCGACTACGACACGTCAGAGCAAAACTGACTGGAGCATCTTCCTTCGGAAATCACTATCGCGGGCGGACCCTGCGGGTTCTTACAAGAACACAGTCGGTTCTGGGCAGGATCTTCTTCTCGACCTCGACAATAACCTCCTTTGCCGGGAAATCTGCCAGAACCATTTCTGCGATATCAATTGAGAGGGTTTCAATCAGCTTTCTGGGGTGCTCTCCCGCAATCTCAGTGATTCGCCTCGCAACAGCGTCATAGTCAACGGTATCTTCAATACAGTCTCTCAGCAGGTGGAAGTCTATCTCCGGCACGATCTCAACGGTAAGATGAAGAGTTTGGCGATTCGCTCGCTCTTCGTCGGGGACTCCAATAAAGCAATCTACCGCAAGGCGCCTGATTGAAATCATGTCCCCCTTGGTATCTGCTTGAGACAATTTTCCCCTTCTCAGAATAGCGTGTAACGATTTGACCGATGGTAAGATGAAGGTCGGGTTAGCTGATTCAAGTTTTTCAAGTCGATCATAGCCACTCAGGACAGCGATCGAAGCAACTCCTCCGTGATGAGCGGTCTCTATGTCGTGCAGCATGTCACCCACATACGCTGTGTCGTTCCGCGCCAACCCCTTTTCATCGATGAGATTGGCAATCACCTTCCTTTTGTCCAGCACACCAGCATAGATATCCTCGAAGTAGCTACCGAATCCAAATCTTCGCATCTGCTCTCTGAAAATATCCCCATCCATACTGGTGAGCACGAAGAGCCGAATTTCATTCTGCGAGCACCACTCAAGGAACTCGCGGGTCCCTTCGAGAGGAGTCACCGATTCTTCGCTCACATCGAAGGCAGCGCGAAAATGCTCCTCCAGATCCTCCAGAGATATCCCCGGAACATGCTCCTCATACCATTCTGAGTACGGCAAACGGAAACTAGATCGGAACTGCTCCCATGTCATGGGTTCCTTGTCATACTTACCAAGCACTGCATTAGTTGCCATGAGCGTCGGCATGGAATCATCTACGAGGGTTCCTGACCAATCGAGGATAAGAGCTCTATACATGTTTGCAGGGGGATCTTGAGAGCGACAATATGAGGATTGACGCGAAGTATCGCTTTCGCGGAACTCGTCTCGCCTCAACAATGATAAAAATACGACTCCGGGTCAGCCCAGAACTAGATGAACTTCCCGGATTGTGTTTGCGCCGAGCTCCTGCTGTAGACGCTTGAGAAGATCTTTTTTGGTCTGCTCCAGGTGAAATCGCATTGATGGTTGAATCACCCTGAGAGTCAATTTTCCGTTTCGCAGGGAGACTGGCTCAGTCTGCCTTCCCACAAAATCCCCTGCGACCTGTGTCCACGCGCCGCGCAAGCGGCTCTCCTCCACTCCCTCGGCCAATTTCAGGTCTTTGAGGATATCATTGATGATATCGGCTGGCGTCGAGACGTTAGCCTCAAGATCGAGGGGTTCACCTGCCCCTCGGAAATCTCTGAGCACCTGCGCTCGGATCGCCTTCCTTCGCGCAGCACCTCGACGTCGGACAACCTTTGTTAGTCGTCCGAACCGTCGCCAATTGCTTCCACCGGACATCCCTCCATTGCCTCGCGGCACAGGTCCTCCTCTTGCTTGTTTTCTGGCTGCTTGTACACGAACGAATATCCTTCGTCGTCTTCTCTCGTAAAATTTGCCGGAGCTGTCTCGCGGCAGAGATCGCAATCTATGCACATACAGTCAACGAAGAATAATCCATCTACGTTTTCCGGGTTTTTATCTTCGCGATCTGCCATGAACCTTTTGCTGCGTATGCCGATTCGCCCTTGAATCATTGCCCCAGCTCTCGGTCAGATGCAAACCTTTTATACCCCTTCAGGGCATACTCTCCGATTCAACACTGGCCAAGACAAGGCCCAGCAGTTAGAGCTGTGGTCTGAACGGATGGACCCGCTATCAGATATCGATTCTCTCTCTCCTTCCTCCAAGGAAAACGATCTTTCCATCCCTGAGATGGAAGACCTTGAAGATGGTTCCCCTGACAGCTCAACAGGGCAGTCCTCGCTGCCCGCCGAGGACGCCTCTTCATGGGCTTCCGCTTACTCACCCCGTGAGAAAGTCTGGTTGGGCGGCCTCGCACTGGCAATCCTTCTGGTCGCAATCTTCGCTCTCACGTTGTTTTTCGGTAATATCACCACTAGCAGCGGGGAAGACGTTGACTTTCCTGTAGAGGGGAAGCACCTGACTATCCGGAATATCGAAACCTACTGGCGAAAGGTTGATCCTGAGAGTGATTCGGGTGTGCAACTTGACACAAAATTTATCCCCGCCGCCGAGATCACTCTGGATTCCTCTGGCTCAGGTTTCCTCCGCTTTCTGTTTGAGAATCCACAAGGTGACCTTATCGGTGACTCGGTCACTCTTATCATCAGAAGTGGAAATTTTGAGGAGAACAACCAGAAGACTGCAACCATCAATGCTACCGGAGGCTTCAAGGACCTCGGTGACTACAATGAGTATCTTACCGAGCAGGTCCGCTTCTGGAAGTTAGTAGTGCTTGAGGGAGGAACAGATTCCGAGGATCAGGCATTCAATTCGCTCCTCCGCATGCCTATTTCGCCAAAACGCCGTTAGAAAGAATACCCTGTCATGTCCGAACCCGCTCCTCCTCTGGTGCCACGCGAAGGGTGGCACGTAATGCACCTCTTTTATCACATCGACCATGGGCAATGGCAGATGTTGGATGAAAGCGAAAAGAGGGAGGCCAAGACGGGATTCACAGAACTTGTTCAGGAAATCCGAACCACGTCAGACACCCAACTTTTGACCTTCACGGTAGCGACACCCAAGGCAGACCTCGGCTTCATGCTTCTCACCCCTGACCTTCAGCTGGCCAACACGTTCGAGAAGCGACTGACTCTTTCCCTTGGAGTCGAGGTTCTTACACCTGCCTACTCCTATCTCTCGCAGACCGAACGCTCCGAATACACCACCAGTGGCGAGCAATATGCGGAAGAAACTCTCAAACAGGAGGAGGGCCTGTCAGAGGACTCTCCAGAATACGCATCCAAGCTGAAGGATTTTGAGGAGCGCATGGAGCACTACCTCCAGCACAGGCTCTACCCCGTTTTGCCCGACTGGCCGGCAATCTGCTTCTATCCCATGTCAAAGCGCCGCCATGGTAACGACAACTGGTACGCTCTTGACTACGAGGAAAGACGTATTCTGATGAAGGGCCATGCCACCACGGGCCGCAAGTATTCAGGACGCATTCTGCAGCTCATAACTGGTTCCACAGGCCTCGACGATGCCGAATGGGGCGTTACCCTTCTTGCCAAGGACACAATCGACATCAAAGCAATCGTCTACGAGATGCGATTTGACCCTGTCTCCGTGCGCTATGGAGAATTTGGAGATTTCTATATAGGGATGCAAATGCCTTTGGATGAGATCTTCCGGAGGCTCTGTCTCTGATCACCGAGAAACGCTGATCCCGGCTTTACCTGCTCTCGGCACCGAGTTGGATCAACGATCCAAAGTACCACTCCCACAGGGACCAGCCACCAAAAATCCATGCTGCTCCTCCAAGAGCAAGAAAGGGCCCAAACGGAAGCTGCCTCCCAAATCCAACCCGGGCCGGGAGGGCCCAGAGGATCGCGAACATACAGCCTGCAAATAGCGCGAATACGACACCCTGCCATCCTATGAAGGCGCCAATCAACCCGAGAAGCGGAGGATCACCATCACCCATTGCCTCCCGGGGAACGGCCACCCTCGTTGCTTTACCGCTAAGGGACTTCATCTCTTCGATAGAATATGTCTGCCCCCCCGCTTCGACGGTCTCGCGCCTGATCCGCACGGTTTTCGCCCTCACGGATCTTCCATCGATCTGGACACCGTGGCCTTCGATCTCAAGGCAGTCATAGTCCCTGAAGAACAAATCGCCCCAGGGATAGACATCCTCCTCTTTCTCGAGGCCGGGCCTTGCCCCTGCCGCATCCCTGATCACAAAACTCAATTGCTCTTCCTCGGATTCCGGCTCGCGAAGGCACCACTCAGTCGCCTCCGAGAATTCAATCCGTTTTATCCCCATGAGTTTCTTCCCAAGATATACCACGAGGCTCAAGCCGCCCCAGCCCGCCGCGATGCCCACTGCCGCCCGCATTCCGCCCTCCCACCAAATCATCAAGTCCGACACATCGAGAAGCGCCACGAGGGTAGGATCGAGACACGCGCCGAGAACTCCAATGCCCATTCCCCACCAGCAGAAATCAACGGGTACCAGCATGAGGTCCGCATCAATCCATGCAATGGTCACAAGGAGGACTGCAAGCGTGGCCACAAGCAGAGCTGCAATCGGTGAGATTGGGTTCCGGTCCACAACAAAGACGTCCCATGCTCTCATGAAAAGAACCGCCGTTAACAACTCCACACATGGGTAACGAACGCTGATTGGAGCGCCACAGCTCGCGCACTTCCCACGCTGTAGCAACCATGTCAGTAGCGGAATATTTCGATACCACGGGATCTCCTCCTCGCAGATGGGACAGAATGAACGGCTGGGGCTTGTGACTGACAGCCCTTCACGGGGCCAACGGTAAATCACAACGTTAAGATATGAGCCGATGCAGGCTCCCGCAACAAACAGGCCCCAGGACCAGAGCGGAAGTCGGAAAAGCTCCTCCATCTGCCGGATAGTATGCCCTTTCCACAGGATTTCGAAAATAACATTTGTCCCCGGGCGAGGTTATGCTTTGGAAGTACTGTGCATCAGGTCCGGAAAGTTGCTCAGGAAATCGCACTGCGTCTCAAGACGGCAGGCCATGAAGCCCTGTATGCCGGAGGATGCGTCCGGGACTCCCTGCTCGGCGTCACCCCAGCTGACTACGATATTGCAACCTCGGCCCGGCCAGAGGAAATCCTAGACCTCTTTCCGGGCAGCGATGAAGTGGGCGCCCACTTCGGCGTGATCATCATCAGGGAGAGAGGGCACACCTTCGAAATCGCAACATTTCGTTCGGATGGCCCTTACCTCGACGGACGACGTCCAGACAGTGTCATCTTTACCGATGCAGAGAATGATGCCCGAAGACGGGATTTCACCATCAACGGACTCTTTGAGAATCCATTTACGGGAGAAATTGTGGATTATGTCGGAGGGCGGGAAGATCTCCAAAATGGTATTCTTCGGGCTATAGGCACTCCCGGCGAAAGATTTGCTGAGGATGCTCTTAGACTCATCCGGGCAGTACGTTTTGCCACCCGCACAGGCTTTGACATCACGTCTTCCACATGGGACGCCCTTCGCGAGGATGCCGCTCTTCTGGCAAAGGTCAGCCCCGAGAGGATCCGGGACGAATTTGATAAAATCATAACTGATCCCTCCAGGAGAAGGGGTATCGAGCTTCTCGTTGCAGGCGGACTGATGGATTCCATCATCCCTGAGTTCCTGTCCTTGCAAGGGTGCGAGCAATCTCCTCAGTTTCATCCCGAAGGAGATGTCTACATCCATACTCTCCTGATGTTGGAGCTTCTCGATGACGACGCACCGCTGGCTCTGGTTCTCTCGGTGCTCCTCCACGACATTGCCAAGCCCCCGACCTTTGCTATCGACGAAAACGGGCGTATAAGAAACCATGGCCATGATCGCCTTGGAGCGGAAATGTCGGCCCACATTCTCCGTCGCCTCCGCTACTCAAACCAAGTGACCGAGGATGTCTGCTCCATGGTTAGCAATCATATGAATTTCATGAACGTTCAGCAAATGCGTCCTGCGAAACTGAAACGGTTCATGGCTCGAACTACGTATCCGCACGAACTCGAATTGCATCGGGTTGACTGCACTAGCAGCCACGGGATGCTCGATAACCTTGAGTTCCTTCAGTCCAAGGCCGAGGAATTCGCCAGTGAACCGCTGATTCCCCCTCCCCTTCTGACTGGCCACGATCTCATCTCGCTGGGACTCGAACCCGGACCTCGGTTTGGAGAAATCATGCATCACCTCCAGACTGAACAGTTGGAGGGCCGGATTGTGGAGCGGAGCGCGGCTCTGGCAGAAGTAACCCAAAAATTCATATCGAAGTAAGCATCTGTTTTCTTCATTCTCGGCTAGGTTTGGCACTTATCCGAAGACTCTTCCTTCGTCTCCTAGAATCTTTCCGACCTCATGAGCGCCCCAACAGAACATGACGACCCTATCAACGCTCAGATTCTTTCCGTATCGGAGGATCTTGTAGCGGGCTTTCAGGAAAAACCATTCCACGTTATCGCCCAGCAGTCAGGCCTACCGCTTGAAACTGTCCTGACGAGAATCAGAGCCATGCTCGAAGCCGGGGTGATACGTCGCGTCCGTCAGACCCTGCTGGCAACAAAACTCGCTCACGGCGCACTGGTAGCCTGGCGTGTTAGCCCGAAAAGACTCAACGAGGCCTTCGAGTTCATGTCCAAGCATGATCCCTTCTCCGGCCACGTGGTCCTCCGCACGACCGACACTGAGGTCTCCGGCTCGGGCTACCGCCTCTGGACGACCCTGAAAGTACCCCAGGGAGAATCTCTGGAGGAGCATGGTAATGTCCTCAAGCGGATCGTGGGGGCCGAAAAATTCCTCCTTATGCCCGCCAAGGGACTTTTCGCCCTGGGAGTTGGCCACGTCCGTCGGAAGGGGTTGGAACCCGGGGCCAAGATCGACGAACCCGCTCAGATGATGACCACGACTACGGTCTCTCTGGACGAAGAGGAATGGAAAGTTCTTATCGCCATGAAAGAGGAACTTGAACCCCACGAAATCATCGAAAACCCGTGGGATCAAAGGGCTGAGACAGCCGGCGTTGAACTAAGGAGATTTCTTGATATCGCTAAAGTTCTTAACGAG
>CAXEFH010000111.1:0-10438 GCA_963989605.1 uncultured Roseibacillus sp. | reverse complement strand
CTCCAGGAGATGACGTCCTCACTCCCGCCCTCGGACAGCGCACTTAGACCAAGCGACTGAAACCTCCGTTTCCGCCCCCTCCCGGTCCTGATGGGAAGATAGTCATTCCGTTCCTTCTGGCACGCTTCGAGGAGGGAGAGATTTCCCTCAAGGTCGGCTGCGGGGACGGTCGCAATCTGCAAGCCATGCGGATCAGCCCCGTCAATGCAGACAGCGAAGCGGGCCGACAGTTTGCGGCTTTTGAAAAGCGCTTGCCCCATGTGAGTGTGCACATGGGCTTGCGCACCGATGTGGGGGCGAGACTGTCCCGATTTGATACTCCTAAAGCTGTGCCGTCAGCGAAGATCGCGCGCTATTCTTTCCGCGCGCCGATCAGTAGTTTCGCTTCTCCTGACACGGAAAAGGGTAACGAGAACTACCTTGCTGGATTGCGGGAGATTGCAATTCGAAGCGAGCCGACCGATGGTCGCCAGATGCCACGCGTTCTCTTGCGGGCGGTGGAGTTTGAAGGTCCATACTACGAAAACTGGCCCCCAAGGGGACACCGTAAGATCTTTTTCCCGTCGCCGAACAGGGATGAATCGACGACCTATGCCAGAGAGGTGATCGAGCGTTTTGCCACGCGGGCATTCCGGCGGCCTGTCCGCACCGGAGAGCTTGAAGCATTACATGCGATTTGGTCGGACCACCATACAGAGACCGGGGACTTTCAGGAAAGTGTGAGACAGGCGCTCATGGTCATTCTGACTTCCCCTCAGTTTCTCTACCTCACCGAGGACAGCGAAGGTCCCGGGGTCGAGCCCCTCTCTCCTCACGAACTGGCAGCGAAGCTTTCTTACTTTCTATGGAATACGACACCGGACGAGCATCTCCTCTCACTGGCCTCAAAGAAGAAGCTGGACTCATCGCTAAATACCGAGATCAGACGCATGGTGGCGGATGATCGCTTCGAGCAGTTTACCAATGAGTTTGTTTCACAGTGGCTTGCTCTGGATAAATTCGACGTAGTGAATGTGAACGTTGGAAAGTTCCCCCGTCTTCTGAAGGAGACCAAGCGGGAATTGCGGAGAGAGCCCGTGCACTTTGTGACCCATCTCATGAGAAAAAATTTACCACTCCGGAATCTGCTCTCCTCGGAGTTCATCATAGCTAATGATGTGGTTGCCGGATACTATGGACTGGGGGAAAGGGGTGAGAATGGTCTGTCCTTTGCTCACTTGCGGCATGGAGGAGAGACTCTGGGAGGAATCCTTACCCAAGCGGCGATCCTTTCCGGACTTTCCAATGGGAGTGAGTCGAATCCGATAAAGCGGGGAGCGTGGCTTGCCCGCAGAATCATCGGAGAACCTCCGGCTCCGCCCCCCCCCAACGTACCAGAGCTGCCCGAAGAATCTGAGGAAAGTGGTAAGACCTTGCGGGAGCGACTGGAGCAGCATCGCGACAAGGTTGGTTGTGCGGAATGTCATCGCAAGATCGATCCGTGGGGCCTTCCTCTTGAACAATTCGATGCCGGTGGATTGTGGAAAAAGAAGAAGATTGATGCTCGTTCTACCCTTCCCGATGCTACCGAAATTTCCGGGACTAGTGACCTTAAACGGTATCTGACGGAAGACCGCCTCGACCAGGTCGCGTTCTCCTTCCTACGGCACCTCGCCACCTACGCGGTGGGTCGCGATTTAAGTTTCAATGAGTTGGAATATCTCCGGGAGGAAGGTCGCAGGCGCTTGGGAGAAAAGGGCTACCGGATGCGGGATTGCATTCTGTTTGTGGCAGAGAGCCCTGTATTCCGGGATAAATGAGAGATGGTGTTGTCAGGAAACGCACCGCCCAATCCTATCGTGCCCTTGTGACGGCGAGATCTTCTGGTAGTTTCTATCCCCAAGAATGCCGAATCAGTTCAAGATTGACCGCCGAGCTGTCCTGAAGGGGATGGCGGGAGTTGCACTGCCGCTGCCTCTTCTTGAGGTCATGGGAAAAGAAGTAGTGGAAGAGACCCCACGTCGTTTCTGCGCGCTCTACATCGCCAACGGAATGGCTCTTCCCGACAAGAAACTCGGCATTGATGACTGGAGCTGGTTCCCGCAGGTCGGAGAGGATGGAGAATTTGTGTTTGGCAGGTCGACTGACCCCCTTGCGCCCTACCGGAAGAAGCTCAGTTTTCTCGGAGGTCTGCAGCACGATAATGGACCGAGGAATGATCCACACGTCTGTTCAGACATGTGGCTGACCGGAGCACCCCTTCATGACCCTGCCCCTGGTACCTACAATACCGTGGGGCTGGATCAGGTGGTGGCCCGGCATACCCGGCATCAATGCCGGCGACCTTCCCTGGTCCTCTCCATCGATGCAGGAACCGGGTATACCTCGCGGACGGCAACGGTCTCATACGATGGGAAAGGAAAACCGATTCCTGCAGAGAATAATCCACGAAGAATCTTTGAGGGCCTTTTCAAGGGGAACCGCGGCACGCTCGATGCTCAGCGTGCGCAATTGCGGCAGCGGATGAAACTCGTGGATGCAGTTTTTGAGAATGCAAGGATGCTTGATCGAAGGCTGGGACGTACTGATCGCGACAAGATGGAAGAGTATATGACTTCCCTCAACGAGTTCGAAACCCGGCTGGAGGCCTCGGAGAGGTGGCTCGATATTCCACTCAAGAAGCAGGATTACTCTCATCTGGACCTCGATGCATCTCCGGAGGTGGACCCGGAGCTCTATTATCAGACGATGATGGATCTCGTGGCACTGGCCTTTGACGCTGATATTACGCGCAGCGTCACCTTCATGATGAACCGGGAAGACGGCATGGGGATCAGTGATACCTTCCCGCTTAAGCTCGGAATGAGTCAGACTCATCACAGCATGTCTCATAAGAAAGATAAGAAGGGTCTTCTTGAGTGGGGAAGATATGATCGCTTTCTGAGCGAGCAGCTCGCCTACCTTTTGAAGCGGCTCAATGGTTTCCACGACAAGCGAGGCAGTGTGCTCGACAATACCATTGTTCTTTACGGGAGCGGAGCCAGCACGACCCACAAGAATACGAATCTACCAACCTTAGTCGCGGGCGGAGCTAATATGGGGCTGAAACATGGCCGTTTCATTGAGGGTGGGGGCCGCATGACCGACATGTATCTGAGTATTCTCCACTCTATGGGCATCGCGGTGGAATCCTTCGGCGATAGTCGAGGAACGATGAGCAATTCGATATTCTCCGTGTGACCCGGGGCATAGCACCACCAACCTTATCAATTTGAACGGAATGATTCGTTTATATTCACCCTTATCCGTGCTCCTTACCCTTGCAACAATTGGTGATTTGTCGGCTCGCGATCACGTCCTGACCATTGGAGGAGGCTATTCTCCGTCCGGCAATCAGGTCTCATTGGAGCGGAACGTCATTTTCTTCGAGAAGCTCCGCGCCGAGAAGTTGGGAGACGATATCAGGCATGACCTGTATTTTGCGGATGGGAATTCGCCGTTGCCAGATCTCCAGTTTGAGCCGGAAGGGGGAGAGGTGCCCCGAGCTAATCTTTACATGGCGGGGTTGTTCGGATCAGAGAGGGGCATCACGAATCATTATCGTGACAACGAGCTGAAAAATACACGGGACCTTTCAAGCCCTGACGCGGTGGAGAGATGGTTTGAGGAGGAAGGGTCAAAGCTTGAGTCTGGGGATCGCCTCATCCTTTACGTCACCTCTCATGGGGGCCGAAGTGGGAACAAGGACAACAAGTTCAACACGAAGATCTGGATGTGGAATCGTCGGACCCTCGAAGCATCCCGCCTTGCTGGTTGGATAGCGAATCTCCCCGAGGGGGTCAGAGTCATGACTGTGATGGTCCAGTGTTATGCGGGAGGGTTCTCCCATCTCATCTTTGATGAGAAAAATGAGAAGAAAGACAGTGTTGACCGTCGTGTCTGGGGGTTCTTTGCCACGGTCTGTGACCGCGAAGCGGCTGGATGTACCCCAGATGTAAATGAAGCCAACTATGATGAATTCAGCAGTCACTTCTGGGCGGCTTTGCGGGGTAAAACCCGCATGGATGAACCGGTGGGTCACTGTGATTATGATGGGAATGGGAAGATCTCATTCGAGGAGGCGCACGCGTACGCTATTCTAACTTCCCGCAATATCGATATTCCCGTAAAGACGAGCGGAGCGTTCCTGCGGGTCCACAGCCTTCTTCGCTCCAAAAAATCGGATGATGATGAATTACTAGGGCTGGAAACGCCGTATTCAATCATTCTGGAGCGGGCGAGCAAGGTAGACCGCGCTGTTCTGGAAGGGCTTTCCGAGCGACTTAATCTGGAAGGGGAGAATCGTGGGATACAGGCGCGGGATGGAGTTTCAGCTGTAGCCAAAAAAATCAGGAAGGTGGGTGAGGAAAAAAAAGCCCACAAAAAGAAGTTCGACTCGGCGCGAGCGGTGATCTCGAGAGATATCCGCAATCGCTGGCCGGATCTCGAAAACAGGCATAGCCTGGGAGCGGTGAGCCTCCTCAGCGAGGAGACGCTGCAAAGCCAATTCGTGTCAGCTGTCGAGGAGCACCCGAGGTTCGAGGAATGGTCTAAGTTGAGGTCCGAACGCTCCAAACTCAGCGATCGTGACCTTCAGCTCTCGAAGCAGTATGCAACTTGGCGTCGGTTCCTTCGGGCATTTGAAAATGTGGCCTATGCCGTCAATCTGCCTGAAATCGCCGGGCAGGTTGGAGCTGAGGCCTATCGGCAAATCATTGAGGCCGAGAAGGAGGGATTTTCCCTTAGTGAATGAGAGGCGCGTGCGCCGAAGCAGATTAGTGTTCCGTCGAGCTGGTTTTCCAGGGGTCTTCCACTGGATTTGCTGATCAGGAGGGGACAGATGGAAACAAATCCTCGAGAAGACTGCTCCAGCTGCCATTGCGTGGGTCGTTCCGGTATTCTCCCAAGTGGCTTGCAGCATTTTCAACAAGCTGGCAGCAGAAGGCGGGTTCAGATTCGCACCGAAGTAGAAGGGCGCTGAGCTTGGCAGTATCGCCGAAGGGGAAAAGTCCGGGGAAGTCTTCCCCGAGCAGGCTCGTCGAGGCATCATTGTGGGAAGCCACGATCGGAGTTTGGGCAGCCGCGGCCTCGTTCATTGCACACCCGCCTCCCTCCTGCAAGGAAGTGAGAGCGAATAGGTCGCTGGAGGCGATGAGCTGGCAGGCTTCATCCTTTGCGAGCAGCCCCAGCCATCTGTAGCGCGGGTTTTCTGCCTCTTCGCGTTCTACCTCTTTCGCGAAACGTCTCTCAAGGATGGCTCCGGCGTGGAGGACCCTGATTCTGGATCCGGCGGGAAGAAGCCTGGCGGCCCGGGCAGTACGCATGGGGTCCTTCACGGCGCGAAGGTGCCCGACCACGCAGACAGTGAAGTTGTTCTCGTCGGCTTTCTGATTCTTCACGAGAGCTGGATGGTCGGGGATCGAGAAGGGGATGATGCAGGCCTTGGACTGGTAAGGTTCAGGGAGACGAGCGAGCGCCTTGTGCTGGTGAACCACGATGCGGTCGGCCATCTCAAGGGAGGCAAGCGAGGTCATGGAGAGTTCCGGGTAGAGATCAGTTCCGGTGAGGGCTACCACAACAGGAGTCCTGACGTTTACACGAAATCCTGCAACCACGTGGTGGCTCTTTTCAGCATTAAGTGCAACGAGGAGGTCGACTTCCTCTCCCTTCCAGCAGGAGGAAACTACTATTTCGTGACCGAGAGCTGTGAGCTCAGATGCCCAGCGTGCCGCACTACTGGCATTCCCATTCGGCAGGGAAGCGGGGGACACGATGAGAATCTTCAAGGCGCGAAACTCTATGGCCATCCACAGTAGACGCAATCATGGAGCAAGGGTCACTTTGTGGCAGAGCGCGGACATGATGCCATTAGTATCATGTATAATTTGCTCCTGAGGCAGAGATCCGGCCTTCCAGAGCGCCGGCATCACGGGGTTTCTTTTAATTCGTGGCCTCATATTCTGAGGCAATATTGACGAAGGAATCGGAATTGGTTTTGGTGGGCCGTCATGAAATTCTACAATCTGCGTTTCGTTTTCCTCAGCTTCATCCTGAGCTTTCCTCTCGGTGCGGCCGGAGGCTTGCAGGTGACCGAGACCGAGAAGGCCATCAGCATCAGGCGCGGTGATCTCATGGTGCTGACCTATCACAAGGCAGAGGTTCCTCCACCTGAGAAGGCAGACCCCATTTACAAGAGGAGTGGATTTATTCATCCGCTATGTGCTCCAAATGGGGAGCCGGTGACCGGCATTCATCCTGCTGATCATTATCACCACCTTGGACTTTGGCACGCATGGGTAAAGACCAAGCATGGCAAGGACGCTCCTGATTTCTGGAACCTGAGAGGCAGAACGGGACGAGTTCGTTACGTGAAGACAATCGTTCTTCATGAGGGTTCCGACGAGGATCCAGCGGTAGGGTTTGTTGTTGAGCAGGAGCAGGTCGCTTACAAGGGTACGGATCAGAAGGAGACCGTAGTTCTCAAGGAGCAATTCGGGATCCGGGTGGAGTATGTGGATGGCGAGAATCGGGTAGGATATCGTATAAAGCAGACCAACGTGAGCAGCGAGAGCCTGGTGCTCCCTGCCTATCGCTATGGGGGTTGTCTCGCCTATCGAGCACCGCACCACTGGGATCGGACCAACAGCGATTATCTCACCTCGGAGGGGCTGGACCGTACAAACAGTCACGCTACCCGGGCCCGATGGGTGGCGATGTGGGGGCCGACAGGGGAGACTGTGTCAACCCTCACTGTCATGATGCATCCGGACAACCGTGATTTTCCCCAGCGTTTGCGAACCTGGCCTCCCAGCAGCCACAATGGCGCGATTTTTTTCAATGTTGTCCCGACCCAGGAAAAGGATTGGGAGATCAAGCCGGGAGAACAGATCACCGAGTCTTATCTTCTCACGATCCGTGATGGAAAGCCGGACAAGGACAGAATTGAGAAGGGCTGGAAGGCGTGGGCGGGTGATTCAACAGAACACCGAGACACCTTGGAGAATTCTCCCCAGTCTTGATGCCGCGACGCTCCCCAACCTGCAACATGAGATTTTCCCTCTGCGTCCTTGCCCTTGCGCTCTTTCCCGGGTTTTTGACGGCCCTGGAGGTGGGCTTGCGCAAGCAGTTGTTTGTGGATGACTACATCATCTCGAGGATTACGAATGTGACTCGTGAAGCTGGTGTAGCCCGCAAGATGGGGGTCGTTCTCAGGCCAACCCTGCCAACCGATTTTCAGGCTGGAGAGGTCCATGATGGTCCTGATGGTGGCCCGGGATACGAGTTTGGTGAATCCACCTTCTGCTGGTTCTTTTCACCGCACTGGGATGCGGACAAGGAGATGTTCCGACTCTGGTATCTTGCAAGCAAGCGAAAGGGCAGTGGCCTTGCGTATGCGGAATCCAGAGACGGGATTCACTGGACCAAGCCATTAATTTCCAAGGATGGAAAAAGCAATCTGGTGAACTGGAATTCAAAGGTGCCCATTCTCAGGCACAAGACCTCAATGAATCTCCTTGATATCGGAATGGATGGAGCCTCCGTAACGATTGATCCGACTCTCCCAGCAGGCTCCCGGGAAAAATACAAGGTGGCCTTTTATCCTAACATGGGTGGTAGTGATGCGAGAACCAGGCTGGGCTACTCGGCGGACGGGATTCACTGGAATTTATATAACGACGGCCTTCCGGTCACGGGCCGTGCAGCTGATACCAATAACCAGATCCACTGGGATCCCCTGCGAAAGCGCTACCTCCTTCATTGCCGGCAGGACTTTGCTGCAGGGGGTGGCCTTGGGGAATTGCGGGGAGTGCGCATAATGGAGCACGCCGGGGGGAACGATCTTCTCAATCATCCCGGGTCTTGGAACACGCTGACAAAATTCGTGCTCAATGATCCTGACAAGTCTCTGATCAAGGGGACGAACATCCCGGTCTTCCAGATCCATACCTTCCCGATGTGGTACTATGAAGGTATCTGGTTTGCACTTACCGATGTGCTGGCGGCTACCAACAGGCCGGTGGAGGAGGGGCAACAGGACTTTGAGACCCGGCATGACCGCGGGGTCTGGGAATTCTATATGGCTCCATCGCGCGACGGGATAAAGTATGACTTTTCGGCGGCGGTATACCCGCGCAAGGCTCTTATTCAACGTGGACCTGCAGGTAGTTACGACAAGGACTGCGCGAGACCACCTTCAAATATTATTACTCGGGGCGACGAGCACTGGATCTATTATCTCGCTACCAATGAGCGCTGGGGTGCCCGGAAGTGGGATGCACGCCTCGCACTTGCGAAGTTGCGTCTTGACGGTTTTTTCTATCTGGAGGCCGGGCAAAAACCGGGGGTGGTCGAAACGAAGCCGTTCGAAGTCGTGGGTAATAGATTGCAGGTTAACGTGGACGCGACCGAAGGAGAGGTGCGGGTCGAGGTATTGGACTCGGGGGGGAAGCCTTTGCCGCCCTTTTCGGGCGGGAGGTCCAAGGCCTACCGCGGGATTGACGAGCTACGACTGGAGCCCGAATGGGTTGAGCAGGAAGGGTTGTCAGCCCTGAAGGGGCAGCAGATCCGACTGCGATTTCATTTGGACAATGCGAGGCTCTACTCGTTTGAGGTGACCAAGGTGGCGGACTGATTGTGCGATGACCGCCCCGGAGTCTCATCAGGCGGGTGAGAGCCGGTTATACGGGGATCATGCCTCCCGGACCACGTCTCTGGTTTGTGGCTGGCTTTAGTCACGTGAAACAACCGTAAACTTTGACAGACGGCTCACTGGGCTGGTGGTGCGGGAAGTTACGACTCCGCAAGATCAATGAGGACAGAGAGACTCTCGTCGCCCGCTGGTTTCCCCGACTGGGGGACTGATATTATCTGACTCGTGAGTCAGGGGCCTTCCACTACTATTTCGAGAGACGCGTTATGATCTCGTCGACGTCGTAGATACATCCTCCCCAGGATCCGCCCGAGGCGTTTTGGAGCGCAGCCCAGAGTCTGGTGTCATCAGGAAGGCGCGGGTCGGGGGCTAGATCTGGATGAATTTCCCTGGTGACGAGTGCTTCCGGATCGCCCATGTAATCAGCCGTTCCAGTCAGATTCCGGGTGTCGATATGAATCCGGATGGGGTCTCCATCGCGGAGTTTACCAAGCGGCCCCCCGGCGAGGGCTTCGGGGGAGGCGTGGCCCAGGCAGGGGCCCGTCGACACTCCAGAGAAGCGGCCGTCAGTCAGGACGGCAAGATTTTTGCCAACCGAAGAATACCTCAGGGTGGAAGTCACCTGATAGGTTTCCGGCATACCGGCCCCCAGGGGGCCAAGGCCGGCGAGGACAAGGACGTCTCCTTCCTTCACTCGGTCTTCGCCCCTGGACTTGAGGGCGGCGATGGCGGCTTCCTCGGAGGCGAAGACCCGGGCGGGGCCCTCGTGGAGGAAGACCCCTTGCTCATCCAGAAGGTCAGGAGCGATGGCCGTACTCTTGACCACCGCGCCCTCGGGAACGAGATTGCCCTGAACGAAGGTTACCGTGCTTGGAAATGCTTCGCTGGGATCCTTGATCACATCGCCAGGGTCAATGTTGTCCAGAGAGATGAGCTTTTCCTTGTAGATCTGGCGCCGCTTACATTGTTCCCACCAGTCCAGGTTCTCGCCAAGGGTTCTACCCGAGACGGTCGGAGCCTCAAGCTTCAGGAGACCGTGATCCCTGAGGTGGAGCATGACTTCGGGAACTCCCCCAGCGAGGAAAACTTGTACGGTCGCGTAGCCATGGGGCCCATTTGGGAGGGCATCTACCAAACGGGGCACCCTCTGGTTGATGCGTTGCCAGTCTTCTACGGTAGGACGGGGCAGTCCCGCTGCATGAGCGATGGCGGGGATATGCAGGATCAGGTTGGTCGACCCTCCGAAGGCCGCATGAAGAACCATGGCGTTGTGAAGCGAAGCCTCCGTAAGGATTGAGGAGAGCGTGGTCTTGTCTCTGGTAAGGTTCAGGAGGGCGAGGGCAGAGCGTCGGGCCATGTCTCTCCAGGCTTCTGACCCACTAGGGGCCAGAGCTGAGTGAGGCAGGGTCATTCCTAGGGCTTCCGCGACAACCTGAGTGGTGGCAGCGGTGCCTAGGAACTGGCATCCCCCCCCCGGCGATCCACAGGAGCGGCAGGCAGTTTCGGACGCAGACTGGAGATCGATTTCGTCGTGAGCAAACCGGGCGCCTACCGACTGAACCTTTGCCAGATCCTCACCTTCCTCGGAAAGCAGGGTGACCCCCCCTGGGACAAGGATACCAGGCAGGTGGCCGTTACTGCAAGGGCCATCATCATGGCCGGCAATCCCTTGTCACAGGTTGCCACCCCCAACATCTGTCTCTTATACACATCTGACGCTGCCGACGAATAGAGAGGTGTAGATCTCGGTGGTCGCCGAATCATTAAAAA
>CAXEFH010000110.1:0-10440 GCA_963989605.1 uncultured Roseibacillus sp. | reverse complement strand
CTACACCTCTCTATTCGTCGGCAGCGTCAGATGTGTATAAGAGACAGCTCAGGGAACGCTATGACTACATCGAGGGCTTCTCCAAGCAGGTGAAGCGCACCCCGGCCGAGCTCGACCTCTCCGACCTGCCCGCCGGACACGGTTTTCAGATCGAACTCAAGCTCACCGACACCACTGCAAACAAATCCAAGCCCATGATCGAAAGCCTGAGCCTTTCCTTCAAGTAGAGCCGCAATCCCCCGCGAACCGGCCGTGACACCCTCCCGGGCGCTGGGAGGAATGCCCGAGAATACCTGATCTTTTTACATGACCAATCATGCCCTCCCTGATCTCCGGAACCACCGGGGAAAGCTCCTCGCGGTCTGCCTTGGTGCCCTCTCTCTCGGCCTCCCATCCTCCGCAGCAGACGTTTCTTCCCAACCCCTCGCCTGGATTCATTTCAGTCGAAGTGACAAGGACATTTCCCTTTTTAACGGCTACCCCATGTACTTTGTCTCCGGAGGGGGACTGGAGGTCCATCTGGACGCCGATCCGGACCCGGAGCACTCGCTGGCTTTCATGTGGCTCTGCAAGGAAAACCCCGGCCGCGGCTCCAGCCGCTCCATGAAGGTGGCCGTCAACGGCAACGAAACCGTCCGCACCCATCCGGCCGTCGAGGAAAGGGAAAGCGCCTTCTTCTGGGACGTCGTCCCGGTTTCTACCTTCGGCATCAACAAGAGGGAGACGGGAAACTACCACATCGTGGCCAACCGCAACCCAGACGGAAACCACTCCAGCGTCGTTCTCCAGGGCATCAGGCTCATCACCGACCGGAAACAACTGCAAACCCTCGCCCTCCCCGCCGCGACCCGGAAGGCCCGGTTCATCAACCCTGGACCACTGACCAAGGCGGAAAATCTGGCACGAAAAGTGGACCGGCACGCCGCCCGGAACCGAATCCACGAGAACTGGGTCGGAGAAAAGAAGCTCTCGCAAAAAGAAATTCAGGAGGACGAATTCCTGTCTGCAGCCCGGAAATTTGCCGATACCGCCATCACTCACGGGCGGGACAACTACGGCCCGGAGAACTCCGCCCTGTTCGTGCAACATCTGAACCGGGAAACTCTCAAGGCCCCCGCCACCATGGGATGGCTGAAACCGGCCCATGGCGGCCCGGACCATCCCGTGATCCTCTCGCGGTTCGAACGCTCCCAGAACTTGCTGAGGTTCCTCGCCTCCATGAGCCTGTTCACGGGTGACGCAAGGTATGCGGAGGCGGTCATGGACTCCATGATCTGCATGTTTGAGGACTACATCTACCCCCGCAGCGGATTACTGGCATTTGGAAACCACATGTCAATCGACCTCGTCGAGGGACAGGCCTACAGCGACGGCAGGGGCAGCGAACAGTTTGAACTCCAGGAAACATTCCCCTTTTATGAATTCTTTCATGACGTCTCTCCCGAAAAAACCTCCCGGTTTATCAAGGGAATATGGGAAACCTACCTCCGGGACTGGCATTCGATGCGCTACAACCGCCACGCTAATTTCAATACCCGGGTGGACATTGAGACCGTCTGGAACCGCCCCCTCCGGCCAGTGGCGGATCTCCCCCAGTTTACTCAGGGCGGCGAACTGTCCTTCATCGGTCTTGCCTATGATCTCGCCTACAGCGGGTTCACCCTCGGCTGCCTGGAAGACGACCTGAAGCCACGCACCTGGGCGACCCGGATCCTCGAGGTCGTCGCGGCGAAGAGCGACCCGGAAACAGGAATCTGGCCCATGATGCTCTACCCTCCCCCGTTCTACCGACGCGGGCTCGAAACCTACGTTGGGGCCTACCCCAACTCGAAGGCCAATGAAGCCCGGGTGATCATCTCGAGCTGGGTCAACAGCGTGCCCATCCACGTCCTCGGCGTCCTGGGCACCATCGAACAGGCCCTGAAACACGGCCACTACGACCAGCTACGGAAGGTCCATGACAAAGTGGACCAGTGGATCCTGAACTACATGCAGGCGGCCTATGATCCCGGAGCTCATCACCTGAGGAGCATCCTGCTGGATGGGCAGGACGTGACCGATCTCGTCTTCACCGAGGAAGCAACCCTTTACGGGTGGGGGGCACAGCCCGGGGGATCGTTCCGGCATCGGCCCGTTACCCCGACCTTCTTCGCCGCCGTCGCGCAGGGCTTTCGCCTGTGCACTTCTCCCGGCCCGCGGGCGCGCTACTGGAAACTCCTGCGGGATCTCTGCCAGGGAGCCGGTCTGGGGGACATCGGGGAGAACAGCAAGGCCATCCCCACCTTCAATTATCAGGCGAAGGATGGAGCAGAGGATGGATACGTGTTCGCACTCTCCGAGATCTACCGTGTGAACCGGAACCCTGAAGTCCTCCGGTTCATGGAGCACCTCGGCAGGGAAATCATCAGGCGCCGCCAGGATCCCGGGAGCGGCCTCTTCGTCGTGGAAGCGGATCGCAGACAGAACTCTCAGGCCCTGAAAGAATTCAAGCAATCGCCCCACGAGGGAATTACGGTGAGGGAACTGATGCGGGAAAAGTTCGGCAGCAACCAGCTGGATTACGATCGACCGAAAGTAGTGCCCCTCAACATCACCGAGCCTCTCGCCCTCCTTGCCATTCATGGCTGCCGGACCGGGGAGTTCGAGAAAATTCCCTCCTGGGTCTCGATCGGGATGGCTCACCATGCGGTCATCAGGGAGCAGGAAATCTGGTTCGACCGCCCGAAGCTCGAGAACTACTACGAGGACCGGAAGGACTACATCAAGTCCCGGGGATTCGTTGTGAAAGAAGACTGGTTCCCGGGGGAATAGATTATCGAGAAATGAACTCATGATGAGAATCATCTCCATCATCACGCTGTGGCTGAGTGCCGCGCTGGCTCATACCGCACAGCTGCATATCGGGACGGCGGAAACCACCATCACGCCTAATCGTCCCGTCGCACTCGAAGGTTATTTTGGGCTCCGGGTCTCGAACGGGGTTTCCTCACCAGTGATGGCGCAGGTGCTCGTACTGGAGTTGCTTGAGGAGGGCAAAATTGAGGAGCGCTCGATCATGGTCAGTGCGGATCTCGTACATCTGCCTTGGGAAATGTTGAACGCAGTCCGCGATCGGGTGGGCAAGACGCTTCCCGAAATCGACACAGCTAAGATCTTCATCAGCACAACCCACACGCACCAGGCACCCGTCGTTATGCGCGATAATTTCATCATTCCGGATGGCGTGATGACGGTAGAGAGCTACATCGAGTTCTTCGCGAAGCAGGTTTCGGAAGCCATCGTCAAAGCCTGCTCGAACATGCGCGCAGGAAGCATGGCATGGGGACTCGGGGACGCGGAGATCGGCTTTAACCGGCGGACCGCCTATCTCAGCGGCCGTGGGCAGATGTTTGGAGAGATGCGGACTCCGGACTACAAGGGGCCGGAAGGAGCGGTCTATCGTGGAATGCCCGTTTTATTTTTCTTTGACTCGAGAGGAGATCCGATCGCCACCGCGATAAACCCATGGTGCCCGGCGCAGGTCGCTCCGGGAAACCGGCAGATCAGTGCGGATTTCTGGCATCCAGTGCGCGAACAGTTGAAAAAGGAATTCGGAGAGGCACTCACGGTGCTCTGCTGGTCCGGCGCGGCCGGCGACCAGATGCCAGGACCACGCATCCATGAGGATGCTGAAAATCGGATGCTACAACTGCGCGGTATCGACGGATGGGTCGAGGAATGCGCCCGGCGAATTGTCACTTCGGTTCTCGATGTTTACGCCCTCGTACGCGACGAGCGAAAAGGCGATATCGTGCTCCAGCATCGCAGCGATCAAATCCGGCTTCCGGGATGGAAGCTAAGTGATGATGAGCTTGCAGGCATCCGGGTTGCGCACGACGGGCTTGTGGACGATTTGAAGAACCATCCGGACAGGGCCAACGCCTTGGCACGTCCGATCTCGTGGCGGGCGCAGACCTTGGAAGTCCAGGAGAACCTGCGGAAGAGTAGAGACGGTTGCTATCCGACCGAGATCCATGTCCTGCGGATCGGTGATGTTGCGGTCTGCACGAACCAGTTCGAGCTCTTCACCGAGTACGGGCTCCGGATGGTGGCACGGAGTGACGCGCTGATGACCTGTGTCGTTCAGCTTGCCGGGCCCGCCTACTACCTTCCGACCGCAGAGGCGATCTCGGGTGGCGGATACAGCGCAATCCCGGAGACCTGTCCGGTGGGGCCCACCGGCGGCCAGATGCTCGTGGATGAGACGGTGAAGCGGATAACGAAGCTGTTCAACGATCTTGAGGTCAGCCTGCCGGATGAGGGACAGCTGATCGATGGAAAGCCGGTCGGCGAGGGATGGCTCAATCTTCTTGAAAGCTGGGATGCGTGGAAGGGCGAGACAGAGCATTGGAAAATCACGAAGGACGGCATCCTCCGCGGTGAATCCAGAGGCGGCGATTACCATTTCGCGTGGACGAAGAGAGAGGACTACCGCAACTTTGAGCTGCATGCGGTAGTGAAGATGACAGGTCCTGGTGCGAACTCCGGAGTCGGTGTCCGGCTCCAGCCGAAGTCGGCGCAGGAGGCCCCAGGTTATCAGTTCGACATGGGGTTGAATTACTGGGGCTGCCTGTGGGAGGAGGGCGGAGTCGGGATGGTGCACAGGTTTCCGCAGCATCACGCGGAGAACATCGTCCAGCATGGCGGTTGGAATCACTGGTATATCCTGACGAGGGGACACCACCTGCAGGGTTGGCTCAATGGAGTGAAGACGATCGATGTGGTCCACAAGGACGGCCCGACTGAAGGAGCGATTGGGTTCGAACTGTGCCACGGTGGCAGGCACACCATCCTGGAAGTGAAGGCTCTCACAATCCGTGAGCACTGACCGAATGGGCCAGCGCCGAGCCCCAAAATCGGTACCCGCGAGCCCACACACAAACGTGCCTCACGACGCACCATACGTTTCCCGGGTTTCACCTACTTACCCCGGGCGGGAATCGAACCCACATCTAAGGTTTAGGAAACCCTTGTTCTATCCATTGAACTACCGGGGCGTCTGAGAGGCTTCTATAGCGGTTAACAACCCCATTTGAAGCATTATTGCCGAGTCAGACCCTGCTCTACCCTCTCGGCCATTGGCCTTGCGAGACCAACCGATCCCGACGTCCCTCATTTTGATCGGTCCCCAGCGGCCCTTGAGTATTAGCGAGACCCAGCGGAACTTTTAACTATCACTGGCCAAATTGGACCAGATCCTGCTCGCGCGAGGGGTCCATGAAACTGGTTTCAGTGATTATTCCCCTCATGCTGGCTAGTTGCGAGCCCAATGCAGGGAAGGCCCTCGAAATACCGTGCTGCGATGAGCACGGGGAGTGCTTTCCCGAGGAACCTGAGGCCTTGTGGGAAACAGAAAATGAGTAGGGAAGCACAGGGAACACCCGAACGTGACGACCCTTGGACCTAGCTCATCGAGCTGTTCATTTCCTGTTTCGCGGACCGAAGGATCTACCAACGCCCCATATCTGAGGAGGCTAGCCCGGCGAGGATTCTTCAATCCTCGCCGGGAGAGCATCGCCCTTTCAGGCGCTGCTCATGTCGGGGGTGTTGAGAGCCAACCAGACAAAGAACACTGATCGCCCCCGACAAACTGCTTCAAAGAATTTAGGCGCACCTCCGGAAAGCGCAAACTGCTCCGTAGCCCTTTTGGCCAGAAACTCTAAAGCTTAAAGTCGATTTGAGCGCTGATCTGCTCGATATCGGGATACGCGTCGCCCATGAAGTAGGCACCCTTGATCACCATGGTAGCAGAATCGCTCAGTTTCTTGACGAGCAATGCATCAATCTCGGTTCCATAGGTAGTGCTGATACCTTCATCGGCAAGGTAGTGGAAAAATCCTTTCAGGACGAATCCGCCGGGAAGCGGCGTGGAAAATCCGACATATGGATTAAACATCCCCTCAAACACTCCACCAGCATCATTCAAACCAATCCTCTGCAGAATCACAGAGTCGGCAAAGCCGTTGAACATGTGGACGGTTGCCAGAGGCGTCTTGAATCCATCAGACCAATACTCGAGACCACCGAAGATTGCAGTCTTCTCAACCTTTTTGGTATATTTCACATGACCGTAGATCGCATCGTAGCTGCCACCCTCAAGAGCACTATCCCCATCCTGGTAGGCTGCCTCCAGGTAGAGGGGACCCTGTGTCGTGGACGCTCCAATGGTAGTTGATTCTCCAACGTTAGCGAGCGCTGCCTGGGCCCCAGCTGGGAGTCCGGGCCTCTCATCGAGGTCAACATGATACAGATAGGCTGCAAGCGGTCCAAATGAGGTCGGGATCGTTGCATCGAGGAAGTGAAAATCGCCCTCAAACTCTTCCAGCGGAAGATCCGGCACACTGGTATCACCAAAGATTCGCTGCACCCGATCGGCATAAACGTAGGACACTTTGAAGTCGGAATCAGCCGAATACGTAAGCTCAACGGCATCGTAGGTTTGCTCAGTTTGCCTCCACGCCACATGACCGATAAACGCCATATTGTTTCTTATGATTTGCTGTCGCCCGATCTTCGCCCCGAAGCCCCCGATGGGGTTGATCTTTGCCCAAAGCTGATTGACCTCCTCGTGCTCGGGATCTCCGATCACCGAGTAGCCGGGATTAAACGGCTGAGTCACAGGAGCACCAAGGGGGTTACTCTGATAGTCGTCTATGATGGCTTTTGTTGCTTCCAACTGGCCAAACAAGGTGATCGGGGCCCCCTTCCCCAAGAGAAGGCCTGGTTTCGCACGAAGCGTCAATGCGTTTGCACCCTCAAGCGAGCCGACCTTTCGATACTCGAATCGAGGGCGGAGCATAAGGCTCGCCTCAGCAAAGTCCTCGGAAAAGAGTCCTATGTCATCTAACACGCTCGCCTTAGCCCCCGATGACAGATGGAGGGCGGGCATCGCTACAATCGCCATGGACAATAGCAGCTTTGGTTTTGTATTTTTTGTTTTCATATCTCAGATGGGTTGGTCTTGTCTGTTACAAGACAGCAGGGGATGTGCCGATTCGGCGTGCGACACCACGCGGCCGGCCAAATTATTCTTATGCGGTGCATTAATATGGTTCATGGATTTCTAAATCGCAGGCTCTGAACATAAGAATCCTTCTCAAAAGGGTGTATCGCCCGTGGTTAAAGCCTCCCTCGATCTCTCTACCACTTTTTGTAGGGGAGGAATTTTCCGTTCATCGTTACCACCACCCGATCCCCTTTGGGATCCTCCTCTTTCTCAATTTCGCAGGTGTAGTCGATCGCACTCATGATCCCATCCCCGAATTTCTCGTGGATGATTTCCTTCATCGCTCCCCCATAGACATAGGCGATCTCAAAAAAACGGTAGATCAGCGGATCCTTCGACACATTATCTATGTCGCTCGCCTTCATCGGACAAACGGTGAGAGCCTTCGCAACCCCCGCGTCAAGGCCCAGAAAGTCCACTAACTTGGAGGCGTCCTCCGGCAGCAGGCTGTTTTGTCCCAGACAGGCCGAGGTAATGAAGATCTCGGAGAGGCCGACGGCTTCGGATATTGCGCTCCAGGTAAGTTCTTTCTCTGATTTTGCAGCCATGATGGCTTCGGTCATTTCAAGTTTGGTCATCATCGTATTTTGGTTTGTATAATCTTGTTAACTTTACCGGGCTAAGATCGCCCCCGGTCTTTCACGCTTCCACGAGTTCCTGGCTTAGATTGATGGAAACCGGAGCTCCATTAAGAACCGTCTGTGAAACCGGACATCGGCGGTCCACTTCCTTGAGGAATCCGATTTTTCCCTGCTCGTCGAGGTCCGGGCTTTCGAGGACCGCATCGACGTTCAGTGACTGGAACCCAGCCTCCCCTTCTTCAGATCGCCCAAGAAGAATATCCACATCGAATTCCCCGGAGACTTTGAACTCCATCTTCTCGAGCGTGATCTTTTTCTGGTGCGCCACGAGGCGAGCTATCGTTCCGAGGCAGGACCCGATGGTGGCAAGAAAGGCATCGACGGGAGTTGGCCCCAAGTCGGTCCCTCCCGCCGCGACGGGCTGATCGAGCAGGAGCGTGTGTTCACCGATTGAGGTTTGAGCCAACGGCCCGCTCTCAAGTGCGGTGGTTACAGAGTATTTCTTCAGCTTTGGCATATCGTGACACGGTCTGAGTAAGACTTTCGCTGTTCAGGCTGACTGAGGCTCTAAGGATTGTATCCACTGGCGTAGGTGCTTGGTCGAAGGACTGAGGATATCGAAAAACATTCCTTCGCGAACACGCCTCTGACCACTCCCTCGCTCCAAATATCCACGGGACCCCTGATGCAGGAAACCCGCGTACGTGGTTTTCCGCGCGGTCTCTGCGGCATCGAGGCGTAGCTGAAGCACTTTCCTGAAGACCTCCACTTCCGTGGCTGAATGCACAGGGTCAGCGGCTAAGACCTTGGTCCGCTCTTCGAGGCCTCTCAGCTCCTCCTGAAAGTGTTCGGGGCCGTCGGGTAGATAACAATTCGTATGACCCAAGGTCATGTTCGCCCTTTCCATGTCCTTGATCGCCCCACGCATGAGTCCGAGGCCGATCCCGAGCTGCAGCATAATGAACCCCGCTTTCACCCTGGCCACAAAAGCCTTGGCGTCTTCCGCGAGGATCATTTCCTGGGGGATTTCCGCATCCAGAAAACTGACCGCCTGAGTTGCAGTGCCCTCGAGCGCGATAAACGGCCCCGCAGGACGGAGACGAACTCCAGGCTTTGAGCAGTCAAAGAGAGCGAAGACGGGACCTTCGTCCGTACTAAAGATTCCCCCAAAGACGTGGTTCTCGAGAAGATTCGAAACCCACGGCAGGGACCCTTTCACCCGAAAACCGCTTGGAGTTCGTTCGCCTTTCAGCTTCATCTTCTCAATTCCAAAGAAGGACTTGACCGGATTTGAAAGTCCTGTGGCACCCAGTTGCTTGGCAGAGGAAAGGTTGCTCAAATACCGTTCGCGCAGGACTGAATTCTCTGTGTTGGTGAGATACCACAGACACGTATTATGACACCAAATTGAGAACGCGGTAGACCCGCAAGTTTCTCCAACAAGGGCACAATTATCAATAGCCTCGTAAAGGTTTCCTGGCTTAGCCACGGGAGCGAAGGCTCCCGCTTCACCATAGGCCCGAAGAAATTCTTCCGGGTAGAAACCTTCGTGGTCGATTTTTTGGACGTCGGGCCGGAGCTTGTCCCTGATAATCGCTTCAAGCGTTTCAGCTGAGGGCTTTGCTTCGAGGGTAGTCGCTGACATGCTTTCTTTGGATGGAGCTTTAGGATTCTGCGCCTGCCGGAGCAGAGGCAGTCTAAATGGAGTAGGAAGCTGCTGGCGCTACCGACTCTACCGTCATGTTCACGGGGAGCCTCATGGTATTTGCAACCGGGGACCACACGTTTGCGTGCTGGACGATCTCATCAAGTTCTTCCTGCGGCGCGCTTCCCTCCACGTAGGCTTTGACGCGAATATCGCTGAAACCTACTACTTTCTCGGTTCCAAGGTCTCCAGTCCCCCACACTGCGGAGATATTGATGTCCCCCTCCAGTTCGAGTTCCAGCTTGTGGAGATCGATTCCCTTCATGACGCAGTTGGCATGAATACCGACCGCAATACAGGAACCGAGGGCCGCAAGAGCAGCTTCCGAGGGATTTGGAGCCGTGTCATCCCCGAGAAGGCCCGGAGGCTCATCGACGATGTGGGCGTCAAGATCGCGGATGTAATTTTCGTGCCTGAATTTATCGGTTTGCACCGTCTTGCATTTCAATGTCCGAACGGCAGTGGGGTTCTCTTTTCCCTTTTCTGAAAGGGCTTTCAAACCGTCTAGATCGATCGGAACGATTACTTTAACTGGGTCCATTTTCTTTTTTTTGTTTGGTGTTTTGCGGACTGGAGAGTCAAGACTCGCCAGTCCAGTTGAGTTTCTTGTTCAAGAAAGCGCAGCTGCTATCGAGCATGTAGCCAATAAACCCGATCGCGATGACGTATGCAGCGAGAGTGTCATATTCAAGAGTATCCCGGGCATCATTAATTGCATAACCCAATCCGCTCGAGACCCCCAGATACTCGGCCGGAACAATGACTACCCACGCGATCCCGATCGCGAGCCGCAGCCCATTGAGAATGTCATACAGCACTGCAGGAAGTATGACCCTGGTGATCACATGAAATTCGCTCGCGCCAAGATTCAGTCGAGGAAGTCCAGTTTTCGTAATCTCAAGCCTAGAGGGTGATGGAGCTGTTCCTCATGCAATACGAGATTTAGCTGGACGCGGTCACGAAGTAGTAATTTTGAGCCCGTCGAGTATCGATTACGAACGATTGGTCAGTCGTATTCCTAGAATGTCGTATGAAGTCATGAAACTTGAACGACAAAACCGACTGTCTGCGGTTGCAGGTTACGGAGCTCGTGTCATCGATTGGATGCC
>CAXEFH010000109.1:0-10441 GCA_963989605.1 uncultured Roseibacillus sp. | reverse complement strand
AATGATACGGCGACCACCGAGATCTACACCTCTCTATTCGTCGGCAGCGTCAGATGTGTATAAGAGACAGGTCATCGCTACTCTGGCCGGATGCGAAGACGAGTAGATAGCCATTTGCAGGGATGGTAGTGCTGGACGGAAACCGCCACTTCTCCAAATTGCCCATCTGATCAGTCAGGTAGTACCCGGTGAGATCGGCTACTCCGGGACCGGCGTTGTAGATTTCAATCCAATCTGAGGAGTTGCCATCACCATCTGAAAGGGTCAGCCCATTGCTCGCCATGAATTCATTGATGCGTACTCCCGAATTTGGAATCACATCACCTACCCGGGCGGCAAGATTCACAATCGCCGTGGAATCGGCAGCATCATTCGAGGTGATGGTCAGTTGGGCATCGAATTCGCCCTCTTCGCCGAGCGGATCGAAACTCAAACTGATGAATCCCGTCGTCAGCGGCAGGAGATTGGAGGGAGTCGCAGTGACCGTAAAATGATTGGCGTCAGCACCACTGATGGAGGTGTTAGAGACCGTCAGGGTCCGTCCTCCTCCCGCATTCGAGAAGGGCAAGGACCCACTCTGCGCTCCCTCCGCAGCAGCGAACTCCCCGAAATCATAACTCCTCGCCACCACCAGTTTCGGGTCGTGAAGGAAGCCACTCAAGCCCACCACCGCAGTGGGCGTATCCGGATCAGTACTCTGCACCTGCAGTCCGGCTGAGATCGTTCCGGAGAGGCCGGTCGGATTGAAGCTGACCTGGATAATACCATCACCTCCTGGTGCCAGGGACGCAGGTGCTGACAACACGGAAAAGGCCTCTGCATGCACTCCTGTGAACGAGGTTCCGTTAATAGTGAGGACCTCGGTCCCTCCAAGGTTGCCGATTGGAACATCGAAGGTCTGCACCGAGCCATCGAGATCCAGGCCGACATTGGCCGACAGATCAATGAGAGGCCCGGAGGGAGGAGCGACAACTTCAAAGGCGACTTCCCCCAACCCGACACGATCACCTCCAGGTGGTGGTCCGTTACCTCCATTCGAATAAAAGTTATCCTCGCAGGACATCTCGACGTAGCGGGCCGTCACGGATTGACCAAAAGAAAAACTCTGCCGGGAGGTAGCCCCAATCATGGGGTTGAAAGCCGGGCGGATCGAGATCGACGACCCGAAGTTCTCCGTCCCTTCCGCCGCCGTAGCAAAGCGCAGGCTGAAGCGACTCACGCCATTGGCATTGGTGGTCGAGTAGCCCCAGACGCTGATCTCAGAGAGTGCAACATCGCTTCCAAGGTCGAAAATCAGGACCGGCACCCCTGCCGCCGCTAGATAGTCAGACGGAAAACCTCCCGGCGCACCAGTAACCCAGAGAGCGCTCGAACCACTTCCCGTCTGATCGTGAGGTTCAGCATTCGCGAATCCTAATCCCGGTCCCTGGATCAGATTGGAAACCGGCCAGAGGTCGCCGGTCGATGAAGTTGTGATGCCGTTGATCGGATGAAAGTTGGCTGCTCCAGCGGAAGAAGCGGCAGCAACGCCGAGGACCACGGCGACAGCCGCCTTAATAAAAACGGGGCGATTCATGAGAAGGAAAGCCACCCGCATAGAGAGTGAGAACACTCTGGTGACGGATGCAAGACTGGAGGGGTTATGTGGTTACGGTCGCCGCAAAATCGCGTGCGCGCAAGGCGAAGTAGGCGCGCTGCTCAATCTAGCGGGCAGTCACCTGCACATCGTCCACGTAGAACCCAAAATATTCGGTGGGATCCACGAAGTTGTCGGATTCAAGACGAAACTGGATCCTGATCATCTTACCCATGGCCGCTGCCGGCAGGGAATGCCGGGAATCCTCCCATTCGATCGAAAGACCATCGATACCCGTCTCGATATCTGCAATGAGAGAGTTGTCGATTGCATCTAGAATCGAGACTGAGCCAAAATCAAAGACGTCCTCGATATCAATAAAACGGGCGTACCTCAGGGTCGCCTCGGTGGCCGTGGTGAGGTCAATTGCCGGCGAACGTAACCAGACATCAGCTTCGATTTCGTAGCGCCCCGACAGATTCGTTCCAAAACAATTCACCGGACTATTGGCAGCCGAGGGCCCGCCCTGAGATGGCGATCCAAGTTCCCAAGTTGTTCCGGCTGCCCCGGGGGAGCCAACTTCCCAGTCACCCGGGCCACTCTCGAAATCGTCAGCAAAGACCTCCACGGGCGGGACCGGGAACGATTCAGCCACGAAGAGCCGTAGCGGATCAACCGGACGCGGAATGATGAGCCTGTTGCGCGGAGGAGTCGCCGCAATCTCCATGAACCCATCGTAGATCGGCCAATTCGCGGGCGGGCCATCGGTTGGTTCGGTCTCGCTCCGAATGTTGTAAAGGAAGCCTTCCTGACTGTCCCAGGTCAGGATCAGATCCTCACCGGAATCTTCAACATTGAAGAAAAAAGTGGGCGTTTCACAGCTCGTGATCTCAAAAGCGACTTCACCGATGCCGACCCGGTCCCCTCCGGGGATCTCCCCACCAGCCCCGGTCCCCGGGGCAATGAAGTGATTATCAAGACAGGTCAACTCAACATAACGCGCAGTAACCTCCTGACCAAAGAGAAAGCTGAAGCGCGAAATGGAGTCTTCATTAGGCAGCGCTCCAGAATCGATTCCTCCATAGCTGGGATTGAAGTCGATGCTCGTTCCGAATCCGCTCGGGCCATCGGCCTCTGAGGCAAAGCGGAGACTAAACTCGCTCAATCCATTCGAATTCGAGGACGAGTATCCCCAGATGCTGATCTCACAGAGAGGAACGTTTTCGCCTAGATCAAACACGAGGATTGGAGTCCCTGCCACCACAATATAGTCAGATGGAAAACCTCCCGGAGCACCCGTAACCCACAACCCGCCGGGGCCACCTGCCGTCCTCTCGTGCGGTTGCACTTCAGAAAATCCCACGCCGGGTCCCTGGATCAGATTGGAAGCCGGCCAGAGATCGTTGGTGGAGGAGGAGGCTTGCACGCTTAAAATTGGATAGAACTGATCCGGATCACCCAGAGCTTCAGCAATGATCTGAATCTCTGCCGTAGGAGTATCGGGATCATTACTCTCAATTTGAAGCGTGGCTGAGATTAGCCCGTCCAGTCCTGCGGGATCGATTTCGATTTGGAGGAATATGTCACTGAGCATTGGAATCGACCCGGGTGGGTCGACCACGCTGAATGCTCCCGCGTTCGGTCCCGTGAAGCTAACTGCGCCGATGGTGAGATCCGATCCCCCGCCGTTCGAGATAGTAAGTTCAAAGGTGTCCTGAGACAAAATCCTGCCAAGATCAACTTCTTCCGGAACCACTATATCCCGTTCGGTAGGAGGGACCGTTCCAATGAGGAGCACCTCCCGGACGGCATCATCCGGATCATTGCTGGAGATCAGCAGCGTGGCGGAAACCGGCCCCACCAACCCATTAGGATTGAATTGCACTTCGATAACGTCTTCCAAAAAAGGCCCGAGGCTGGACGGGAAAGAGGGCACTCGAAAGGCGTCCGCGTTGGGACCTGCCAGATTCACCGAAGTGATCAATAGTTCCGAATTTCCGGCATTACCCAACGGGATATCAAAGACGTCCACCATGGCAAACAAAGGAAGAGAGATCTCCGACTCGATCGAGATTTGCGGATCAGGCGAGATAAGCACCTCCTCAAAGGCGATTTCACCAACGCCCACCCGGTCGCCCCCTGCTGGCGGACCAAAGCCGCCATTGCTGAAGTGCGTAGAAGTCACCTCCACCCGCACGTAGCGAGCCGTCACCGGGTTGAAGCTAAAGCTCTGGCGAGGCACGGTATCAATGGCCGCCTCAAAGGAGGGATTCGCCGTGATCGACGTGCCGTAGGATTCGTCTCCGAGCCCGGTGGCTCCGCCCTCGGCCTCGGTGGCGAAACTCACGTTGAAGCCCTTCACTCCATTGGCGTTGCCGGTGGAGTAGCCCCAGTAGCTGATCTCGGCCAAAGTAACGTCCAACCCTAAATCGAACCAAAGGTGTTCTGGCCCGGCGTGCACGGCGACATAGTCAGAGGGAAAGCCCCCCGGTGCATCCGTATACCAGACGCCACCTGCTCGGTTGTGAGGCTCAGCGGCATCGAAGCCGATGCCGGGCCCCTGGATGATGTTGCTGATCGGATTTCCCCCGGGGTTGCCGTCGTTCATGTTGGAACCAACCGCAACAATGGGGTGGAAGTTGGCGGCCTGCAAACCAACGGTGCAGACGAGCAGGCTACATGCCGCCAAGATCAACCGGCGGTTTCGATGGACTTGTGAGGATCTCATGAGTGTTTGGGACAGTGATCGAAGTGCGGCAATTAGTTTCACAGGTTGCTCCTTTGTTACGAATCCAAAGCGGGAACCATGCCAGCTATGGTCAGAAACCCCGGTCCTGCACCTAATCTCTGTTACATGAACCGCCTATGGTGAACCGTAAACCTCCAGCCCTGATCGCAGCTCTCCTGGGACACCAGCGGCCCGCCTTGTCGTAAAAACCCTTGAAAATAGGGTGAAAGTGGCGGAGCGGACGGGACTCGAACCCGCGACCTCCGGCGTGACAGGCCGGCGTTCTAACCAACTGAACTACCGCTCCGCGTTCAGTGGGGCGCACGCTAGGCCTAGCAGGGCAAACTGGCAAATCTAAAATCGGGAATCAGCGGCATCGGCTGATGCCAAGCGGCTTAGCTGGGTTTCGAGAGACGAATGGAAACCTCCTCAAGACTCTCAAGATCCTCGACAGCAAGAATCTCGGCCGTTTTCTCCGCATCAATGCGACCCATGAGGCCAGACAGTACTTTACCGGGACCAAGCTCGATAAACAATCGGTGACCTTGGGCGAGGAGCAGCTCCATCGATGCGACCCAACGCACGGAACCTGTTACCTGTGAGGTGAGAGTCTCCCGTATTCCTTCCGGTGTTTCCGCCGCCTGAGCCGAAAAGTTACTAATCACGGGGATACCAGGTTGCGCCACTTCGGCGCCCGCGAGAGCCTCCCCAAGTTTTTCCTGAGCACCTGCCATCAGGCTCGAGTGATACGCCCCTGCCACCTTGAGTTTCCGCCCCATCCGAATCCCATACTCTTTTGCAAGAGACACCGCATTGTCAATTCCCTCCGAATTACCCGAAAGAACAATCTGGCCCGGCGCATTGAGGTTCGCCACATCGACTTCACAGAATCCAGCTAACTCTCGGACCGCCTTCTCATCGCCCCCGATCATTGCCGCCATCGCACCATCCGTTGCATCGCACGCCTCATCCATGAAAATTCCTCTCTGCGCAACAAGCCGCAGTCCTTCCTCGTATTCAAAAGTACCCGCTGCGGTATGAGCAGTCATTTCACCGAGCGATAGTCCCGCCGCCGCGACCGGTTGGAGGTTGGGCACCTTCTCCCTGAGAACATCAAGGAGGGCGAGACCATGCACAAAAAGAGCTGGTTGACAATTTGCGGTCCTTGTCAGGTCCTCCTCGGGACCATCAAACACAATTGAACTCAGGGAACGGCTAAGAACGGCATCTGCCATTTCAAATGCCCTCGCGGCGGATGGAAAGACCTCGGCAAGATCCTTTCCCATTCCCACTCGCTGTGCTCCCTGCCCTGCAAACAACAACACCGCTTCAATTGGACCAGCGCTCATTTCCTGTGGTCATAGGGAATGGCCCGGAAAGATCCAGTCCATAGTGCCCGGCTAGTGCCCCCTGAGCCTGGTGAACTCTTTCGCTAATCCAGCCCCAATGATTCGAAGCAATTCTCCTGCACGCCCCATGGATTCCGCTTCCGTTAACCCCAGCGCCTCCAGCGAGAGAACCTGGTCAAAGGTGTTCTGACCCGAGGGGAGGTCTTTAACCCTGCCCCCCACCGCGATCACTTTCTTCCCGGAGGCTCTCGCCAACCGCGCCACACCCATGGGCGCCTTTCCATCAAAGGTTTGCCTGTCAATCGATCCTTCCCCGGTCAGCACCACATCACACTGCGCTACCTGATCTGCCAGGCCCAGAGCCTCTGCCACCATTTCAAACCCCTCACGCAACTGGGCACCAGCGAAGCCGAGCAGCCCGAAACCCAGTCCTCCGGCAGCTCCTGTTCCTGGCTGTTTCGCCAACTCCCCAAGCCCCGAAACTTCCACGAGGTGGCCCAACCCTGCCTCAAGAAGTTGCAACTCGTCCTCCGAAGCTCCCTTTTGCGGTCCGTAGACCATCGTCGCTCCATTTGGTCCAAGCAGGGGGTTCTCTACATCACAAGCAACGTCAATGGGAGGCAGGCTGATCATCCCTTCTGAATCAACCTCGGCAAGCGCCTCCAGAGAAGCTGGGATTGGATCGAGTTCCTCGCCGCATTCGTTTAGAAATTTCACCCCGAGGGCAGCAAGCACCCCGATCCCGGCATCATTGGTCGCACTACCGCCAATCCCTAGCAGAATCCTCTGTGCGCCCTGTTCCACCGCGCTACGAATCAGGGATCCTGTTCCAAAGGACGAGGAGCGAAGCACATCCGGAGACAATCCGAGGATCCGGTATAAGCCGCTGGCCTCGGCCATCTCGATGACAGCTGCCTGCTTTTTATCCGGCCTGTCGATCATCCCATATCTTGCTTCTATGGGACGTCCGAGAGCATCAGACGCCTCGCAGAAGTGCCACCTTCCATTCTGCGCACTCACGATGGCTTCCGCAAATCCCTCCCCCCCATCCGCCACGGGACAGACGACAAGATCCAATGAGGAATCCTCGTCCGAGAAGCCATCGCGCAAGGCCTGGCAAGCTTCCAATGCCGACAACGATCCTTTGAATTTATCGCAGGCAATGAGAATTCGCATGCTGAAGTCCTTGATACGGCGTTGTCCCCATTTTTGAAGTATGAACTGCCGGCCAATCCAATCCGAGCAGACCTTTGAAACCATGGCAAAGGTCCAGATCCATCCTCTTACTCGGAGCCAACCTTGTTTTTCGGCGGCATATGTGTGGATAGAAATTTGTCCACGGCATCAATCGTGGGTCCAAACCACTCCCTCATGCTCCAGAACGGATGGGGGGCACCTGGCATCACGATGAACTCGTGAGGGATCCGGCACTCCGCAAGACGAGCCCGGAAGTCGTTGTGCCTTACTCCGGGTCGGTCGAGTTCACCATCAATGAAAAGCATCGGGGGGGCATGCTTGCCGACATGGGTCAGGGGAGAAGCCTCCTCGTAAATCCTGCTGTTCCTCCCGGGCAGGGCCCCGCCCATGAAAGCCATGATGGCGTCTCCCTCGGATTTTGCAGCGGCCTTCTCCACCCGCTCCACGATATGAGGGAGGAGAAGACTCATCGGCCCACACATCACCACTGAGGCTTGCACCTCGGAAGAGCTTCCTCGATGGTCCCCCTCCCCTTCAAACCGGGCGATCCCATTGGTCGCACCCATGAACCCGGCAAGGTGTCCACCAGCAGACCCTCCAAGGGTCGCGATTCGGTCTGGAGCAATCCCATAGCGTTTCGCATTGGCCCGGGCCCACCGGATCGCCGCCTTGCAATCATGGACTGCTGCAGGGAAAGGTTTTTCCCCACTCAGTCGATACTCGGGCACGATGCACACATAACCCCGCTGGGCTAAGGCCTGCGCGAGAGGGGCGAAAATCCCCGGGCGACCGTTCTGCCATCCCCCACCGAAATAAATGACCACCCCAGGAAATGGTCCCGCGCCATTTTCTGGCCGGTAAAGGTCCAGAGTCAATCGCCGGCGCTTGAACCGGTCAACATGCGTAAACTGGAGATGAGCTTCCCTCACTACTCCTTCGTGCATGTCAGGTTTCACTCTCGTCCGATCCGGAGAACGCCCCTCCACCGGAGATCCGCGTGAGATTAGGGCGAAAAGCGATAAGGAGAGCAGGACCAGCTTCATAGCAACACGAACCCTCCTAGACCTGCCCGGTGACCAGCGCAATGACAAGGGCTACTGGAATCACACCCTGAACCTTGAGAGCCTTCCGGGCATTGTCGTAACGCATGACCTTCTGCCCTTTCCATCGAAACAACTTCCTCCCGCTGCTGTAGGACTGGAGATTTATTCCGTCCCATCGACAGAGCTTTCTACCGCTCGCCGGTTCTATCACAAAGGAATTTCCAAGCACAG
Source organism: uncultured Roseibacillus sp. (assembly GCA_963989605.1). Classification (GTDB taxonomy): domain Bacteria; phylum Verrucomicrobiota; class Verrucomicrobiia; order Verrucomicrobiales; family Akkermansiaceae; genus Roseibacillus_B. The sequence continues at coordinate 2,317 of CAXEFH010000109.1, read as the reverse complement.
TGGCGGCCGGACTCAGGACAAGCAGAGCGACTAGAAAGGTCTGAGCGAGTTTCATGGAGCGGAGATCGTAAGGGTGGCGAAGCCCTTTGCCAGCACCCTCTTTACGGAGACTAATTTAAGGGCCCATTCGGCACATGATTAAAAATCATGCATAATAAAAAAAATAACCCCGATCAGCACGGTTAACCTAGTAACAGGCAGTCAATCAATGGAGTGAGATCCGGGTCCTGCATCACAAAAAAATCTTAGAACCAAGGCCTCCACGATCTCACTCCATTGAGAACACTGCCTCCTTTTTTACCGGGAAGAACGATCACCGACAGTTGATTTCAAGGCCGTGAGGATTGATGTCGAGGCTGCCTCGCCAAGTAACTTGTAGGCCGGACCGGTCCAATGGAATCTGTCACCCTTGGCTAAATGCAATCTCCCTGCAAGGATCCCATGGAAATCACTCACCAGCACACCAGCTCTCCCCATAACCTCCTCTGCCATCGCATTATGTCTCAGGATCACCGGATTTATCTCTGGATCGAAACGGGAGGTGTCTCCCTGCATTGTAACGGGAGTGCTATTCGCCCAGATCAGCCGTGCGGCAGGAAATTTCTGTTTGAGAACCTCCACATAACCCCTCGTCAGGGGACGGAAGGTTCCCTCCTTGATCCGACCTTCAGGCCATCCGTGTAGTCCCATGTTGAAATGAACCACATCATAGGGACCGTTCTGCTCGAGAAGATCCGCAAGAAGGGCATTCGTATTCTTGGACTGCCAGTGCGGATTCACCCATGCATCCACATGGGCTACCCCATCAAGTGCCTTGAACACGACCTTGCGGTAACCGCTCAGGATGGAATCGCCTATTAACAATACCCTCGGCCCCGACTGCTCTCGAGTCCCGGCCTTGTCCAAGCGCCACCCCTTGCCCTCCACCTGTCTTCGCCGTGCGGACTTAGGATCTTTCGCTCCCGCCTTCTCCTGCTGGGAGACCTTCAGAGTAACTGGGGCTCTCGTAATTTTAAGTCCCGGGATGGTAATCAAGCCCGCTTCATCTGCCCTGCCCTCGCCTTTCTCCTTCACGAAGACCCATTGAAAGGCCTTCCCGGGAGCGACCCTGAACTTCTGAAAGCGCCGAAGACTGACGTCCGCATCGGATTCAGCGGGAATGACAAACCGCGTCGTAAGATCCTCCGGCCCTGCGAGGAAGAGAGACATGATGCCTGCTTCAGGGCTATCCTCTTGGATCCTCCAGCGGAAGAACGCATTCATATGCCCTGCCTCCTTGCTGTTGAGGTTGTCTGGCCACGGGAGCACACTGTTTCCGGATGCCCGCGTAAAAACCGGATAGGCCTCGTTCTTGCGGACACTGAGCCAGTCAAAGGAATCGATCAGGTCATTAACCATCTTAATTCGCTCAGAATTGTTCGCGTGTCCAAAGGGACCCCAGTAGAAAAGAAGCGCATATTTTCGTTCCTCCATCGCCCGGGCAAAGACATCGTGCCCGGCGGACCATCCATCGTTCTGAGCCGAGTAGTTAATACAGATGGGAGGATCAGGGATCTTTAAAGCAGCCGGAATTTCCCTCGGTTCGAAAAAAAGACGCTCTGCGACATGCTCTATGCCGGCGGGCACATTCGCCTTGATCGCCGCAAAGACATCTCCGTGCCTCATACCGATCCCGAGCGTTCCGCTTCCTCCCATAGAATTGCCGGAGAGATAGACTCTTTCCGGATCAATCCTGAAACGCTTGATCGCCCATCTCACCGAGTCGATCACCCGTTTTTCAACGGGCATTGTTTCGCCTCCCGAATTCCTTTCGGTCAAGCCCTTGTCCCTGCGATGCATACCTCCCCACCACCAATCACGGCGATTCTTCCGACAATCAAGATACAGTCCGTAATGGTCGTCCGGCGATCTGTAGATGTCATGATTTCCCAAGGTTTTCGTACAATCGACACAGGAAAACACATCGTGCCCAGCCGAGTGAAGGACCACATAGAGCGGAGCTTTCTCACGTGGTTCCCGAGGATGAACCACCACCAAAGTATCCTCCTGGGGAGTCTCGTAGCCCCAATCGGGACTGACTCCATGCCGGAATGTTTCAGTCACCCGCTCATTGAACACCTTGCTGCTTGTCGGCTCACCGGGAGGCCATGACGGCTGGCTCATTGCCATTGCTGAAGACCATAGGAAGAGTGTGATGCCTCGAAGGTTCATTCCAGAGCTTCGGTCGAAGCTGGTCGCCGTGCAATCTGTCTCTTATACACATCTGACGCTGCCGACGAATAGAGAGGTGTAGATCTCGGTGGTCGCCGTATCATTA
>CAXEFH010000108.1:0-10512 GCA_963989605.1 uncultured Roseibacillus sp. | reverse complement strand
AGAAGACGGCATACGAGATTTCTGCCTGTCTCGTGGGCTCGGAGATGTGTATAAGAGACAGTCCATGTTCTCCTCCTCAGGCGCGCCAGCCTGGTAGGCAACGATAGTGGGAGACTTAATGAGAAGGTTTGGCAGCAAAATAAAGAGCAGGGTCAGAATCACGAGGGCCATGATGAGGAGGGCTATCATTACCGATGTAATGACAGAGCTTCTCTTCTGGGCCTGAAGGCGTGCCTCTGCTTCCGGGCTGAGTTGGGCATGAAGGCTCATTTCTAATTTGTAACGTCTGGGACATAGAAAAGCTTAGAAACTTTATCGTGGCAAGATTTCAGAACTCCGGGACTTGCTGCATCCTGTGTATTCTGCCAAGAAACAGTATGAATTTAAGGGTGGGAATTGCAGGTGCGGGGTCCATGGGGAGGAATCATGCGAGAGTTTATGGATTGCTGGATGGGGTTGAGCTTGAAGGTGTTTACGACATAGACCGCAGTCGGGCAGAGGATCTGGCAGCAGAGTTTGGTGGTCGGGCGGTGGATTCTCTGGAGGCACTCTCAGAATTTTGTGACGCTGTCAGTGTCACAGTGCCCACTGAGGGGCATTTTGCGGTGGGGAGCGAACTTCTGCGCATGGGAATCCATCTTCTGGTCGAAAAACCGATTGCATCGAGCGAGGAAGAGGCCGAAACACTTGTCCAGCTGGCAGCAAGCACGGGGAGGGTGCTTCAGGTGGGGCACATTGAGCGTTTTAATCCTGTTCTAAGGCAGCTCGAAGATCGATTGAATCGGCCTCGATTCATTGAGGCACACCGGCTTTCTCCCTTTCCCAACAGAAGCCTCGATATTGGGGTAGTGCTGGATCTGATGATTCACGATCTTGAGATCATTCTGCACCTCGTCCAGGCCCCACTCGTGCACATTGATGCGGTTGGTGTTCCGGTCCTCACTACACATGAGGACATAGCCAACGCACGGTTGCGTTTTGAGAACGGCTGTGTCGCGAACGTGACAGCGAGTCGGATTAGCCCTGAACGCATGCGTAAAATAAGGGTTTTTCAGGAGAATTGTTATCTTTCACTCGACTATCAGGAGCAGAACGGGAGGGTTTTCTGGACGCAGTCGGGAGATATCAAGACCGAGGAAGTCGAGGTCGACCGCTCCGAACCGCTGATGTCCGAGCTAAGCGCTTTTGCTGATGCAGTCCGAGGCCATGAGGAACCGGCAGTTACCGGATCGCAGGGAGCCGCTGCTCTTGAGATAGCCTTGAGGATCACACGGATCATCCATGAGGCTCGCTAGGACCGGATGATTCAATTTCACGTCTGAGACATCCCTGCAAAGAGGTTCATGCGATCCGCGGAACGCGTTCAATGGCGCGGGAGACAGATATTTTATCCCTCGTCGGGCAAAGGCTGATCAAAGGGGCAGACCTCCGGGTCCGGGGCCTCCTCTTCCGGGGCGGTGTCCTCGGGGGGTGTGACCCGGGGTTCTTCTACGGGGCTCTCAGAAGATTCGGGCACGGAGGCAGGTTCCGGGCTCGAGCTGAAAGATTCGTAGTGCTGGTTCAGGCGGTCACCCGTATCGCGGTCAATGACGCGTGCGTCGTAAAGAGCTCGTACCAGTTCCTTTGCCTGACTGATTTGCATATCGGTGGGCGTGCTGCCCTCGTCAACATTGGGTGGAGATATAATCATGTTGGGGATAATCCCCTCGACCCCGGGCGACACTGCCGGATCGATGATGAACCGGATCGTAGCCTTAGAATTTGAGTCGGGCCCTGAGGTGATGATCGGGGTTTTCCCCTTCGCGAGGTTCTGGATATTTTCGCTGTCGGAAAAGATACCCAGGAGGAGACAGTGGTGATAGTTACGCAGCAGACCTTTTCCGATCACTTCCGCCTGCGGGTCCACAGAGGCATTGCTTCCGGATTCTGCTTTGCCGAAAAGTGCGCCGTCGTCAGATCCATGAAAGACTTCCCGGAGAATTTCGCCGGGTTCTTTTTTCAGGCCGACCCTGGTTTGGTGCAGAAGAGCCATTGACTTGAAGAGTGAGGAGATGGCGTCCTCGTCGTATGCTGCCTCAAAAGAGGTCGTCGGATGGGCGAGATCGCGCAATTCGCTGATAATTTGCTTTTCGAGCTTGTGCTTGCTCCATGCTTTCAGACCAACGATGGCGACTGCCACTACGACCACTCCGGTCACGGCGTGACGGATCAGATCGCCAGGTGAGATTCCCATGGAGAAAGGCTAGGGGCGGTTGCTCCAGGAGGCAAGGATCCAGAGATGTGATTCTGGAGAGGAGATTAATTGGCCCCGGTAGCCCCTCCTGCGGCAAGCAGGTCGCAAATTCTGTTATGTGTCTTTGGTTCGAACAGGTAGTCAGGGAGGCGCTTCTGAAGAATTTCGAGATGACCCCGTAAGGCAGAAAATCCGTCATCGTTGCCGTGCTGCGAGTTCATGAACGAGAGGATCTGAACTCCCTCATGAAACAATCGACGTGCTTCGCTATGGCGTCCTGACAGGAGGCTGAGGTCCGCGGCTTCACAGAGCCATGCACCTGCAGAAACCAGTTGAGGAACCCTCGCTGTCCCGGGATGGTAAAGCAGGGCCACCAGTCTTGGAGCCTCGGTCTCCAACAAGGTCTGGAGTGGTAATCCGGTCAGCAACTCGCAGTTCTCCTCAATAAATTCCTCCAGGTCCGCGATGATATCAGGTTTTTTTAAACCAGCGGCCCGCAGGCAGAACTCTATGGTGCGCTCAATTTCGCGAAGAATGTAATCTTGTCTCAACACGGGCTTTTTTCGTCTCACGCACCCGACGAGCAAGGTGTGTTAATTCAGGGTGTAGGCTTCGGCGGCCTGCGAGACCGCTCCCTGCGGGTAGATTGATGACTGGAGACGTGCTGGTCAAGGCGGTGCGTTTGTGCACTTGTAATGATTCAAGATCGAGAGATCCTGCCAAGGTATGAGCCGCAATCTCAATGGTTTGTTAGCATGTATCCTCGCCACCACATCCCTCTGTGCGCAGGACCTTGCCACCGTCGGCCCCGAAAAAGGAAATTTAGTCATCATGGGCGGGGGAGGAAAAGAGATGGCCAATATTTTCGGGAGATTTGTTGATCTCGCGGGAGGAAAGAAGGCACGGATTGTGATTATCCCAACAGCCGTATCAAGCTCCCCTGACTACGATTACGGGCGCTCGTGGGCGGCGAAGCTTGCCCGTGAGAGATGGAAGGCAGCAGAAGTGACCGTCCTGCATACGCATGACAGGGCTCTCGCCGATAAGGCGGACTTCGTTAAACCTATCAAAGAGGCGACCGGGGTATGGTTCGGTGGAGGCAGGCAGTGGAGGCTCACCAAAGCCTACGGTGGAACCCGGTCTGAAAGTGAATTTCATCAAGTTCTTGCCCGGGGAGGAGTCATTGGAGGTTCATCCGCCGGGGCAACAATTCAGGGGTCTTTCCTCGCAAGAGGAGATACCAGTGGAAATACGATTATGATAGGCGACGTCCAGCGCGGATTTGGCTTTCTCCGGAATACCGCCATTGATCAGCATTTAATTGCGCGAGGCCGGGAGAGGGATCTTATCGAGGTTCTTGAGGACCCCGGAAAGAGGATGCGGCGGGAGTTTGATCGGGCAGCAATGCTAGGGATCGGCATCGACGAGGATGTGGCCATCGTTGTGACAGGAGATTACTTTGAGGTCATCGGCAAGGAGAACGGAGCGGTGCTGGTCTATGATCCTCGACAATGGAAACTCGGAACTCCTGCGGAGCATAAATGGAAAACTCTCCGCACCGGGGGGGCGTTTGACCTGAAGAACCGCAAAATCCTCAAGGAGGGAGGAAAGTCATCTAAAGTCTTGCCGTAACTTTAATGCTGATAGCGTTTATCATCAACGGGATGGCGTCATTAGCCGCAGACGACCAAAATCCCTGTTATGTGGTTCTGCGGCAGCCTGCTCACTCCCGGGAGGAAGTCCTGTTGCGAGACTTATGATTGAATGGCTTCGAGAGTATGAGTTGCTTCTCGCCGTTCTGGGGCTGCTTTCCGTGGGATCCTTGGGGACGGCCCTGGTCCTCACTCCTTGGGCTCTTTCGCTGATCAGGCCAGAATACTTTCTCCCTGAAGAAAGCGATGACCCTTCTCCGGATTTCGAGTTTCATCGATGCCTCGTTCTGGTTCTCAGAAACCTGTTCGGAATTGCTCTCGTGCTAGCCGGGGTCGCCCTCCTCGCTTTGCCAGGCCAAGGGATCCTGACCATTCTGGCGGGCTTACTCCTGATGAGTTTTCCCGGAAAAAAATCTCTCGAACTCTGGTTGGTTCGCTTGCCATTTGTTCTGAAGTCGGTGAACTGGGCTCGAGCGAGAAGAGGGAAGGAGCCGCTGCGGCTACCGGACCGATGAGACGTCATGAGAAACCGTGAGTAAATTCCACAGCATACAGTCCAGTATCTCCCGATTCGAGCAGGACGGGCTGAGGCACGTCACGGTGAAGAGCGAGGCCCTGAAGCAAAGAGCGGACATGTCGGTGTTTCTACCGGATGCTCCGGAGCGCGACCTGCCTCTCGTCATTCTGTTACATGGGATTTATAGTTCTCACTGGGGTTGGGCCTCCTGTGCTGGGGCCCATCTCACAGCCGCCCGCATGATCACGGAAGGCAAAGTCCCCCCAATGGTGCTGGCCATGCCAAGTGATGGCTTATGGGGAGACGGATCGGGGTATTTTTCGCACCACGGAAAGGACTTTGATCGCTGGATTGTGGAAGAGGTTCCCGCTGCCGCCCGGGAGGCGGGTGCCCCTGTATCCGACAGATCGCCGCGGTTTATCGCTGGATTAAGCATGGGGGGGTTCGGTGCCCTCAGCCTGGGGGCACGGTTCGGAGAGGATTTCCAGGCAATCTCCGCACACTCCTCGGTAACCGATCTTCGGGAACTGGATAAGGTAGTTGAAGAGTCTCTCCTTTCCGAGGGTTGTCCTGAAGAGAAGGTTGATATCCTGCAGACAATTCTGACAAACAGAAACACGTTGCCGCCAATGCGCTTTGACTGCGGTCTGGATGATCATCTTCTGGATGCCAACAGAGAGTTGCACCGTTCCCTGCAAGCGGAGGGCGTAGAGCATATTTATCAGGAATTTCCCGGGGGACACGAGTGGGTTTACTGGGAGAGGCATTTTGTGGATACCCTGTGTTTCTTTGGTGACCGACTTCGATAGGCCGGTGCGGTCGTCCAGAAGTGAGCGCGTATTGGAGGGGTGGTGCCGCAGCTACTGCTTGCCATGCCGGTTAGATCACCCTAGAAGCCCCTCCCCATGACCAACGATTCATTGCTCAAGATTCTCCGGCGCAATGGCCGTTCTTCCAATGCAGACCTTGCCGAGCGCGCCTCAGTATCCGAAGAGGCTGTCAGGGAGCAGATTTCTGCGTGGGAATCCGATGGGACCGTTCTCGGGTATCAGGCGGTAATTGACCAAGCCCGGACAGGACACGCCGCAGTGGTCGGTATCATCGAGGTAAAACTAACTCCGGAAAGAGACGGTGGTTTCGACAGGCTTGCAGCCCGGATCGCGAAGTTCGATCAGGTTCTTAGCTGCTACCTTATGAGTGGATCCTATGATCTTCTGCTGGTTGTTGAGGGAGAAGACCTCATGGAGGTTGCCCGATTTGTCTCAGAGAAGCTCAGCACCATGGAGGGAGTGCTTTCAACCGCGACTCATTTCAGATTGAAAACCTATAAGGAGAACGGGTTTGCCTTTGGCGGTGATGAAGACCCAGAGCGGTTGCCTGTGGCGCCCTAGGAGGAATGGACTACCCCTCGAAAATATCGCGGCAGGTGGCCGCTGTGCCGCGATCTGGTATTCGTGATTTCTTTGAACTCGTGCAAGGAAGGGACGAGGTGATTTCCCTGGGTGTTGGCGAGCCGGATTATTCCGCCCCTTGGCACATCCGGGAAGCAGCCATTTATTCACTCGAGCGGGGTAATACATCCTACACTTCCAATCTGGGACTGATGTCCCTGCGGAGGAAAATCTCGGACTATGTGGGAGATTTCTTTGATGCCCAGTATGACCCCGCCTCTGAAATTCTCGTGACCGTCGGGGTGTCTGAAGCTCTCGACCTTGCGCTCAGGGCGCTCCTGAATCCAGGCGATGAGGTTCTTTACCACGAACCGTGTTACGTCAGCTACATGCCCGGCGTGGTGCTGGCTCATGGTGTGCCGGTTGCGGTGTCTACGAACATCGAGGATGGCTTTGGGTTAAAGCCGGAAGCGCTTGAGGCAGGGCTTACGGAAAAGTCACGGGTTCTCATGTTGAACTTTCCCACCAATCCTACCGGAGGAGTAATCTGCCCGGAGGACCTTGAGGGGATTGCCAGGATCTGCGTTGAGCACGACCTGATCGTCATCACTGATGAGATTTACAGCGAACTGCGCTACGATGACGAACCACATCGGTCGATTGTGTCTCTCCCGGGGATGCGGGAGCGGACGATCCTCCTGCATGGTTTCTCCAAGGCTTTTGCGATGACAGGTTTTCGTCTTGGGTATGCATGTGCTCCTGCCCCGCTGACCGAGGCAATGATGAAAATACATCAGTATTCAATGCTGTGCGCGCCGATGACCAGTCAGGCCGCCGCCCTCGAGGCTCTGGAGAATGGAGCCTCCTCGGTTGAACGGATGCGGGTGAGTTATCATGAGCGGCGTGATTTCATGGTGAGACGATTGAATGAGATCGGAATGAAGTGCTCCTCCCCGGGTGGGGCCTTTTATGCATTCCCTGATATTCGTGCCTTTGGGATGAGCAGCCGGGACTTCGCCATGGAGTTGCTGGAGTCCCAAAACGTCGCGGCTGTCCCCGGCGATGCCTTCGGGCCGAGTGGGGAGGGATTTCTTCGGTGTTGCTATGCCACAGCCTTTGAGCAACTGAAGGAAGCGTTGGAGCGCATGGAACGCTTTGTCTCCACCCTTGCACGTTCATGAACCTCGAAAGGTTCAGGCAGGATCGCACGCTTGCTCATGTCGTGCCGCTGGTTGCCTTCATGCTGGTGGGAGGAGTCCTCACCGCCGTGACTAGTTCGCTTGACAGCGTTTTCCGTGATCATGTCTACCTGTCGTGGTGGCGTCGTTATCCGGAGCACTGGATTTATCCGATCCAGACAGTGGTGGCCGGCCTGCTGCTCGTGTTCTGGTGGCGTCACTATGAGCTGCGCTGGGAGCCACGAAAATTTCTTTTCGGAGTAATACTGGGTGCGGTTGGGATCGCAATCTGGATCTTGCCAACCCAGCTGTATGACTGGTGGGGGATGGTCGAGGCGGAGCCGGGTGGCTGGAAACAGGCACTGGGGATCCTCCCGCGCCGTGAAGGTTTCAACCCGGGAATATTTGAGAGTCCTGCGGCTTGGTGGACGGTTACGCTGTTCCGCATGCTACGGGCCGTGGTGGTGGTCTCTCTGGTGGAAGAGTTGCTCTGGAGGGGCTTCCTTATGCGCTTTCTGCTGAATCCCGATGGAAATTACTGGGCTGGACCGTTCGGAAGGCCCTCATGGAAAAGCTACCTGATTGTGACAGCCCTGGTGGTATTTATTCACGGACCTGCCGACTGGGCGGCAGCTCTGGTGTGGGGCAGCCTGATGTATGGGTGCGCGGTCTGGACCAGAAGCCTCGGTGCCTGTGTGGTAATGCATGCGGTAGCAAATTTCCTGCTGGGATGGTATGCGCTCTCATTCGGTAAGTATGGTCTCTGGTAGGATTGAGATCGCCCTTGTTCATGCCGGCCTCAAATCGCAGTTTCCAAGTCCGTCCGGCAGTGCAATATTAGGTGGTCCGCCACTTAAGGAATAAAGGTTTAGCAATACAGATGAAGATCGGACTGGCGCAGATCAACAGCACGGTGGGGGACTTCCCGGCGAACGCTAAGCGTATTGTCAACGCCTACCGTGAGGCCCTTGATGGGGGGGCTGAGCTGGTTCTCGTCCCGGAGATGGCTTTGGTGGGCTATCCTCCAAGGGATCTGGTCTTTAAGTCAGGATTCGTGGACAAATGCCTGCAGGCGCTTGATCACCTGAGGGGAGAAATTGGAGAGGTGCCGCTCGTAGTTGGTTACATCGATCACAACGAGGATAACTTGCCGGGGAAGCCCTTCCGTAATGCAGCGGCATTCCTTGTGGGTGGCGAAATCAGGGCCAAGGTTTTCAAGACGCTCCTCCCGACGTATGACATCTTTGATGAGCGGCGTTACTTTGAGCCGGCAGGGCAGTGTCATCCGGTGGAATGGGGTGGCCACCGGATCGGGATTACGATCTGTGAAGATATCTGGACCGAGGACTTTCTCCACCGATCCCTTTACAGGCGCGATCCGGTCACGGAACTCCTGGAAACCGGGTCCGAGATTCTCCTGAACCTCAGTGCGTCACCCTATCATTACGGAAAGGGGGAAATAAGGAGAGAGTTGCTTGGAGAGCTCTCACAAAAGACGGGAGTCCCGCTGGTGTATTGCAATTCAGTCGGAGGGAACGACCAACTAGTATTTGACGGGGGATCACTTGTGATGAATTCCCAGGGTATGCCCTGTGCCCAGCTGGCGTCCTTTGCTGAGGAAGTCGCGGTTGTCGATGTGATGCCTGAGTCGGAGAGTTCGACTGCAGCCCAGTGGGAGTGGAAACGTCTTCATCCGGATGAGGAGGTATTCCGCGCCCTCGTGATGGGTGTGCGTGATTACATCCTTAAATGCGGATTTCAGACTGCCTGCATAGGGCTGAGTGGAGGTATCGACTCTGCCCTTACGGCAGCCGTGGCAGTTGAGGCCATTGGGGCAGATAATGTCCTCGGAGTGACTATGCCAAGTCCGTATTCCTCCGAGGGAAGCGTTGATGACTCTCTGGCGCTTGCGGGAAATCTGGGTATTCGTTGTGAGACGATCCCCATCAGGGAGACATTTGAGGCTGTCAGGGCTGCGCTGGCTCCCGTCTTCGGTGATTTGCCGGAGGACGTAACCGAAGAGAATATGCAGGCGAGAATCCGGGGGATGTACCTGATGTCGCTCTCCAACAAGTTCAATCATCTTCTTCTTACAACCGGGAATAAAAGTGAGCTCGCGGTTGGTTATTGTACTATCTATGGGGACATGTGCGGTGGTTTGGCGGTGATTAGTGACCTTCCGAAGACGCGGGTCTTCAGTGTCGCCCGCTGGCTCAACAGGGAGAAAGAAATCATACCATGGAATACGATCGAAAAGCCTCCCAGTGCAGAGCTGCGACCGGATCAGAAGGATCAGGATACGCTTCCGGCCTACGAAGTCCTTGATGAAATCCTTGAATTGTACGTGGAGAAGCAGCTTTCGCCCGAAGAGATCATTGAGGATCATGGATTTGAGGAGAAAACTGTGCTTTGGGTCCAGCGCCAGGTGGACCTCAATGAGTGGAAGAGACATCAGGCCGCGCCGGGTCTCAGGGTGACTTCGAAGGCTTTTGGGATTGGAAGGAGGATCCCTATCGTCCAAAGATTCGGGAGGTGAGCAGGGAGTCGGTCCAGAACGAGCTAAGTTATGAGGACGCCATGAGGGTTCTCGGCTACGAACCGGGTGCCCTGGTCTCGCCTCATCTGCCACACTTCAACAAGGTTGCCGCTAAACTGGAGGCTCTTGTGAGCAGCACCAGAGATGAGCGTCTGCGGGAAAGCTTCCGGGACGAGCTGAATCGGCTGGAGGAGGCCCTTCGAGTTGTAGGAGGTGAGCGGTATCGTGAGCCACCCCTCAGAGCGCGGGGCATGCGGCTCCGCCTTGCTCTTTCACTGATTGCGGTTGTTGTGGTGGTTGCTGCTGCCTGGTATGGGAACAAACGAATTGAGGAGGGAGGCTATCTGCGCGACCGGGAAGCTGTCGCAGGCCTTGAAGCGATGGCCCGCCTTGCGTTGGAAAGCCGCGACTGGAGCAGCGCGGAGGCAACGTATGCAGAATTGGGCGCGCTCATGCCGGACTCCGAGGCAGTCCGGCTGGGCTTGGAGCGAATCGCAGAAGGTAGAGCAGAGGCCCGGAGGCAGAAGCTTGGATTTCTTGTAGGTTCGATCAGGGCCGCTGTGGAGGAGAGGGATTGGGAGGAGGCGGAGGCGCTGCTTGGGGAGCTTCGGGATACCGAGGATAATCATCAGGAAATTAGAGGTTTTATCAGGGTTATTCAGGAAGGAAGGGTGAGTGACCGGATCGGAAGTTTGGTTGAAGAGGCGGAGGAAGCTCTCAAGGAGGAGCAGTGGATAGCACTCGGGGAACATACCGCGAAATTGGAAATGCTGGCACCAGATCATGGCCAGCTCGTTCGTCTCAAGATCGCGACCACTGAGGGAATGAGAATCCTGGAGGAGCGCCGGGTGCGGGCCCGGGAGTTGTTTGAGAAGGCACTTGCTCTCGATACGGGAGAGTTTTCCGATCCAGCCCTTGAGACCTTGCGGGAGGCTGTCTCTTATACACATCTGACGCTGCCGACGAATAGAGAGGTGTAGATCTCGGTGGTCGCCGTATCATTAA
>CAXEFH010000107.1:0-10525 GCA_963989605.1 uncultured Roseibacillus sp. | reverse complement strand
CTCCCCCCGAGCGCTCAAAGCCCCAGTGGATATCACGGTAGAAAAGGCCTGTCGGAATTCCGGCATTCCGCACAGACTGAACCAGGTCGTAATCGAAGTTCATCCTAAGGGGTTTCTTTCGAAGCCAGGTCAGGGCTGGCGGCACATTGACTGACTCCGAATAAAACACTCCCTCGTTCGCAAGGGAGCTGATCCGCCCCTCAAGATTTGCCCATTTTTTTTCCCGCTCGGGTCCATTCCCGGTTATTTCGAGGACTTCTTCTCCGATCCGGGAGAACGCCTCGCGCATCCGGGCTGGTCGAATCAACGACGCAACGTTGGATTCGACATGGAGTCTCTTGGGGTGATGAAAAATGACCATGCTATCTTATAAAGTCCATGGCTGGCCCTGGGGAAGGTTCCTCAAGGGTGCCCACGAGGCCCCTGATCAAGTCCTCTGATTTTTTTCCGAATCGCTTGCCAGTATGCTGACAAGTCATTCCGGAAAAGCATCGCGAGAGGAGGAATGAGGAGAATCGACATGAGCGTGGCGGTTGTAGCTCCAACGAGAAATGCGTTGTGCATGGGAAGATACATCCTGACCACCGCTACCACGGCCCCTGCAGCCGCAATGAGCAAGAGTATGATTCCAACCTGCCGGTAGGGCATGAGCTTGAACCACCTCGTTTCCAGAAGTCGACTGCAGTGACACAGGCAATAAGGGAACACATAGCCCCAGAATACGATGACGGTTCCCCACGCCGCCCCCTGAAAGCCCAGATAGGAAACCAGAGGGTAACTCACTACGATATTGAGAACAAACGTTCCGAGCGCACGCTTCAGAATCAGGTCCGTTCGACTGGCCGCTTGGAAAATAGCCGCAAAAAAAACGAGACGTGCGGGCAACAGCAGAAGATAGATCCGCAGAGGCCCCGCGCTCTTCTCGTAACTCTCCGAATACAGAACGGTCATTAGCTCTGGCGCGACCACAAAGAGAACTCCGCCAATCGGGAGGAGTACGACTGCAACCTTACGTGCCGCTTTTCTCCATAAGAGCAGCGCCTCTTTTTTATCATTACCTTTGTAGAGGGCCACCAGCTCAGGCAGGACTATCGCGGTTGCAGGCACAGTGATCATCTGAATAAACGGAATTTCCATGGCCCCATTGGAAAACACCGCAAAATCCTCCCGGCTGCACAACATCGACACGAGAACCTGATCCACTCCCATCGCCAGTTTTTCCAGCATCAGGGCAAGTCCAATGGGCACCGCATATTTCAGCTGGCTCGACATCCCTTGAAGCGTTGGCCGCTTTTCCGCTCCCCCCGGCACGGCACGCAGCATGAGAAACAGGCCGCAGCAGAGCACGATCGCTCCGGAAACCGTCGTGGCTCCTACCGCGCCTGCTGGCCCAGCCGCAAACAGCCATACCACTCCCAGAACCAGTCCCACCCGGGCTAGCCTGGTAAAGAGAGTGTGAACCAACAACCACTTGACCTTGCCTTGTACGACCAACACCGCACTGACCGCGGTTGTTGGAAGAAACAGCATTGGATAGAGGGCAAAGAGCAGCAAGGTCTCCTCGAGTTCAGGGTTGGAGAACTGACTGGCAATCAGCCGGTTTCCCCCTAACACCAGAAATAGTGAAAACGCCCCGCCAAGAGCCCCGAGAAGAATGAGGTTTTCCAGCAGGACCGCCCGGAGCCTGCTTGCCTCCCCAGGAAGAAAATAAAAAAGTGCCGCCGGAAGGCCTAGTCCCAGAAGCGGCCCGACAAACTGATAGACCAGAAGAGTTTGCCGGTAGGTCGCATAGTCAACCTTGTCAAATACCCGTGATAGCACAGCCGCGATCGCCAGCATTCCGAGGGCCGCGAGTCCCTTACTCCCAGCGAACGCTATGGTCTTTACTGTACGGGATTGGCTCAATTCGTGAACACAGTCCTTTTCCGAACTTCCCCCTGTTTTCTTTAAACTGGGAACCTGTACCGCCCCTTGCCGCGAAGCTCATCCTTAAGCGCCACCAATCCGAGAGGCGTCCAGAGGACAACTAATCTCCTACCGCTCGAAAACCTCTACCTCCACCACATGAAAGCCCAGGTTGGCCGTGTTTTTCAGGCCATTAATTCTAATGTAGCGAGCCTTCGTGTCCTCTAAGTCGATCTCCTGCCATCCGGGATCCACTTTTTCAGCGCTGTGTACGACCTCCCACGATTCCCCGTCATTCGAAACAAGCAGCCTGTAGCTGTACTTTCGCCTGTCGAGGTCGTAGAGAAGAATCCGCACCTGTCCGATGGAAAAGACAGCCCTGAGATCCACTGAAAAATTGCAGGGGAAATTCTCAAAAGCGAACCCCTCCTTCGGGTTATATTCTGTCCTCCCATCGATCAACAGTTCGGACCTGCGCGCTCCCCAGGCCCGCGCACCTCGGGAAGCCGAAGCGAGATCCTCTCGCTTCTCCTTCAAGGCCTCCTCCGCAGCCGAGGTTTCCAACATCGCCTTGACCTCCGGGAGATCTTTCACCCGCTGCTCTTCCTCCTCGACGACGAGCGCATCCTTAATCTTACCAATTCGTGTGAGTCTCCGCTTTTCTGTATCAAGAGCCCGAAAGTAAATGCTCAGGGTCGCCTTGAGCTTCCCGGCCCGGGCCGTCTGGATTTCAGAAATGCCGCGCTCCCAAGTCTCGCGGACCCTTTTCAGGCGGTAATCCACATCCGGAGGCAGGGGCCCCGGGTCATCTCCCGCTTCGACGAGTTCGATCTCATCCAGAACCTGAGCCGCTGGTTTAAGCCTTTCCGCCCTCGCCAGCTCTGCCTTTACTTTTTTCAATGAGTCAATGTAACGGAGGCGTAACTTCCTCGCCGCATTTCCATACTCATCAAGCTCGGCGTTCATCCTCTTTTCGAAAGAGGCTCGGTACTTTTGAACTGTCTCCTCGACGTCAGCGACCCCGACCAGCGTCAGGCACATGCTCACGAGGACAATCCGAAGAGAACCGCTGAAGGAGAATTTCATCACAGGGACAGCATAGTTTTAAGTGTCATACGTAGTCCGGGCGTTCAAGGGAATTACCAAGATTCCTCTACAAGCCGAGAAACCTTTCCTTCTGGCTCTCGCTGGGGATGGCGCAACTTCTACCCTGCAAAATCTTATGCCGATTTCGCGCGATAAACCGATAGCATAAATCACGAAGTGGTCGGGGTATACACAGACATATGCTGGAACTCACCCGATATCCCGGCAACTTCCTTGCGACCCGGAGAACCGCCGTGCTCCGCTCATAGAACCGCGTATCTTCAATAAAATACATGGTATCCATGGACGGCTCCGTAACTCCATGTTCTGCCAATAACCCTCTGCCTGCATCAGACTGAATGGCGGCGAAATGAAACCGCCCCTTGACATCCCTTTTTAGGACGAATTGCACAATGGCTGCACAGAAGCTGCAGTCGCCATCGTAGAAAATCACATTCATTCCTCTCTATTGTCTTTCACTCTTCAAAAATTCCTCAACCGCCTTCACAACCCAATCCTGCATCTCTGTTCCAAGCTCGGGATAGACAGGTATGCTGAGCACCTCTCCTGCTAACTGATGCGCGATCCCATTCCCCTGCCGGCTCTCCGCCGGCAGATCGGCAAAGCACTCCTGTTGATCCATGGTGAGTGGGTAGTAGACCTCGCTCCCTATCTCCCTGTCCGCAAGATGCTTCCGGAGAAGCTCCCTCTGCCCCTCTCCCCTGACCCGCAGGGTAAACTGGTTCCAAATGTGTTTATTGTGCTCATAGGGCACAGGGAGAACTATCCTCGCCCTGCCAAGAGCCTCTTCCTGAGTCGCGGCGCATCCACAATGCTCCGGAGACGCAGATACCACTCCATCAAGAGCGGACAGTTTCTCAATGTAGTAGGCCGCATTTTCCTGACGAGCCTGACTGTAGCCGTCATAATGATGAAGTTTCACTCTTAAAAGCGCCGCCTGCAGGGGATCCAGACGGAAATTACCCCCTACCTCCCGATGAAAATATTTGGGCTTGGAACCATGCATCCGGAGTATCCGCGCGCGCTCTGCCAGACCGTCATCATTGCACACCACCATACCGCCATCACCAAACCCTCCGAGGTTCTTGGACGGGAAAAAACTGAAGGTCCCTAAGTCTCCCATGGCCCCGCATCCCTTGTCCCGGTAGCGGGCACCGATGGCCTGCGCGCCATCCTCAATAACATGACATCCATGCTCCGCGGCAAGGGCCATGACCGCATCCATCTCGGCAGACTGTCCAAAGAGATGCACGGGGATGATCGCCTTGGTTTTCTCCGTCATCTTCCTCGCCGCATCCTCCACATCAATGTTGAAGCACACCGGACAGGCATCGACGAACACTGGTGTGGCTCCCACTCGCGATATGCACCCAGCAGTCGCAAAGAAAGTAAAGGTCGGGCAGAGCACTTCATCGCCCGGGCCAACATCCAGCGCCATCAATGATAGCAGGATGGCATCTGTGCCCGAGGAAACCCCAATCCCATGCCTGGCACCAACAAAGCCCGCTATCTCCCTCTCAAACGCCTCAACCTCGGGACCCATGATGAATCGGCCCGACTGAAGCACCCCGGCGAATGCAGCGGTCAGCTCTTCTTCGAGCGGCAGATTCTGTGCGTTGACATCGAGAAGTGGTACTTTCATGGTTTTCGGTCCGATCGTGTTGAGGAAGGGGCTTAAGGCTGTCTTCCGTTTCTGATTTCACGATAACTTCGCTCTCCCCTTGTAAGCCGCTGGGGAAGTGGCTCTTCCTCATCCAAATCGAGACAGCGAACGCCCCCTTCATCGTGCTCCCGATAACGAAATCCACTCTCGGGGCAGACCATAACGCCCTCCTCGTCCGGGTTTTCCAGTCTATGGCCATGCCGAGACATCCACCCCTTGATCGCTCCGGGAACCCCTACTACCAAGGAGTAGTCCGGAACACTTCGAGTTACCACTGCTCCAGCTGCAATGAAGGCGTAGCGCCCAATCGTTACTCCGCACACAATAGTGGCGTTCGCGCCAACTGATGCCCCTTTCTTAATCAAGGTAGCTTCGTAAAGCGTCTTTCGACTTACCTCGGAACGGGGATTGGTCACGTTAGTGAGGACACATGAGGGACCTAGGAACACATCATCCTCAATCGTGGTCCCGGCATAAATCGAAACGCCATTCTGGACCTTGACGTTAGATCCGATCACTACCTCATCAGCTACCATCGTATTCTGCCCAAAGGAACATCTCTCTCCAATCTTCGCTCCCCCACAGATATGGCTGAAATGCCAGATGCGGCACCCCTCTCCTATCTGGGCACCTTCATCGATAATCGCACTATCGTGAGCCTGATAATTCATTTTCGCATCACCTTTTCAGCTTCTTCCAATACCCGCACCGTTTCAAAGCCATTTCGCCCATCTGAAACTGGCCCTTTTCGCTCCCGGCAACACTCTAGGAAATGTTCCAGCTCCAGGCGCAACGGCTGGGCGCTTCCTTCAAACAGGATCTCCTCTCCCCGATCATGATGATTACCTTCGAGGTCAACCACCTTGTGATGCATGACAACCTTGCTGCCGGCTTCATCAAATACCAGCATCCCCTTCTCCCCTCCTACGATTAGCTCGCGCTCCATTCGCGGCCACAGCCATGAATTATGAAGAGTCGCCTTCACCCCACTCGGGAAGCCAAGGTGAAGGTAGGTATCATCCTCCACCCCGGGCGTAATTGCGGCGTGTCCCCATGCCTCGATCTGATCTGGAGACTCCCCCGCAAGGACAAGGAGGACTGCTACATCATGCACCCCAAAGCTCCACATTACGTTTTCCTCCCTGCGGATCCGCCCCAACTTCGATCTGCGCTGATGAAGTGTGTAGACCTGACCCAGTTTTCCGGCACGCAGGAAGTCCCCCATAAAGTTCACAGCTGGCTGGTAGAGCAGGAGATGCCCAACCATCAGGATTCGATCACACCGCTGTGCGAGTTGATGCAGCGCAAGTGCTTCAGCAGAATCAAGAGTCACAGGTTTTTCAACTAAGATATCCATCCCTGCCTCGAGTGCCCTCCGGGCAATGCCAAAGTGGGTTGCCGCGGGAGTCGCAATGGCAACCGCATCGTATCCAGCGGCGAGCAATTCTGTATCGTTATCAAAGATATCTATCCCGGGAGCTTGCTGTGAAGCATGGGAACGATTCTCGTCCACGGGATCGGCAACTCCAGCCAGAACCCCCAGCTCCGCAAAGTTACGAACCAGGTTTTTTCCCCAGTGTCCCGCCCCAATAACTCCAACTTTCATGGATCACCTTATCTCTGAAATGTGGTCATGATCCCACGATATCGTGCATGCGGATCACACCCTGCAGGATCCCTTCCCCATTCGTGACCGGAAGGGCATAGACCTTCCGTTCAGGATTTTCCATCACCTCCAAAACCCGGGAGAGCCGCTCTTCCCCGGCGATCGTCACCGGGGTCTCTGTCATGATGGCATCGGCGGTTGCATCATAGGATTTTTCAAGCACCGCCCTGCGGATGTCCCCGTCCGTAATCACCCCGAGGAGCTCTTCCCCAGAGCCCACGACGCAGACCAGTCCCAGAGGGTATCTTGTGAGAGCCGCCACCACCTCATCCAGACTGGCTTTGCTATCAAGAGCGGCGACCTGGGACCGTGGCTGCATGACATCACAGGCCCTGAGGAGGAGCCGACGGCCCAGGACCCCCCCGGGATGCAGGACCGCAAAATCCTCCTCGCTGAATCCCCGCTCCGCCTGCAGGGAGGCTGCCAGAGCATCTCCGGCCACTAGCGCGAGCGTGGCGCTACACATCGGAGCAAGGTTGAGAGAATCTCCCTCCTCGCCGATCTCGATGGGAATGACAAGGTCCAGATTGCCTCCCAAGGATCCCCCGGGCTTACCCAGCATCCCGATGGTCCGGACGCCAATTTCCCGCAGGCTCGGCAACATGCGCAGAAGCTCTTCGGTTTCCCCACTGTTAGAAACAAGGATGACAATGTCTCCGGGACAGATCACGCCCATATCTCCATGAAGAGCCTCCGCCGCGTTAAGAAAGACAGCGGGAGTCCCCGTGGAAGCAAGAGTTGCAGCCGTCTTGTGGCCGACAATCCCTGATTTACCAACCCCCGTGACAACAACTTTTCCAGCCCCCTCAAGGATCATGTTTGCCGCATGACTTACCGCCCCTTCCGCCGATTTTCGAAAACGCTTGAGGGACTCCTCTACCGCATCAATGAGCTTATGAAATGGTTGCCGTTCCATAATTCGATTCCTGCGCTATTTTGGGAGATAACGCTACCAGAGCCCCCTCTAGGCCTTCACCACCTGCCCCTTCCCGGGGGTCAATCCTCCGCCAGCTATCGCATTCCTCGTATCAATCACCAGATCCGCATGTTCAAGTAATCCTTCCAGGTCGAAGGCCCGGTGATTCGTCGCGATCACAATGCAATCAAAGGCGGCAATGGTTTCCGGATGCCATGTCACTGATCTGGTCCCAGTCCACCGCGCATGTTCCCGGGTCGGGAGAATCTCCGGAATGTGAGGATCATAATAACTGATCTCTGCTCCGAGTTCTGCCAGCTGGTCCATCAGGTCAAAGGCGGGCGACTCGCGCATATCATCGACGTCTTCCTTGTAGGCGAGGCCCATGAGCAGGATCCGGCTTCCCTTCACGGATTTAACTCGGTCATTCAGCGCCTCCATGGTTCTTTGAACGACCCACTGCGGCATACTGTTATTGATTTCACCCGCCAGCTCGATGAACCGGGTATGAACGCCATACTCCCGCGCCTTCCAGGTTAGATAAAAGGGATCGATGGGAATGCAGTGCCCCCCAAGTCCCGGCCCGGGATAGAACGCCTTGAAGCCAAAGGGCTTGGTGGAGGCCGCCTCGATGACCTCCCAGATGTCGATCCCCATGTGGTCTGCAGCGACCTTCAACTCGTTGACGAGTCCTATATTCACGGCTCGATAGATGTTTTCCAGCAACTTGGAAAATTCGGCAATCCGGGTGGACCGGACAGGAACCACCTGGGAAATAACCGCCTGATAGAGGGCCTGCCCGACCCGCGCGCAGTTCGCAGTCGTCCCGCCTACCACCTTGGGAATACTGGTCGCTGAAAAGCTCGGATTTCCCGGGTCCTCCCTCTCCGGTGAGTAGACAAGAAAGAGATCCTCTCCCACCGTCAATCCTGTTCCCTCAATTCGAGGGCGCAATTCTTCTTCGGTAGTCCCGGGATACGTTGTGCTCTCCAGACTCACGATCTGCCCCACCCGGAGATGCGGCACAAGACCCTTAACGGTCCCCACAACAAAGCTCAGGTCGGGCTCGTTGTGATCGTCGAGGGGCGTCGGCACACACATGATAAGGGCATCGGCCCGGGAGGCCTCCGAGAAATCCGATGTCGGCTCAAGGCGCCCGTCTTCGACGGCCTCCCGGATCGATTCCCCGGGAATATGCTCGATATAGCTCTCTCCCCCCTGGAGGGCCTTGACCTTGCCTTCGTCGATATCCAGGCCAATGACGCGGAACCCTCGATCCACAAAGCCAAGGACCAACGGAAGTCCCACATACCCCAGACCAACGATACCAACCACCGCGGATTGGCCCCCGATTTTCTCAATCAACTTGTCTGCCTGTGTCATGGTATTGCTAGAGGATCATCCCTGCGCCCACCGTCTCATTGCTGCCAGAGTCAATCAGGATAAACGATCCGGTGTGCCGGTTCCGACGATAGGGATCATGCAACAGCGGAGCAGCAGATCTCAACTTGATTCGACCAATCTCATTCAACTGAAAGGAATCTACGTCTTCCTGCTTGCGGAGGGTATTGATGTCCACCTTGTAGCGAATCTCCTCGACGATGGCCTTGGTTTCTCTCGTTGTGTGTCGAAGGATATACTTGCCTCTCTGGCGCAAGGGCTTCTGTGAAAACCAGCACACCATGGCATCGAGATCCTGCCCCACTACTGGCTGGTTATTGGGCTTGGCGATCATGTCGCCTCTCGAAAGGTCAATCTCGTCCTCAAGGGTAAGACAGACCGACTGTGGGGCAAAAGCCTCCTTCTTCTCTCCCTCAGCGGAATGAATCCCCTTTACTCGGGTCGTAAAACCGGACGGCAGAACCGCGACTTCGTCTCCTGGCTTGAAGACTCCCCCGGCGACCCGGCCCGCATATCCCCGAAAATCATGCCACTGATCACTCTGCGGCCGGATGACCCATTGGACGGGAAAGCGGGCATCCACGTGGTTCTCCTCGCCACCAATATAGACATTCTCAAGATGATAGAGGAGAGAGGGGCCCTCATACCACGGAGTCTCCTCGGAACGCTCGACCACATTGGTTCCCTCAAGCGCTGAAATCGGTATGGCCTGAATTCCCACGATACTGTCGAGACGGGAGGCAAATGACTCATACTCACGTACGATGGTTTCATAGGCCTCCTGCGAATAGTCAACGAGGTCCATTTTGTTTACCGCGAGGACGACGTGCTGGATACGAAGGAGATTGGCAATGAACGAATGCCGCTTGGTCTGTTCGATGACTCCCTTCCGAGCGTCGACGAGAACAATCGCCACATTGGCGGTGGAGGCCCCGGTAACCATGTTGCGGGTGTATTGAGTATGCCCCGGGGTATCCGCGATGATAAACTTGCGCCTTGGAGTCGCGAAATAACGATAAGCGACATCAATAGTGATGCCCTGTTCCCGCTCGGCCCTCAGCCCATCAGTCAGAAGCGCCAGATTAACATGCATGTCACCCCGCTTGCGCGAACTTTCCTCAATCGCCTCGAGCTGATCCTCAAAGATCGATTTTGAGTCGTGAAGCAGGCGTCCAATCAAGGTCGACTTTCCGTCATCCACTGATCCCGCCGTAGTGAATCTCAACAAATCCATTGTGTATCAGTTGCGTTGCTTTTGTTTTGCTCCACCAGAACAGCATCATGCGCTTTGCTGCAATGGCCCGGAAGACCCGGGGCTTAGAAGTAACCCTCCTTCTTACGGTCCTCCATCGCGGTCTCGGACCTTTTGTCGTCGGCCCGGTTCCCTCGCTCTGTCTGGCGAGCCGCCGAGACTTCCTCAATGATCTTCTCCATCGTGTCGGCGGTTGACTCTACCGCACCAGTGATGGTGGCATCCCCCATGGTCCGGAAACGAATCATTTTGTTCTCCACCACCTCACCTTCGCGGGGTTGCACAAAATCAGAAACGGCAAGAATGGTTCCATTCCGCAGGACGGTTTCTCGTTCATGCGCGTAATAAAGGCTTGGTAATTCAATACCCTCTCTCTGCATGTACATCCAGACGTCCATCTCGGTAAAATTCGAAAGGGGGAAGATCCGGAAATGCTCCCCCTCATGTTTTCGCCCGTTGAAAAGATTCCACAACTCAGGCCGCTGATTCTTGGGATCCCACTGCCCGAAGTCATCCCGGTGGGAGAAAAAACGCTCCTTGGCGCGTGCCTTCTCCTCATCCTGTCTCTTATACACATCTCCGAGCCCACGAGACAGGCAGAAATCTCGTATGCCG
>CAXEFH010000106.1:0-10535 GCA_963989605.1 uncultured Roseibacillus sp. | reverse complement strand
TTTTTTAATGTTACGGCGACCACCGAGATCTACACCTCTCTATTCGTCGGCAGCGTCAGATGTGTATAAGAGACAGTATCCATGACGTAGTCGACACGGTTCTCCTCGGCGATGCGCCCACCCTCACCATTAATGGGGTGGTTACGCAGGAAGCCGGTGGCAAGGCGTTGCTCCGTGGTAGCGTTAGGCAGAAGGTCGCCTGCAAGCTGCCAGACGGTGAGGTCGTCCCACGCGACGTTACGATTGAAGGCGTCGACAACCCAGTCCCGCCACGGCCACATTGTACGTTCGCCATCACCCTGATAGCCGTTGGAGTCAGCATAGCGAGCGGCGTTGAGCCATGGCCAGGCCATGCGCTCACCATAGGAGGGATCGGCCAGGAAGCGGTCGACAAGCTTCTCGTAAGAGTCGGGAGTCCTGTCATTGAGGAAAGCGGTGACCTCTTCCGGAGTGGGAGGCAGACCACGGAGATCGAGGGAGAGGCGGCGGATGAGAGTAGCTTTCTCAGCGGCGGGTGATTGTTTCAGGCCGTCGCGGAGGAGGCGTTGGGCGACGAAGGCATCGATAGGATTATGAACTGTAGCATCAGGAGGCTCGGGAACCTCGGGACGCTGGGGAGCAATGAGAGCCCAGTGCTCCTTGTATTCCGCGCCTTCTACGATCCACTGGTGAATGAGTTGCGTCTCCTCGGCGTTGAGTTTGAGATGGGAGTTGGGCGGCGGCATCACTTCATCCGGATCCGTACTGATGATTCGTTGCCAGATGAGGGATTCCTCTGGGTTTCCCGGGATAATGGCCTGTCCCGATTTTCGCTCAGCAAAGGCTCCTTCGGCATTATCGAGACGCAAGCCAGCCTTCCTCGCATTTTCGTCGAAACCGTGGCATTTGAAACAGCGGTCCGACAGGAGAGGCCGCACATCCAGATTGAAGTCGAGGGGTTCCGCCTTTGCCGGCATTAAGAGCTGGAAAGCCAGAAGGAACGGGAGTGATGGGTAGCGGGAGGACATCCGGGTGGTGATTTCTAGCCTAATCAGGGAGACTCCTCAATAGCACGGGTGAACCATAAAATGTGCCATTCAGGGGCTCTGGCAGTGTTTTTGGTTGCTCCGTCGGGCCCTGAGGTTAGGGCAGGGGGTTGCCATGAATCGTGTGACCCCTCTGCTTTTGGCGATTTTTTGCCATATTTCGTTGGTCTCGGAGGCCCAATGGGTGCGCCATGTCATTGATGATTCCTCGAGGGGCGCTGATGGAGTCCGGGTTAATGATGTCAATGGAGACGGCTTCCTTGATATCGCAACTGGCTGGGAAGAGGGTGGGGTGGTGCGTGTTACGTTGAACCCCGGACCCGCGAAGGTGAGAGAGCGGTGGCCATCAGTGACGGTTGGGAAGGTCGCTTCTCCCGAAGACGCCGTATTCGTTGATCTCGACAGGGACGGCGCGGTGGATGTGGTGAGTTGCTGCGAGGGATCCAACCGCAGCGTATTTGTTCATTGGGCGCCTCGACAGAAGAATCGATACCTTGAGATGCAGGAGTGGACCACTGTCCCCTTCCCCGTAACCAGAAAAAAGCAAAGCTGGATGTTTGCCTGCGCTCTCGATGTAGACGGGAGGAACGGCCCGGATCTTTTGGTAGGATCAAAGGGGTCCAACGCTTCCGTGGGTTGGTTGCAGTCCCCGGGAAATCCCCGCGTGCTGACCGACTGGAAGTTTCACCGGATCTATGATTCCGGATGGATCATGACCATCGTGGCTCATGATCTCGACGGTGATGGGGATATGGATGTGGTTATCTCGGACCGCACGGGAAGGGGTGCTGGAGTGAAATGGCTTGAGCATCCAGGTTTGTCTGTTGCAGCGGAAGGGGGCCGCTGGACGGAGCATCAGATCGGTTCCAAAGGGAAGGAGGTCATGTTTCTCAAGTTAGCGGATCTCGATGGGGACGGCCTTCAGGACGTGCTCTGTACAAATCGGAATGGTCACATGGACTGGTTCCGAAGGAGGGCTGGGGAACAGGTGGAGTGGGACGCGCACTCCTTTGAACTGCCCTTCGGGATGCCCCTGGGGAAATCACTCGCAATAGGTGACATCAATCTCGATGGGAGAGTGGATGTTGTGACGACGAACCGGGGAGCGGAGCCCGCGAAATGCGTGGCGTGGCAAACGTGGACTGGATCGCCTCTTGATCGCAAATGGAACGCTCATGACATCGGTGGATTCAAGGGATCGAAGTTCGATCTGATTGAGCTGATCGACCTTGATAAGGATGGAGACCTTGACGTCGTGACCTGTGAGGAGGTCGCGGGACTCGGGGTGATATGGTACGAAAACCCGACCCGGAATCCCTAAAGTTCCTCCTCCCATTCTCCTTCCAGAGAATCTGGTGTCTCTTCCCCGGGAACGGGCGGAAGAAGATCCTCCCTTTCGAGCAGGAGTGGCAGGGAGAGGTCGCCAAGAAGGTCGGAAGGGGTCTTCATCAGAACTCCCAGGAGCGGCACGATCCGATCCAGTTCAGCAATAGCGCAGTGCACCATCGATGAGACGATATCGGCATCGAAGCGCTCTCGATCGAAAAGATTGGTGATCCGGAAGACCAGTTGCTGGCGGTCGAGATCGAATTCGAAACTCCCCAGGGTCAGCTGCTTGTTGGCGCGCATCATCAGTTCGAGGGCAGTCTTCAGGTGGCTTGGTTCGCAGCTGAGGGGACATTCAGCTACGATCGAGAGGGCGTTGAGTTGTGCGAAAGCCTGAGCGTGGAGCTGAATGTGGGTGTGATGAGCCTCGAAATGCGCCTCAAGAACCTCCCTTCCTTCGACAGGTTCACAGTGCCATCCCTGCTGCCCAAAAGCCTGAGCCACGGACTGAAGTTGCAGGGAAGGAGGTGATTCCATCAGCCTTGAGAAGTTTCTCTCCCCAGAAGTTCTATTGAGGATGGAACTGCAAGCATCAATTGCTTTTCTCTTCCGAGTAGGTTGGTTTCAGTTCTGTTTTGTGCGGTCTTCGCTCATACGACCGTCGATTGCCTTGGCGAGAAGGTGGCGTTGGCGAGGCAGAAGGGGCTTCAACGAGGCTATGATTCCTGAGGATCGTTCCCCTGAGAAGTGGATGACCAGTCTGTTTAATTCGTCGATCTCTGCGTGCGATATCTCGGACCAGTAAACGACCCGGAGGTTTTTCCGGGCTCTGAAAAAGGGAAAGATCTCGATGCCGAGAGGAGTCATGATCAGGTAAGCATGGCGTATGCAACATAGTGAGAGCCGGAAGAAAATGAGGCTGAAGGGGATCGGGGCGAGAGCCCATAGATAGGAGAGGGAGTCATTGTCGGTCTCCAGGGAAAAGATAAGGAGGAAGACCGATCCTCCGACCGAGATCGCAGCGAGAATGGCAAAAGATGCTGCCTGGGCACCCCGGGTGAAACGGATTTCCTTGTGAGGCTGGCTGATATTTTTTGGGCCACTGACCATTTCCTTCAGGCCTTTCAAGTCCGGGATTCACCCGCTCTTCCTGTAAACAGTTCAAGGGATTGATATATTCCTCTGCGTCAATGAAACGGTAATTGAGGGGGGATTCAAGTCCCTCCTCAGAGGAATGGCTCTTGGGCGAATGAGATTTGATAGCATCCCTGTTCCAAAGGACCCAGCGGAACCAGAAAATGGGTTCAACAGGATTAGGCGGTCTGGTGTGGGGCCACACGGTATAATCTTCCTTCGAGAGAGCCATTCAGGAGGGGGAGAGAGCTCTTCTCACTGCCTCCGAAGCAGGCTGCGGCAGTATGGTTGGCGGTATAGATTCCCGCCACTCCCTCCTTGAGATGCCTGCGAAGGAAGGCTCCTAGATCCGTGTAGAGGGGAGTGATATCAGCTTCCGTCCCGCTACGAAGGCCGTAGGGGGGATTAGAGACAAGAGCTCCGAATTGTGCTCCGGGGTCGACATTCTGGAATTTTCCGCGTCTTAGAACGATCGGAGATTCTGGGAAATGTGTCCTCAGGATCCTCTCCATGGTCGAGGATGTCCTCTGGTCAATTTCTATTCCGAGCAACCGCAGGCCCTCGGGTTTTTTTTCGCGGTTCTGCAGATTTTTTTTCTCGGTAGCATGGAGATCACGATCGTAATCAAGAAGCGATTCAAAACCAAACCGGCGATTTAGATTGGGGGCTATTCCCGCTGCCATCATCCATGCCTCGAAGAGAATTGTTCCCGAACCACACATCGGGTCCATCAGGGAAGAGCGCCGGTCCCACCCCGATAGAGAAAGAATACCAGCGGCCAGATCTTCCTTCATGGGAGCCTCACCATGCTCGATCCGATACCCCCGTTTGAATAGGGGGGTGCCTGACATGTCGAGTGCGAGGGTGGCACGATGTTTCTCAAGATAGACGACAACGTGTACGTCCGGATCTCTTTTTTCAATTGAGGGGCGAACACCGCCACAAAGTTTGCGAAACGTATCCGTAATACCATCCTTGACACGGTGGATCGCATACCGGGTATGAGTGATTTTCGGGGAGTGGCCCTTGATGTCTATCCGGAGCCGCGCGTCTACGGGGAAAATCTTATGCCAGTTCGTTTTCCGGGACTGGTAGTAGAGGAGGTCATAATTTCTTGCATTGAAGCTCCGGATTGGACGGAGGACGTTGAGCGCGGATCGCAACCCCATGTTGGCTCGGTAGAACCCTGACAGGCTAGTGATGATCTCGACGGCTCTCTTGTGCCTGCCGACAACCTCAATATTCAAGTCCCTGAGTTCTGCCTCGACAACCTCCTCCAGTCCTCCACGACACAGGACAAAGCCGGGAAGGCGTTCCGGATCAGGAGCCGATGCTGGAGCGGGCATAGTCTGGGATTCTCCTGCAAGAAGGAGTCCTTACGCATAAAAGGATGGTATTCTCTTACACGCGAGTCGTAATTATCCTTTGAAAAACGAAATGTTCAGGAAGGAGGGAGATATGCTGAAGAAGAGCGCCTGTGAACATTTCTCCTCGTCGAAGATTCTCCATTTGTGAGACAAATACCTCGCAGACATGATTCATCCATTTTTCAGAGGCTTCCTCGTGCTGGCATGTGTGCCTTTTGGCTTTGCTGCTCCAGAGCCGGCGACCTTTGACCGTCTCACCTTTCATGGGGCTCCCAAGGACTTGCCTGTGGGAGCGGTAACTGAGAATTGGCCCCGGTTCCTCGGTCCAAGGCATGACCTGTGCTCGAGGGAGACCGGTCTTCTGAAGGTCTTTCCTGAGCAGGGGCTGGCAAAGGTCTGGGAGGTCAAGCGAGGCTCCGGACATGCACCCACAGTGATTTCCGATCGGCGGCTTGTCATGTTTCACGTTCTTGACGGGAAGGAGGTCATTGAATGCCTGCATACCGAGACAGGTCGCAGATACTGGAAGTATGAGTACCCGGTCCGACTGGGTTCCAGCTATGGCATTGAGGATGCGCCAAGGTCCGGTCCGGTGATCGATGGAGATCAAGTTTTCGTGGTCGGTATCCGGGGAGATCTGCACTGCCTGAGCCTCGAAAATGGAAAAGTGATTTGGAAAAGAAATCTCGAAAAGGACTATGGTCCGGCTCCATTCTTTTTCGGTCGGGGTGGATGTCCTCTCGTTCATGGTGACCAACTGATAGTCAACATTGGCGGAAGTATCTGTGTCGGGGGATTCGATAAGGGAACAGGACGTCTGCTTTGGACTACCAAGCATGAATGGAATGCCAGTTATGCCTCGCCGGTTCCTGCGGTTCTGCATGGCAAGGAGCGGGTTCTGGTATTCACCGGGGGAATGGTGGACCCTCCAACCGGAGGATTACTGAGCATCGACCCGGCCAATGGAAGGATCGATGACGCCTTCCCATGGCGGGCCCGCATGTTCGCCTCGGTGAATGCGGCGTCTCCTGCCGTAGTGGGTAACAATGTCTTTGTCACTGAGAGTTACACTGAGGGAGGGGCTCTCGTTGGAGTGGAAGAAGATGGGAATTTTCGCCTGCGATGGAAGGCGCCTCGATTCGGCAGCCAGTTCACCACTCCGGTGTTCCACGAGGGACATCTTTACGGGGTAAGTGGCACGGCAGGCACCGAGATCGTTTGTTATGAGATCAGGAGCGGAAAAGAAAGATGGAGGGATGGCATAGACCTCGCCGGTGCCCGGCTGGGAAGAGCGAGCTTGCTTCGGGTTGACGGAGCCTTTCTGTGCCTCGGGGCACAAGGCACACTGCTGTGGTTGGATCTCTCTCCTGAAGGGGCGCGAGTTCTCGCTCAGACACAGCTTTTTCGTGCGCCGGAAACCTGGGGGGTCCCCGCGCTCAGCCGAGGACTGCTTTACGTCAACCAGAATGCGTTCGCAACCAGGTTGATTTGCTATGATCTCAGGGGGAAGTAGGGTGATGGGGTGCGACTGTGGAAACCCCGGTTGAAGTGCCCGAAAACTTCGGTAAGTTCGGGCATGCACAAGCGTTTGATCAGCAAACTGAGGGTTGCGACGGCCCTGTTCGCGATGCTCTTGGCGGGCGCGCATGCCGCGCATGCTGAAACAGATAAAATCGCCAAGGTAGAATTTGATGAGGCGAATTTGAGCGATCTGATAATGTTTCTGCGGGAAGGAGCTTCGGGGAAGGCCAGAAACATTATTGTCGATCCAAAGGTAAATCGTGAACTGAGGGTCAGTCTTCGTCTCTACAATGTGACAAAAGGAGTAGCTTTCGCCTATGCGGCTGAGATTGGCGGATTTGATTATGTTGAGGACCGCCACGCAATCCGGATTGTGCCCAGAAGCTCGGAAGCGAGGGTCCGGCCTTTTCTTAAAAGGGGAAGTCCTGTCATAGCGCGACGGCTCTCCGAGACCATGATGCCCAAGGTCGAATTTGAGGGGACAGATCTCGGGCAGGTTATCGAAGATCTGGTTGAGGCAAGCCGTGGATTGTCCTCATCAGGAAAGGGGATCAACATTCTTCTGGGGCCGGGCGTAGATTCCTCCTCACATGTAACATTGAAGCTCCAGAATGTTCCATTTGGACAGGTCCTCAAGTATGTTGCAGAATTCTCCAGTCTGGAAATGCGGATCGATGGAAACGCGGTTCTTCTTCTGAAAAGAAGAATGATCGGGAGGTAGAAGAAGGAGAATCTACACCAGCGTAGAGACCCGCATCGATATGCCTCATAGGACCACTCCCGGGTAGCTCCGGTGAAATGCCTCCAGCATGTGCTCTCCATAGCGGATGGGGCCGACGGACGGAATAGTGGAAACTGGCCTCTCAAAGGGCGGAAGACAGTCCAGTGAAAGAGGTTTCACCATGGTGTCGAGGTTTGGCTCAAAGAAAAATGGAATAGAGTACCTCGTTGAGCTGCCCCGGGGGCAGCGGACTCGATGCGGCGTGGCCATGAAGTAATGAGCGGTCCAGACTTCGAGCATATCTCCGAGGTTTACGACAAGGCAGCCGGAACGGGGCTTCGCTTTGATCCACTTTCCGTCAGTCAGCTGTACTTCCAGTCCACCCACCTCATCCTGAGCGAGGATGGTGAGACAGCCAAAATCCGTATGGTCTCCGATCCCCTGGTCAATCCGGGAATCTGGCTCCACGGGTGGGTAGGCGATGAGTCGCAGCATGCAATGAGGGGGGGTAAAGTGACGGGCAAACGTGTTTTCCTCGAGGCCGAGACACAGGGCCAGACTTCTGATGATATTCTTCCCGACGCTGCAAAGCTGCGTGATATAGGATTCAATTGCCTCGCGGAACCCGCGGCAGTGTGAAGGCCACTGATTGGGGCCCTGGAGAGCCTGGTATGCGGTTTCCGAATCCGAAGGAGAACATTCCAATCCGAGATCGAGAGTCTCCTTATGATCGGAGGCTCCCTGAGTTTTCTCCTCATCCAGAAGAGAGTAACCGCGGAAATGTCTCGAGCGGCTGAGGTGAATCGCATTCTTTTCTGTTGCCGGGAGTGCGAAGAATTTCCGTGCCTGATCAAACATGAGTTTGAGAGGGCCCTCTGCCAGCTCCGGACAGCAGAGATAGAAAAAACCGGTGTGATGACATGTATGACGAAGGCGTTGCAGGAAAGAAGGATCACGGGAAAGGATATCCCCGTATTTGAAGATAGGCAGGTCTCCGTTCATTTCGCGCAAGTATCTTGGCCCGATCAGGCCAGTCACGCAGAAATCGGTGCGCTTACCAATCCTCTCGCAAAAAATCGCCCGGATCCATCGGAACCGGGCGAATGGGAGGAAAGGGGAAGTGATGAGAGCTGTCTGTCAGGCGGATCCAAAGGCCTCCTTGATGACCTTTCCCCGGTCTCCTACGAAAAAGGGACGTCCACCCATGGCGTGAATTCTCTTATTAACTGGAAGCCCGAGGGCATACGCAACGGTGGTATGAAGATCCTTGGGCTCATAGGACTCGGTTTCGATATTGCTGGCGGCTGCATCGGTCTTGCCGATCACCTTGCCCCCTTGGACGCCCCCTCCGGCCATCATTATGGAGAATGCCTTGGGGAAGTGATCTCTTCCGCCTCGTCCATTGATCCTCGGCGTGCGGCCAAATTCGGTTGTGAGCACAACCATGGTTTCGTCGAGCAAGCCCTGAGATGACAGGTCCTGAAGAAGGGCAGCAATGGGAGCATCCATGGCGTTCGTCCTGTTGGCCGCAGTTCCTGCGTTCCCGTGCTGGCCGTCCCATCCGCCAAGCTGGACCTCCACGTATCTCACGTCATTCTGAACCAGTCGCCTCGCCAGGAGCAGGCCACGGGCGAACCTTGAGTTTCCGTAGAGACTCTTGACGCTGGCTGGCTCCTTGTTGATGTCAAAGAGCTCCGTGGTCTTGCTGTCAAAAAGTTTGACGGTCTCCTCGTAGAAGTCGGCGTAGGATTTCACATCATCATGCGGAAAGCCCTTTGCGAAAGACTCTCTGAAGGTCTCTGCATACCTGAGTCGGCGCTCGAACTGTGTCTTATCGATCTTTGGTAGGAGATCCTTGATGCCACGGTTTGGGTCGCCGATGGGGAGGGGGCTATGGTCGGGACGGAAGAAGCCAGGTCCGGGATTACCTCCGCCTACTACCACGCTGTCAGGAACCAGTTTGCTGCGGCGCCCTAAAAAGTATTGAGCCCATGATCCCATCTGCGGGTGAGAAATCCCCGGACGACGAGCAAACCCGGTATGCATGAGGTAGTTGCCGCCTCCATGATCTCCGGTTCGGGTGGTCATACTCCGAACGACCGCGAACTTATCTGCCTGCTTACCCAGCTCAGGAAGGAGATTGGAAATCTGAACGCCATCCGCGTTGGTGGCAACTGGCTGTGACGGACCTGAGATTCCACTCGTGGTCTTTGGATCAAAGGTATCGACGTGAGTCATGCCCCCAGACATGTAGAGGAAGATAACATTTTTTGCAGTGGCATGAGACGCCGGGTTGATGATCTGGCTCTCCGCGGCTCCTGTGATACCCGGAAGAATTGAGACGCCGAGGGTCGAGGCGGCAGCTCCCGTCAGGAAATTTCTCCGGTCGATCTCGTTGAGCTTGTTGATGGTATCTTTCATGGCTGAGTGATGGGATTTGGTTACTTGATGAATAAAAACTCGGGGGTATTGAGCAGGGCCCAGATAAGGTCGGAGAAGACTTCCGGTCCACCCTCACGCAGTTCCCGGTCGAGAAGATGCTGCTCGCTGCCGATTGCTCTCCTGCTGAGAATGCTGATGAAGGCGACGTCTGCTTTTTCAAAGTTGGACCGGAGGTTCTTCATATCGAGGAAAATTCGTGATCCTGGCTGGGTCAGGATTTCCGTGGCATAGCCGTTCATCAATTCCATGACTTGAGGAACAGATCCCTTGAGAGAGCTGGCGTTAATCACGAAGGTTCTGTCTGACTGGCCGAACTTGCTTAGGAAATGGGCAGGGTCTGAGGGCTGGGGAAGCTCCGATGCCCGTGCCAGCAGCAGCTTCCGCTTCCTTGCTGCTTCCATGAAGGCCATCATCATTTCCTCGTCAGTGGGGCCTGTAGGCTTCTTGCTGAGGGCGGTCTGCCCGAAGGGCTTTTCTCCCTTGGGTGGCTTCGCATTGAGGATCGAGATGCCTGAAGAATTCACGAGGCTCTGCTCCGGCTTGAACTGGTTGAATTTGTCCACCCGGGCCACAAAATCCTTAGGAGACCCCGCCGATTGAGAGGCGTTAATGAGCTGGTTGTAGCGCTTCCCTGAGTCCAGCTTGAACTGATTGGGGTTCTCCACCATCAGGGTGATCAAGGAGTCCCAGACCTGTTCTGAGGTCATTCTTCGCAGGAGAGGCCCCGGGAAGAAGTAAGGGTCGGTTACATTGACCTCCTTTCGGGTCGCCAGTCGGTTGTAAGCCTTGGTGTTCACGATCGCCCAGGCGAAAGCCTTGAGATCGAATTTGAGCGAGACCATCTCCTCGGCGAGAACCTGAAGAAGGTCCGCATTGAGACTTTTTTCAGGATCAATGTTGTGAATTGGTTCGGCAGCTCCCCGTCCCATGTAGCGCGCCCACATCCGATTCTGTCTCTTATACACATCTCCGAGCCCACGAGACAGGCAGAAATCTCGT
>CAXEFH010000105.1:0-10577 GCA_963989605.1 uncultured Roseibacillus sp. | reverse complement strand
GATACGGCGACCACCGAGATCTACACCTCTCTATTCGTCGGCAGCGTCAGATGTGTATAAGAGACAGGTATGGGAAGAACCCGAGGTCGACTCGTTTGCTGAAGTGTTCGCCGAGGTTTCCCAGGCGATTCGTAGCGGCTCTATCGAAAAATCAGTGCCGGTGGCCACTGCCAATGGGAAGCTCCGGAGAGGAAGTTGCAAAGGCCTGGGCTCAGCATTGTCGCGATGGAGCGCACCGCAGCGTCCCTATGGGTGGATTGACGGAGACGAGGGAGTGCTGGGGCTCAGCCCCGAATTACTTTTTGAACTGAGCGATGGAATTCTTCATGCCATGGCTCTTGCCGGGACGGCACGGGTAGAAGAGCGAGAGGCGTTTGAAGCCGATGAAAAAGAGATCAGGGAGCACGAGTTTGTAGCTCAAACCCTCCTTTCCAAGCTATCTGACCTAGGCGAGACCATCCGCCATCCGCGTGAGATCATGGACTTGGGCCCACTTGTTCATTATCATAGTGCGATTGACGTTGAGCTCGGGAAAAAGGAGACAATTGATCGATTGGTAAGTCTACTGCACCCAACACCGGCCCTAGGGCCTCTTCCCCGGACGTCAGAAACCCTCGCCGATTTGATTTCCTGGCGCCATCGCCTCGGGTGTCCCCTGTGGTTCGGCTCGCCATTTGGGCTATTTCAAGATGGGGCCTGTGAGATACTTGTGGCGATACGGATGGTCCACTGGCTTGGTAAAAAGGTTTCCGTGCCCTCGGGATGTGGTGTTATTGAGGAAAGTCGTCTTGTGAGCGAGTGGCGAGAGCTCCGTCTTAAAAGAGAATCGGTTCGTAGTATGTTTGGGGTGTAAGGGATTCCTGCTCCCAGGGAGAAGAACGCTGCGGAGAGAAGCGCCTTCTTAGCGGGTCGGTGCGCAGGAAGGGTTCTGGCATGAATCACATGAGGTTGCGTTCTTGCTAAGCCCGTTCAATTTGGATGCCTGCCAGCAGGGGCCGTGAAGTTTCTGTGCAGGATGAATGTGAGGCTTGCGCGGGATTCGGTTGGCCATCTAGGGTTGCTGCGATGAGCCAAGCGGCAGCTCAAGCACTGGAAGCCTGTCTAGGGAGGGGAGTGAGAGAATTTGTCGTCTGTGCGGGCGCGCGTAATCTGCCATTAGTACTCTCGGTGATTCGTTGTGAGGGTGTCAAGGTCTGGAGTCATTTTGAGGAGCGCAGCGCAGCTTTTTTTGCGCTTGGTCGTATTCGTGAGTCAAAGTCTCCCATCGCGGTCATTACAACCAGCGGCACCGCTGTGGCCGAGCTCCTGCCAGCGGTGATCGAGGCTCACTACCAGCAGCGACCTCTGATTCTTATCACTGGAGATCGACCATCGGGGTATCGCGCCAGCGGTGCTCCACAGGCCATTGAGCAGGTAGGAATATTCGGAAATTACGTGGAGGGTTGCAGCGATATGAGTGGTGAACAGGAATCCCCTCTGGCAGAGTGGAGTGGTTTGCGCCCATGGCACCTTAATATTTGCCTCCGGGAGCATGAAGAAGTTCCCGTTCTAGCCTTGCCGGTGAGGGCGGTTGAGGAACCAAGAGTCCCCCGTCCTCCGGTCATAAAACTGGTTGATTTTCTTGAGCAGACCCTCCGTGGGCTTGTTGTGCTGGCAGGGGGGCTTGAAGAAGATGAGCGAGAAGAAGTGTATCACTTTCTCAAGTCCCTTGGTGCTCCTGTTCTGGCTGATGCGACCAGTGGATTGAGGGAGGTGCTTGGAGGAATCGTGCTAACGGATGGAGACGCGCTCCTGCGTGAATGCGCTCCGGGGAAGGTGCTGCGCCTCGGGGATGTGCCGGTAGGCCGTTTTTGGAGAGATCTCGAGAGCTGCCCTGAAATTGAGGTGCTCTCGATCACTCGCACCGGATTCTCGGGGCTGGCCCGGGATTCAGAGGTGATTACAGGGAGAGTGCATGATGTGCTCAGGGGGATGGGTGCTGTCCCGAGAGTTGGGGATGTTCTCGATTTGCTTCGTAGTTCAGGAAAGCGACGAGGAGTCCTGGAGGAGCTACTCGAACGTTACCCCGACAGTGAGCCTGGGTTGGTGCGGGTCCTCTCTTCGCATGTGGCGACTGGCAACAGTCTTTTCCTTGGCAACAGTCTTCCAATCCGTGAGTGGAATCTGTGTGCGCAGACGACGGTTCCGGTCGAGGGGGTGCAGGCGAGCAGGGGCGCTAATGGCATCGACGGACAGCTCTCAGCATGGCTAGGGTCCACAGTTGGACATGATAAGGCGTGGGGGATTTTTGGTGACTTGACGGTCCTTTATGACCTGACCGCACCTGCCTTTCTCGATCTGGATGATGGAAGAGGAAGGGTGCTGGTTGTCATCAACAATAGTGGTGGTCGCATTTTTGAACGTCTCCCGGCCTTTAAGGAAATGAGTCAGGATGAGCGAACATCGGTCGTCAATGGGCACGACAGGAGATTCGAATCGTGGGCCTCGATGTGGGGTCTCAGTTACCAGTTGGTTGCGAGTCGTGACGACTTCGACCTGATGGACCATGCGAAACCTCTGGTGCTGGAGTTGCGGCCTGATGAGAAACAGACAACGGAGTTCTGGGAGGTGTGGGATTCATGAACCTGTGGTGTCTTCATGGGGCCGTAGGTCTTGCTGCTGACTGGGACGTTTTCAAGAGAAGGATTGAACAGGAAGGTCATCGGGTGCACGCCATCGATTTATGGAGTTACCTTCAGGATGGAGAATGTAGTTTTGAGGATTTCGCAGGAAAGCTTTGCAGGGAAGCGCGGAATGCATCGGCACCTCCAGTGCTGATCGGTTACTCCATGGGTGGACGGCTAGCCCTGCATGCCCTCATTGAGGACCCCGAGGCATGGGGTGGAGCCATGATGATTTCGGTTCATCCCGGACTCGAGAGCGAGGAGGAAAAGATTCCACGGATGGCAGCTGATGCAGAGTGGGCTGCCAAGATCCTTGCGGGAAAGTGGGACAGTTTCCTCGAGGCGTGGGAGGCTCAGCCCGTCCTGCAGGGACAGTGTGAGACTCCACTCGCGGATCGTAGCATTCTCCGCGAGAGGCAGGTAGCCGTCGCGAGGGGGTTTACTTCATGGTCATTGGGAAAACAGGAGAATCTAAGGAGCTTGCTGGCGAGTATTACCCGGCCAGTATTCTGGCTCTCTGGGAGCAGGGATCCGAAATTCGTGAGTCTGACAGATTCCGTATGGAAGGAGATGCCCGATGGTTATCTGCTCGGGCCGGTCAAAGCTGGACACAGGGTGCCATGGGAGGCTCCTGAAGAATTCCTGCAATGTGTTGAACACTTGCTCGACGTGGTTAATCGATAGTTGCAGTGGGCGGGGCCTGAGCCATCATTCCGGGGTGAAATGGATCACGGCAGCCGAATTTGAGGATATCCGCTACGAAAAAAGCGAAGATGGGCAGATCGCGAAATTGACGATTAATCGTCCGGAAGTGAGGAACGCCTTTCGTCCGCTAACAGTGAAGGAGCTTATGAAGGCGTTCGAGCTGGCTCATGAAGATGAGGGAGTCGGGGTAGTCATTCTTTGCGGAGAGGGTGAAAAGGCCTTCTGCTCTGGAGGAGATCAGAAGGTGCGCGGAGAAGGTGGTTACGTGGGAGGTGATGGGGTTCCCAGATTGAATGTTCTGGATCTCCAGAAAAAGATCAGGAGCCTTCCCAAGCCGGTAGTTGCGATGGTTGCTGGATACGCAATCGGAGGAGGGCATGTTCTTCATGTGGTTTGCGATCTCACAATTGCTGCTGAGAATGCCCGGTTTGGACAGACCGGGCCCAAGGTTGGGAGTTTTGATGGAGGACTGGGGTCAAGCTATCTGGCTCGTATCGTTGGGCAGAAGAAGGCCCGCGAAATATGGTTCCTCTGCCGCCAGTATGATGCCAAGGAGGCTTTAGAAATGGGCCTTGTGAATACCGTGGTTCCCTATGGTCGCCTTGAGGAGACAACGGTAGAGTGGTGCCGAGACATGCTACGGCACTCGCCGCTCGCTCTCAGGTGCCTCAAAACCGCTCTCAATGCTGATTGCGACGGCCAGATGGGATTACTCGACCTCGCAGGTAACGCAACCTTGCTCTATTATCTGACCGAGGAGGCGAAGGAGGGGAAAAAGGCTTTTCTGGAGAAGAGGGATCCAGACTTCAGAAAGTTCCCCCGGTTTCCTTGAACGGCCAATATGCTAAAGAGCTATGTTATAGCGGCGCGCCCGAAAACCCTGCCAGCGGCAATTGTTCCGGTCTGGGTTGGCTGTGCTCTTGCATGGCATTCCACGGGGAATATCAACTGGTATCTGGCCGTCTGGACTCTTCTGGGCGCCGGGGCAATCCAGATTGCGACCAACCTTTTTAACGACGCGATTGATTTTGAACGTGGAGCTGACACGGAGAAGCGTCTTGGTCCCCGACGGGTCACAGCAAGCGGTCTGCTTTCACCGCGTGCGGTATATCGCGGGGCCTTGGTATGCCTTCTGGTAGCATGCCTCTGCTCCATTCCACTTTTGAAATGCCGGGGATGGGTGATCGTCGGGATCGGTATTCCTTCACTGTATCTGGCTTATGGCTATACTGGAGGACCTTTTCCTCTCGCTTATCTTGGTCTGGGAGAGCTGTTCGTGGTCCTCTTTTTTGGCCTTGTCGCGGTGGGGGGCAGTTTTTTTGTCCAGACCGGGCAATGGGATTGGCCCGCGGTAATTCTTGGATTGCAGGTTGGTTTGCTTAGTGCACTTCTGATCGCGATCAACAACCTGAGGGATGTAGAGGAGGACAGGAAAAGCAACAAAAAGACGCTGGCGGTTCGTTTTGGAGAGGCTGCGGTTCATCGAATGATCACAGGATTTGTCGCTGTGGCAATGGCTCTCTCCTTCGTTGGGTTTTCGTACGGGGTGCCATGGTTTCCGGTTCTGAGTATACCCTGGTATTTCGCCGGGCTATTCTGCGTGGACGGGGTATGGTCTGCTCCGCCGGGTCGTCGCTATAACCGATTTCTCTTGATCGCGGCAGTTCAGTTAATGTTGTTCGCCGCACTGTTTACGGTTGCAGTTGCCCTCTAGTGTTGCGAGTCCAACCTGAAATATCATCTACCGCTGGCGATGGAGCCGATCTACCATTGGAAGTACATCCTCAAAACCAAAAAGAAACTGAATGCGGTTTCTTCACGGAGAGAGTTTGAGGGGGCCCTGCTGCGTGCTGGAGAAGGGTTTGGATGCCTGCACCCGTGGCCGGAACTGGGAGATCCATGTCTTGACGACCTGCTGGGAGAATTGCGTCGTGATGAGGTAGTTTCTAATATGGCCCGAGGAAGTTGGAGGATGATGTTGGTCGATGGTGCTGCCCGCGAGGCGGGGGATTCCTTAATTGACTCCGTGATGCAATATATTCCGCAAAGCCATGCCACCCTGACAGAATACTCCGTGGAAGCAGTTGAAGAATCAGTTCACAGAGGCTACCGAGTGATAAAGCTAAAGGGTGACCCCACATTCAAAGATCATTTGAATCACTTGGAGGCAATGGCGCGAAATTGGCCGCACCTGGGATGGCGCATAGATTTCAATGAGGTTCTAACGGCGGAGCAGACGGTGACCTTATGTGAGCTTTTCTCTGACGGGCTACGGGACCGAATCGACTTTCTTGAGGATCCTTGCCCGTGGAACCGGACAGACTGGAGCCGCATCCGGAAAATATCAGGGCTTAGGCTAGCAAGGGATCGCGGCTCTCATCGTCTTGAAAATGGGGAGGATATTCTGGTGGTAAAGCCTGTGCGAGGAGATCTCAGGGCCGGGGCACTTGAAGGAAGACAGGTGGTGGTAACCAGCAACATGGATCATCCGCTGGGACAGTGCTTTGCGGCCTACATGGCAGGAAAAATAGCGAAGGAAGGGGTTAATCTCGCGACCGGGGGACTGCAGACCCACGAGCTTTTTGAGGCGGATGAATTTACGGAGCGGTTGGGGTGTGCAGGGCCAGAATTCAATTCCCCGGGAGGAACTGGTCTTGGGTTTGATGATCTTCTAGAAAAGTTGCCATGGAAACGCCTGAGCTGACTGGGGAAGAATTCTGGGAGTCGGAGGGGTGCTGTATCCTGTCCCCTCCGGGGCGGAAACGGGAAGGCAAGGGGATACGTGATGTTCTCGATGGGCAAGAGGGGGTGGTCTTTGCCACATCCGGTTCCTCCGGTCCTCCAAAATGGGTGTTGTTTCGTCGAAAAGCTCTTCTCGCGTCAGCTCGTGCAGTAAACAAACACCTCGCGGTGTCAGAGGCAGATCGCTTCATGTTAGCGCTTCCGACATTTCACGTCGGTGGCTTCGGAGTTGTGGCAAGGGCTTACGAGGCGGGTTGCCCCCTCAGCATCATGGAAGGCGGCTGGAATGCAGCTCGTTTCGCGAAAGCAGTTGAATCAGACCGCTCCACCGTGACTTCGCTTGTTCCCACCCAGGTTCATGACTTGATTGCGCTAGGTTTAACGGCTCCCCGGTCTTTACGCGTCGTTATTGCTGGTGGTGGAAGATTGAATGAGAGAGATGGAAAACTTGCTCGTGAGCTTGGGTGGCCGGTGTTGCAAACCTACGGAATGACCGAGGCAGGATCTCAGATAGCGACTGCCGGCCTGGATTCACTGGTAGAGCCTTTTCGGGCAGATGATCTTCCAATTCTTCCGATCTGGGCGTGCCGCACAAGTGCGGATGGACGCCTCGAATTCAAAGGGACAGCGCTTTGTGAGTGTTATATTGAAATACATTGTGGCGAGATATCCCTGCAGAAAACCTGGGGGGAGGAAGGGTGGTTCAAGAGTAGTGATCTAGTAGAGATCAGAGGTCGGCACCTGACCATGATTGGCAGGGCGGACCGGGCAGTGAAGATTCTTGGGGAGCTTGTCGACGTCGAGGCGAGGGAGCGCGAAATAAGAGAATTCCCCGGGTGTGAGAATGTGTGTCTACTTGCGGTTCCCGACACGAGGAGAGGGGCTCGCCTGATGCTGTTCGTCGAAGAGGATCTCGCTGGGCATCCGGATCTCCTCACGCGAGTAAACGATGGGAAGGCTGGTATTTTAAGGATCGATGAGATCTTTGCTGTGCGCCGATTGCCGAGAACAGCCATGGGCAAAGTTGATGCAGGTGCACTCCGTAAGCAGTTTGAAGGGAACACCTCCATGCGCTCAGACTGAGATTTGTCTGGCAGCTACGGTCTGAATCGCCTCGTTATTTGCAGTTATTCTTCCAATTCGGCCAAGCACGAGAACCGGAGGGAAGGTTCATTGGCTGAGGCATGGATGGCAGTTCACCCTCGTTGACAGAGGCTCTTAGAGGCATAAAATGGCGCGCCGTGAACAAAAGTCGCTCACCCCTGATCTTGGCTCTTTGCCTTTTTCCGGTCTCGTTTCTCACGGGCTGCTCCGGGGCGGGAGGGGGCTATGATGAACCTCGTCGCTCGCGCTCGTGGACAAGAGCCATCAAGCAGGAGTTACAGACCCTCGGGTATCGCAATTGGATAGTGATCGGGGATGCAGCATTTCCCCTCCATAGTAGGCCCGGAGTGAGAACCATCTTCATTGAGGATGAAATTCCCGAGGTTCTTCAGGAAGTTCTGGATGAATTGGAACGGGTTCAGAATGTGACGCCACGGATCTATCTGCCTAGGGAGCTGGCTGAAATCCCAAACGATCGGGCCCCTGGAATTGGAAGATACAGGCGCACGATAGAAGCCACTCTTCGAGGTTACCCGGCAAGGGAAATGGAATTCCGGTCCCTATCTCTTCTCTTGGAAGATAGCGCTAATAAATTCACTGTGCTCGTCTTCAAGACCTCAACAGCTCTGCCCTATTCGGGCATTTTTATCGAGCTTGATAGCGGTTACTGGGATCCGGAATCAGAACGTGAAATGCGGGAACGACTTGAGAAAAAACTCCGGATAGAGTCTACCTAGAGCCTTCTCGATGAAGCACAACGAAGAGCGACTTACACGAGAGCGGGAGGAAGCCTGGATTGGGGATGCGGTTCTCGCCCTTTTCGTGAGGGAATGGATCTTGAAACAGGAGGGTGCCCTGGATGGTGAGAAGTTTATCCGTTTCACTTCCAACGATTTTCTCCGGGGGATTGGTAATCCAACCCAGGTAGAGGCTCAGATCGGTCAGTTGTATCGAGACGCCGGCATGCAGGAGGCCTTTCACTATATCGAGGACACGCTGCTTCCTGTGTTTCTCCAGCAGGAACGTGTTAGATTGCAGAAAATTCGTAATGGCGAACTCAGGGGCTAAGCCTCGAGAGGATCCATTGCGATTCTTCAGGCGTGTAGACCAGTCGGTCATGTAATCGGCTGGGGCGTCCTTGCCAGAACTCAATATAGTCTGGGGCAACCCGGTATCCCCCCCAGAAAGGGGGGAGGGGAACCTGAGTGCCCTCAGGCCATTTGCTCTGTAATTGCGCTTCCCGGTCCTTGAGATGTGACCGATCTGGAATGGAGGAGGTTTGGTGCTCGGATACCCATGCGCCGATCTGGGCACCCCTCGGCCTTGATTGGAAGTAGTCTCTCGACTCTTCCTTGGTTGTTCGGGAGACGGTTCCCCGGATGATGATCTGTCGCTCCAACTCTCGCCAATGAATGACGAGCGAAGCCCTTGGGTTGGTTTCCAAGTCCTTGGATTTTCTCGAATGATAGTTTGTGAAGAAACTGAAGTAGCCTTGGTCCAGGCCCTTGAGTAGCACAGTACGGGCAGAGGGCTCTCCCTCACGGTTCGCGGTAGCCAGGGTCATGGCGTTGGGCTCGGTCACACCCGCTTCCACAGCGTCATTAAACCAGCTCTCAAACTGAACGAAAGGGTCTGCAGAAACTTCACCTTCGCTGAGGCCTCCTCGCTGATAGTTTTCACGCAAGTCGGCCAGGCGGATCTTTTCCTTGCTCATCTCGTTCTAATATACGCGGATTTATCAAAATCAGTGTAATTTGTATTGCTTCAAGCCTTTCAGGAGAAACTTCTATCTGGCCCACTGGTAGACCCTGACATAGTCGACTTTCATTACCTGGGGAAAAGCGTTTGTCGGTATTCGGTCTGCTTTCTGGTCATCTTGCTCAAAGAAACGTCCGTCCACAGCTACATTCAGTATTAGATGAAAGGGTTGATCGTATGGTGCAGAGGGATTTTGGCGTGCACTTGCAGACCACCATTCATTATTTTTTCGGGTTTTCCAGCGTACCCCATCTACAAACCATGAGATCGTGTCTGCATTCCACTCCACGGCATACACGTGGAAATCCTCGGCCGCATTCTTTCCCGGGAATTTATAGGTGTGGTCGAGGTGAACGTTACCAGGCCACTTTCCGCCAAAGTGGAGAGCTCCAACAGTTTCGGTGATCTTGTTGCCTCTGGATTCAACAATATCGATTTCCCCTCCGGCAGCCCAGCTGCCGTAGGGAGAGTTGGTTGGCATCATCCAGATGGCCGGCCAGATGCCCTGTCCGTCCGGGAGTTTTGCACGAATTTCGAATCTTCCGAACGTCCAGTCTCCTCGGTTCATTGTGCGCAGCCGGGCGGAAGAATAAGGCTGCGTCCTGCCGTCGCTGGTGGTGTGTGGGTCGCGGTAGACAGCTATGTTCAGAGATCCATCTTCAACGTAACTGTATTTAGGGTCTGTTCGGTATGCTTGTCGCTCGTTGTTGCCGCCTCCGTAATTATTCTCCTCCCGGGCCCATTTGGTGAAGTCTATGCGATCTCCACCGAACTCGTCGGACCAGACAAGCACCCACTCCTCGCTTGGTGTCTGAAGACGATATTCTCCCTCAGGTTGGAGGGTGGACCAGCGAGATCCGGTTCCTACAATGGCAGAAC
Organism: uncultured Roseibacillus sp.; assembly: GCA_963989605.1. Taxonomy (GTDB): domain Bacteria; phylum Verrucomicrobiota; class Verrucomicrobiia; order Verrucomicrobiales; family Akkermansiaceae; genus Roseibacillus_B. Next base: position 726 of record CAXEFH010000105.1, on the reverse strand, counting down.
CAACGTTCCTCCAGACGAAGTGCCCCTTGGGGTCAGTTTCCTTGACCTGCAGCTGGTGCAATGAGCCTTTTTCGGTAGAAAAGCTCAGGGAGAGCGCGGGGCTAACGCGGAGAGTTGGCTCCGCAGCAAGCAGATTCGGCAGGAGGGTAATCAGAAAGAGAAATGAGCGCATGGGTTATCCTAGCACTTTTCATGCTGCTCTGAAAGGTCGTGGGTATTCTAAGGCTCCTAAGGAGCAAGAGGATCGATATCGTAGGTGTCAAACGCTCTTTCGATGGCACCACCGGAATCCTCCATTTCTCCACCGAGCTCCTGCATGGTTTCTCCCCAGTCCTCCATGCTTTGGAGGAAAAGTGGGTCCTCAGCCATTTTCTCACCGAACCATTGTCCGATGGCCTCCTGACCAGCAGTCAGGATATCTACCGGAATAGGCATCTCCTCCAGATGGGCCGCCGTATCCGAGGTGGCGTCACGGAACCGGTCGACCGGCTCCTTCAGATCCTCAGGGAGTTCTTCGGTATTTATGGTGCTGAGGACATCACTCAACTCATTCAGACGGCTGAGATTCTCGAGAAGCTGCATGGGGTTCTCTCCGCCATCCTCCTCGGCCTCTTCCAACTCCTCAATGAGTTCCAGGACGCCTTTTTCCCGGAGCTCTGCTGTAAAAGCGATCACAGAGGCAGGCGCAGGCTTTTTGGCTGCAGGGTCCTCTGCCTGTCTCTTATA
>CAXEFH010000104.1:0-10668 GCA_963989605.1 uncultured Roseibacillus sp. | reverse complement strand
GGGTAAATCCCTGCGAACCTGCGGCGTAACTTCTGCGCTGATGCTGACACTTCACTTTCATTAAATGGACTTGGCGTTGGGTGGTTAAACTACAGGGATCATAGTCCCTTTCGACTGAAAAATCACGGGAAACGGTGGGTTTCCTCAAGGTCATGCACCCCGGGGATCCAATCCGTTACCATGGAATGCGGCGAACTGGCTCCATTTCCGCACATTCCACTGTTTTTTGCCCTCTGCCGTCGCGGCCCGCTTCCCAATTCTTTGCGAGCCTCAGAGGCAGGTCATCCACCACCGGAACCCGAAGCAAGGACCAACTACCTCCGCAATCCGGCGACCTCCTCCGCGTCCACGGCAGGCAGCCAGAACCTGTGAGCCTCCTTCACGTGCTCATATTCAGCGCGACTTGCCACATTCTTCCACTCGTGGGGATCCTGTTCGTGATCGTATAACTCTTCCGAGCCATCCGCATACCGGATATACCGCCAACGCTCACTCCGGACCGCATGGTTTCCTCGCCCATAGGTCATCAGAGCGGGGCGCTTCCATTCCCTGTTCGGATCGCGCAGCAGGGGCACCGCACTCAGGCCATCGCATTGCACCGGGGGAAGATCACACAATTCCAAAAGGGTCGGATAGATCACCGAAAGATCCACAGGACGCCCGCACCGGACAGCTTCCCCCGTCACTCCGGGGGCGACCACGATGAAGGGCACATGATTACTCTTCTCCCAAAGGGCGAACTTTTCGATGTGGTCCTTCTGTCCCAGATGGAATCCATGATCAGACCATAATACGACAATTGTTCGATCACGGCGTGGACTGGCATCGAGGGCATCAAGCACCCGTCCCAGTTGCGCGTCCGCGAACGAGCAACAAGCCGCGTAGGCCTGGACGAAGCGTTCAAAAGATCCTGGCAGACGATGCTCGAGTCGATCCATCCCCCTCCAGAACCACTTTGTCCTGCCCATGAGCTTCTGCGCTCCGCCCGGAAGGTCGTTCCAATCATCGGCACGGCGCGGCGGAAGACCCACTTTCCCCACATCCTCGAAATACTGCCTTGGGGCAAAGAACGGAGAATGCGGCTTGAAAATCCCGCAGGCAAGAAAGAGAGGCTTATCCTTCCCGGGAGACTCCAAGGCCTTGATGCAGTAGTCTACCGTCCGGAAATCGATCGTCGTCCTTTCATCGGGCGGCCAGACACCCCAGTCCGTGTTGCGGGACCCGTATTCGGGCGCCTGATTGAGTTTCTTCGGCGGCATGTTCTGAGGCGCCATCATCTGGAAATCATCAAACGAATCGTCATCGTGAAACCCCTTCCCCTTGTGGTGGAAGATCTTGCCTGCGCCCCGAACAGAATACCCTGCCGCCCGGAACTGCTGCATGATGGTTCGACGTTTCGGCATGGCCCTGCGCCAGTCGCTGTTGTTGGCGTAGACCCCGGACGTTGAAGGGCGTAATCCCGTGAGAACAGCACTCCGCGATGGATTGCAGGCCGGGGATACACAGTAAGCTCTCGTAAAGAGCACGCCCCGACCAGCTAATCTCTCCAGATTGGGCGTCTTGATCGGCGCCTCCGGATCCAGCAGTGACACCCAGTCGTTCATGTCATCAATCGCGACAAAAAGGACGTCGGGTCTGGATCTAGCCTCCCCCGTCATGGTGAAGGCAATGGGCAGACAGGACAGCAGCAACCGCACAACGCCCCATCCCAGCCACTCCCTGAGGACCCCGTAGCAAGTGACACCCGGACGCCTCCTCATTGACCGGTATACTGCGGATTAGGTTCCATTTCCTGCGCCCCTACGTTCTTCTTCCACGCCTGTAATCTGATTTGCAATTCACTGACGAGCTCCTTTTTATCCGCCGCTCTGTTCACCTGTTCCCCCGGATCAGCATCAAGATCATACAGTTCGAACTCCGCCCGCTCGAGAAACTCGATCAATTTCCATTTCCCCTTCCGCACGATTGAGACTGGAGCGCTCTGGGGGTGCCGGTTGTAGTGTGGGTAGTGCCAGAAAAGAGCGTCTCGCTCGATACTTCCCGAATCCTGCAGCAGTGGCGCAAGACTGACTCCGTCCACATGCTGGTAAGGACGCGGTGATAATCCGAGCATCTCCAACACGGTCGGGTAAATGTCGTTGGTGATCACCGGCACCTGAGAGGTTCGACCTCCTCGTGTCACTCCCCTGCCTGCCACGATCAGCGGAATACGAATACCACCCTCGTAGTGGGAACCCTTGTTTGCCCGGAGAGGATCATGCTTCGTCGCTCCGGCAAACCCTCCGTTATCCGAGGTAAAGATCACAAGGGTTTCCTCTGCGAGTTTCAGTTCTGCCAGCTTTCCCAGCACCCGCCCGACACTTTCATCCACGCTCGCTACCATGGCCGCATAGATTGGACTGCCTTGGCGCTCTGCCTTAGGCGTCCGACTAAAGGAAGAGATCAACTCCCGTTTCGCTTGCAACGGGGTATGTACGGCGTAGTAGGGAAAATAGAGAAAGAAGGGCTTGTTCCTGCTGTTCTCAATCAAGTCCAGGGCCTCGGAGGTCAGGCGGTCCGTCAGGTATTCACCCTCATGACCATCCGGGAGGGTTACCTTCTGAACCCTTTGCCCAGTGGTCGGTATTTTCCAACTGCCCTTGTAGGGATAGAAGTAATGACCAGGAGCCCCATGTTCACTACCTCCCACATTCACATCGAACCCGTGATGGGCGGGTAGCGAGAATGGAGGACCTCCCAGATGCCACTTTCCCACGTGCATGGTCCGGTAACCAGCATCACGAAGGGACTCTGCCAGGGTAATCTCTTCCAGAGGAAGGCTTCGCAGGAAACGGCCCTCTTTCATACGATGACCCTTCGCACTCCAGCGCCCGGCAGGTAGCCACTGCGTCATCAGGTTCCGGGCCGGATACCTACCTGTCATGATACTCGCGCGGGTGGGAGTGCACACCGCACATGCGGCGTAGGCATTCGTGAAGCGTATCCCGCTGGCTGCCAATCGGTCGATATGGGGAGTCCTGTAGTAGCGGCTTCCCTGACAACCAAGATCCATCCATCCAAGATCATCCACCAGAAAAAGGACCACATTGGGACGTTCCTTCGCGACCACCGATATCAGCGGCAACAGCACACAGGCGACAACAGGAAGAACCAAGCGCGTCATCACCATTCAACCTGCATGCTTCTCACCATCTTACCATTCGAAACCGCAGGGCCCTTATCCGCTGGCACCTGAGGAATTCGCCTTGACTGCCTCTGACCAGAGTCAGGTTGTCCTATGCGCCAGTCTTCCCGTGGATGGACAACTCCTCTCCCCGCTCCGTTCCTCCTCCCGTCGCCAGGCTTGCGAGATACCCCACCACCAGGCAGGAAGTGAAACCAACGAAGGCATTCAGGATGCCCGCGACCTGGATTTTCTCGGCCACTATCCCAATTTTGTCCGCAAACTTGATGAATCCTACAACAACGATCCCAGTTACCGCTCCAATCATGGCACCCCTCCCATTGCCCCTCCTTGTGAAAACTCCCATCGCGAAGATTCCACCGAGAGATCCCGTTGCCAGTCCAATAATCCCCATGAATGTATCAAAGGCATTCTTGATATTCGCCGCCGCAACAAGAGCCGCTCCACCGATTCCCAGGAGACCTACGATAATCACGACCCACTTGGCCGCCCGGAGATAATCCTCATCGCTTGCCTTGGGGCGGACCAGTCGACTGTCCACGTCCTTGGTCCACGCCGTCGCAATACTGTTGAGCGAGCTGGAGATCGAAGATTGCGAGGCCGCGAAAACGGCCGCAATGATCAGACCTGCCACTCCAGCCGGGAGTTGCTGCATGATGAAAAAGGGAAGGATCCCGTCATTCCGCTCCATCGCCGGATCCAGCAGGGCTGGCTGCGTCTTGTAGAAGGCGTAAAGAGCGGTCCCCAGCAGGAAGAAGACAATCGAAAAGCAGACCGACATCCACATCGTGGTCCAGAGCGACTTGCGCGCGCCGCCGATATCCTTCGTGGTGACGTAACGCTGCACCACATCCTGCCCGGAAGTATACTGGACGAGGGAGTTGAATCCGAAGGCCAGGAAAATAACCAGACCCGTCGTTGTTCCGTCCTTGATATTCCATTTGAAGGTGAGGTTCTGCAGCAACTTGGAATCGCTGTTTGCTATCGAGAACAGTTCCCCGATCCCCCCATCGAGTCGGGTGACGACGAGAATAAAGCAAAGGATTGCCCCTCCCAATAACACCACCGCCTGAATCGCATCGGTCCAGACCACTGCCTCAATTCCTCCCATTACGGTGTATACCACGCACAGCAACCCGATTATGATGATGGCTGCATAGATGTTGATATTGGAAACCGCCGACAGGGCCACGGCCGGCAGGTAGAGCACGATCGCAATCCGTCCAACGTGCGCAAACATGAAGGAGACACTTCCAAAAAGACGTACTCCCAGGTTGAAACGGCGCTCCAGATAGAGATAGGCGCTGGTAAGATCGAGTTTGCGGAAGAACGGCAGGTAGAAGAAGACGACTACCGGGATAAGAACCAGCATGGCCAACTGCCCAATATACCAGGTGATATCCCCGCCATAGGCCCGGGCTGGAATACTCATGAAGGTGATCGAACTGAGCACCGTCGCGAAGATCGACAGACCGGCTACAAGGAACGGGATCTTCTGCCCTCCACGGAAATATGCTTCCGTCGTCGCTGATGCCTGCCGTCTCATGAACCAGTAACCAATCCCCACCATCCCCGCGAGATACACTCCCACGACGATCCAATTCACCATACCCAGTTTCGAATCAAGCTTCTGGACCTCTGCCACGAGTATCTGCGGAGAACGGATCCCTGGCTTAATCTCACCGGTGGGGACAATAAACTTCTTCTTCCATTCCACAACCGGTGTGGTCACCGGAACGGCAACCGGCACCCCTCCTGCCATTTGGGGCAACTCCCCTGCAGAAGCCCAAGTGTCCGTAATCGTATCATACGCCCATACCGTGCGTTCGAATCCGGGATGCAAATCGCCCGCTCCATTCAGATCCGGACGATCCTCAAACTGCTGGCGCCAGTATTGCGCCGAAACCCCGCCCACCATGAGCAGGTGTGAGACCCCCACTGGCAGAGCTGCTGAGGGAGCTGCGCTCATGCCCCGCGGAAGATCCGCCAGACGCTTCCACGCTGGTTTTGGCCCCTTCAAGCTGAGCACGTAACAATCAGATAAAATATCGAGCTTCTCCTGATGCACCCGCTCAGGGGCGGGATCGGTGGACACGGCGTAATCGCGCCCCCCGAACACGTAAAACTGGTCCGACCGCACTCCGGAAACAGCGTAGGCCCGACCCCGGGCCTTCTTCTTTATTGACCATAAATAATCCTCCCAGGTCTTGTTCTCTGCAGCCTCTATCCATGGAAGCGCCTCCCACGCCCACTCGCGCTCGTCTTTGCTCGTATCAAGAAAATACGCTTCCTGCACGGTCCTGAAACCTCGCCCCTCGTTGTTAGTTACTCCCCCTACCACGATCACCTTGTTTCCCACTACTCCGGCTACACCCTCTGCAATCGGCATGGGATACTTGACGCGGGGGGTAAAACTCAGAGTCCCGGAACCGTCCACAGCCACTTCCCATACAGCATCGGTAGCGGCCTCCGCTTTGCCACCGATAAAGAGCGATGATCCGCGGCTGGGAAGAATCACCGACATTCCATAGCCCACCCGCTGACCCAGAGGGCCTTCCAATTTCTCCCAAACGGCATCCTCAGTTCCCATCTCCAGCTTGAAGGCGAGGTCATAATGGACCTTCTCCGGATTCTTCTCCTTTTCCCATGGTCGGCCCTTGGGAAAGTTCGCTCCCCCGGCCACCACCAGATAGTCCTTGGCCGTCTGCTTACTGCTTACGATCCCTGCAAAAGTCCCTGCAAAGCCCTCTTCGTCAGGCAGCGCAGGCAGATGATCCCAGGACAGCGGGCCCTTACTGTCATCTTCAGCCGCAAGGGGAAGAGAGAGCAGGCATGAAACCAGAAGAGTGGAAGAGATGAGTAATTTCATGAGGCTTGGGTATCTTGCATATTAATCCAATCAAACCAGCCCATCGCCTTGAGCTGGCGACGGAGTTCTGAAAGTTGCTCCGCGGTCGCGGGTTCAATCGGCCGGCGGGCAGGGCCACAGTCAATCCCCACCATCGCCATCATCGCCTTGAGACTGGCGCGCCCACAGGTGGACAACATCGCCTCCAGCATTTCGAGGGCACGGGCTTGCCAGAGTCTCGCCTCCACAAGGTCTCCCTCCAGAAAGGCTTTCCTGACTCGGTGATACAGCGGAGCCGCATAGTTGTAGGTACTACCCACCGCACCCTGATAGCCCTGGGCAAGTGACTGAAGATAGGCCTCATCGGTTCCGCTCAGGAACTCGAGCCCCGGACCAGCCTTCTGGAGCGACGGCAGATTGTAAGATGTTGCCGCATCGGTATATTTGATCCCGCAGAAGGTGGGAATTTCCTTAACTGCTATTTCCGTGAAGGTCATCGGATTCATTGAGGCCCCGGACAGGGCCGGGATATGATAGTAGTAGAAGGGAGTGGACGGAGCCCCTCGGGCAATTGCGGCCATCAGCCCGACCAGCCCGCTCTCTCCCTCGGCCTGAAAATACCCGGTGGGAGTCGCCGAAATGGCGCCCGCCCCGCATCCCTCTGCGTGAGCGGCCAGCGCAGCCGCGGCCTTCATACTGTTGTGCCCCACCTGCACCACTGCCTGCATCCGCCCCTTGCTGCATTCGAGATAGGCCTCAGCCACCGCCATCCGCTCCTCGTCGCTCAAGGACATTCCTTCCCCGGTACTTCCCGCGATGTAAATTCCCCTGATCTCACTCGCAACAAGGTGATCGACGATCGATGGTATCAAGCCAAGATTCAGCTCTCCATCATCGGTCATCGGGGTCACCACCGCGGCCACCAGTCCCTGCATTCCAAGAGGTTTCATTGCTGATCTTTCAATTTCGGAAACGAGGGAGCTTGGCCGTCAAGAGCGACATTTCAAGTCATAGAAACCGATCGCTTACCCCCGAAGGCCTGCTCCCGGCGCCTTATTGCTCGGCAGACCGGTTAATCCCCCTAAAATGGACACTACATGAACAGACGTACCTTCTGCCAGGCCGCCTCTGCTGTTGTCCTGTCCAGATCAGCACGTGCTCAAAAACACGACCACCCGTTCAAGCTGAACTATGTGGTCTCCTCTGCCATGTACGGGACCACCGCACTGAGCGAGGTTCTACCCGAGATCCGGAAAACAGGCAGCTCCTTCATTGATATCTGGCCTCGGCCACATGCCAATCATCGTGAGCAGATCACCATGATGGGGTTGGAGGCATTCGAGCAACTCCTCTCGGAGCACGAGGTCAAACTGGGGGTCCTCACCCAGTACAAACTCGGCCCCTTCGGCCTCGCCCGCGAACTCCCCATTGCACGCCGCTTTGGTTGCCATACCATCGTGTGCGGGGCCGTGGGAAATCGTGATTCAACTGGAAAGGCCCTAAAGTCTGAGATCCGCAAATTCACCGAGCGAATGAAACCCCATGCCGATGCTGCCGCCGAGCACGGCGTCACCATTGCAGTAGAAAACCATAGTGGCCAGATCCTCTCCACACCAGACGGCATCAAGTGGTTCGCCGAGTTCGCCACTCATCCACACCTCGCCCTCGCCTTCGCTCCTCATCACCTTCCGCAGGATGCTCAACTGCAGGGCAGCCTCCTTGCCGGACTCGGAAGCAAGGTCGCCTTTTTCTACGGACAGCAGCACGGAACGGGTTCCTCCCGGAAACAAGCTCGCGAAAAGGAATTGCTGCAAATGCCAGGCCGGGGACCACTCGACTTCACGCCTCTCCTCAGGGCCCTGAAGTCCATCAACTTTACCGGGTTCACCGAACCCTTCATGCATCCCTTCCCCCGCGGCATTCCCATCCACGACTCCACCGCCGGGGTGACCGCCGAGATCATTCGGTCCCGTTCCTACCTTGAGAAGTGCCTGCAGGATCTCTGAGGATAAAACCTGAAACGCAGCTCGGGCTTTACACCTGCTCCTGAACTGATCCACTATCCTTCATTACTCACGCCATGTCCCAGGTCCTTATCATTATCGGTGACGCCACCGAAACCGTCGACACCCTGTATCCCTACTACCGCCTCATCGAGAGTGGATTTCAACCGGTGGTCGCAGCACCTGAAAAACGGCGCTACCAGATGGTCCTCCACGAAGTTCAACCGGGATGGACCATCACTCGCGAATGGGAGGGCTACTCCATTGAAGCCGACATCAGCTTCAGCGAGGTCGACCCCTCTGAATACCTGGGCATCTTTTTCAGTGGTGGCCGTGCCCCTGAGTATATTCGCTACGACGAGGACCTTGTCCGAATCACTCGCCACTTCTTTGAGGACAACAAACCAGTCGGATGCGTCTGCCATGGGGTCGAAATTCCCGCCTTTGCGGACTGCGTGCGCGGCCGGAGGATGGCTACGGTCCCCAAGTGCCGGTTCGATCTCGAGGTCTGCGGAGGCATCTTTGTCGACGAAGCCTGCGTTATTGATGAAAACCTAATCAGCGGACGCACCTACCACGATAACGGACACTTCGTCGGCCCATGGATTTCTCTCCTCGAGAGAGCCCGGAACGATAAGAAGAGTAACTAACGTATGGTCATTCTTCCCTTCCCTGTCACCCTATTACAGCTACACTTTAACCGTGAAATCAATACGCTTACTCCTCACCCTTACCACTTTACCACTTCTGCTCTTTTTGACCGCCCGGGCGGAAAAAGAGCTTCCCATACTCCATCGGGAGGACTTCTCTAAGGACGCCAGCGCTTGGGAGACCACCGATGACAGCAAATGGAAACTCACGACCGTGGATGGCAATCAGGTCTTCGAGCTTCTGGGCGTTTCCCGATACCGCCCCCCCTTCCGAAGCCCCCACAGCATTGCTCTGCTCAAGGACAGGATCGTAGGATCGTTCGTCCTCACCGCCCGGATCCAGACTACCCAGACTTCAAGGGGACACCGTGACCTGTGCTTCTTCTTCAACTACCAGGGCCCAGCCCACTTTTACTACCTCCACCTCGGTGAAAAGCCGGACCCCAACTCAAGCCAGATCTTCATTGTCAACCATGCCGCCCGGAAGAACCTGATCCTCACCAAGGAGGGCATTCCTTGGAAGAACGGCCAGTTTCACGATCTCAAGATCGTGAGAGATGTGGATACCGGAAAAATCGACGTCTACTTTGATGATATGGAGAAGCCTGTAAAATCTGCCATCGACAAGACCTTCACCTGGGGGCAGGTCGGTATCGGATCCTTCGACGACAAGGGTTACTTTGATGACATCATTCTTCACGGAGTTGAAATCAAGAAAGGGGAGTCCGAAGGCCTCCACCCCAAGAAATGATCGGCGCTTGCCAGTCCCATACCAGTGCGCTAAATCTGCGCCTAGCTGCTCGGTTAACTCAGTGGTAGAGTGCATCCTTCACACGGATGAAGTCACTGGTTCAAATCCAGTACCGAGCACCAATCCTCTCTTTTCGATTGGCCCTGTATTCCGGCGGCACAAAGGCTTCCGCCCCCCTACTTTCTGGGCCCCAGAGCGCCCAAACCAACCGGATTGCCACTCGCTTAACCTGCTTTCCGGGGATCAACAGGGAATCTTTTTTTGGCACGAATACTGCTGATAATCAATGATCTGTGTATTTCACTCTGCAGCATCAAAGCCATTTTTGTGAACCAGCGCCAAAAACATCATGCACCTGTCCAAATTAATAACCCGGCCCAGGTTCGTAGGGGCTGTTATCATAGCTAGCCTCTGCCTCCTCCTCCCTCTCAACGCGGCTCCCGACTCCCTCGTTCAGACGGTCACCTTCGAGGACCAGACCCTCACAATGCTCCTGACTCGACAGGATCTTCGAGGTAGTGCTTTTGGGATGAGGAGACAGCAGTCTGGAGGTGGAATCCGGAGGATCAATCCAGTTCCAGAGCGCTCATACCTTGGAACCATAGATGAAATTCCCGGAGCGATTTGCTGCGGAGTTCAGCTTGACGATGGCACCCTCCAGGGCGCGATCATATTTAAGCGCGGTACAACGTGGTATACGCTCGGCGATACAGTTGTTCGAACCGAGGCCATCGAATACCAGAACTTCACTGATTACATATTTCCTACGGAAGCAACTGTGGCGCCAGGGCAAGGAGGATCCACCATGTACGAGTTTGATCTCGCCATAGACGTCGCCAGCAGCTTTTACAATCAATCGAGTAGCGACCCAGCCCTCCGAGCAGCCCAGACCTTGGAGAAAATCGAGTTTGACGTCAATCTTCTGCGAGCCCTCTACATGAGAGATGCCCTCATTCGGCCCTACCTGAGCAGGATCGTGCTGAGATCCGATGTCACCTCGGATCCTTACAGCGGCACAGTCGATTACTCAATCATTGCAAACCGGGGGAGGACGGAGTGGTCCAATAATCAATCCGACTCAGACCGCGATATCGTCGCCGTGGTCACGGAGGGGGGACAGAGCGCTGGATGGTCGTGGTTTGCAGCTGTCGGAACACTGTCTCTTATACACATCTCCGAGCCCACGAGACAGGCAGAAATGGCGGTTGGCGGGGTGGGGGTGGAAAAAAAAG
>CAXEFH010000103.1:0-10749 GCA_963989605.1 uncultured Roseibacillus sp. | reverse complement strand
ATACGAGATTTCTGCCTGTCTCGTGGGCTCGGAGATGTGTATAAGAGACAGATTTATAAAGAGCCTCTTCTGGGTGATGAAAATATGGTCAATGATTGACCACCTTGGCCAGAGATTAAACAGCCTTTACCTGAAGAAGGATGTCCAGGCTGCGATGCTCTCCACCCCCAAGGAGACTACCCCTGATGGGAACGATGTCGTGGTAGTCCCGTCCGCTGGCTACGGAGACATAGCGCTCGTCCACCCAGCAGCGATTGGTCGGGTCGATACCCAGCCATCCGATATCCGGGACGAGAGCCTCCACCCACGCGTGGGTGACTGCCGCCCCGAGGAGTTCAGGGCTCTTCTTGCCATCCAACCCAGAGTCGTAGAGGTAACCGCTGCAGTAGCGAGCGGGAATTTTGAGTGAACGGAGCTGTGCGATCATCAGGTGCGCGAAGTCCTGACAGGTTCCAATGCGCTCGCGCTGAACCTCGGTCGCGGTACGCATCACATGAACCTTTTGCTCGTGGTAGGTACAGGTTTCAAAGATATGGTTGCGGAGATTGGTCAGAAGGTGGCCCCAAGAGCGGGAAGATCTGGCCTTAACGTCAAGCGCCTCCCGCCAGGTTTGAGGATCCCGGGGGACGCAACTGCTCTCAGTCAGGAAGTCATAGGGAAGATCATCCCTGTGGTCAGCGGGAAAGCGATCAAGCGGGATTGTGTGGCTCCGATAGACCAGATGAGGGCAGGACCGGGTTTCGACCAGCGATCTTCCTGTCACAGAAAGCTGGGTATGGTCCTTTTCCACCGTAAAGGAGTGCACAAGGTTCCCAAAGAGATCTCGTGAGGAGGTTAGCGTCGCCGGGGGACTAATCTCGAGAGTGCACGATTGGGGGCTTTGTCGTGCGGTTTCTTCCGGCGACAGGCGTAGCTCGTTGACGCTGTCCCGGGCGGAATCGCTATAGCGGTAAATGGTTCGGTGAATGATGCTCAGAAGCATGGTGGGCAAGCAGAAGCTCTCCTGATCACCAATGGAGATAGCAAAAAGAAAAATTGCGGTGAAGGTACAAATCCGGAGGTCCGCGATGAGATAGAATAAGGTCTGGCAGGATAGACAGCACTTCGAAGTGCCCGTGAGATCCAGGCTCGTCAGTGGTGGGACTCACTCTCCCCGGAGGCGGATGAAGCGCGTGCGATTGGTGGGCTCCGGAGGGGTAATGAGGCGAACTGTCACCGTTGCGGTGCCATCGCCGTTGTCAACTTGACCGAGGATTTCAGTCAGCCCTGCCCCGGATTGCCAGACTACGAGGTCATCAGAGAGTTCGACGTAAAGCGAGCCCCGGGCCTGAAGATTTCGTTGGAAGCTGATGACGAGATATTCATTGGTTACATTGTTTATCTCCAGATTCTCCAGACGAAGTTCCAGTAGTGGACGCTGGTTAGCAGAGACCGGATCTGACCCATGAAGAAACTCCATGAAATTGCTGATGGTATCAGAATCATCATCGTCGTCCGGACCTCCCTCGAGACGCCTGTCTGCGGCCCAGTTGTCGTAGTCCTCATCGAAAGGTTCTGGCGCGCCGGGGGAACCTCCGGAATAACGGCTAGCTACCCAGTTGGAGGGCTGTCCATGATCAGGGTTTTCTCCCGGATTCACCAGAATCAGGCTTGCACCAAATCCGTCAGCCTGAGGAGGCCATGGAGATTGATCGTTGTAGGAGAAGCTGAGGATGGGATCTGAATCTGCACTCAGCAGCGTGAGAAGTTCCCCATCGTTGCTGAGGCGCCCGGTATACGGGAACCAAGGTGTTGAGGGAAGAGACCCGTAGCGGGCTTCGTATGCGAGTTGATCGCGGAGCAGAACCAAGCGGGCTCCGGGGGGAAGGACTGTGTTCACGGGAAACGAGAAATTAATTCCTGCGCCGAACCGGACCCCGGTAAGATCTATTGATCGGGGCCCGATATTGAGAAGCTCGAGGAACTCATAATCATCGCGGTCGTCGCTGACGGAGGATTCAGCCACTGAGACCGGATTAGTGGGATGAAAATTAATTTCAGAAATAACGATATTTCCGGGGCCCGCAGGTTCAGTATCAAGAGTGAAGAAAGCTTCGTTCAGGGCGCTCCACTCTCCCGTGTCGTTATCGTAGGCGCGAGCACGCAGCCTGACCGGTTCGCTCAGGAAAAAAGGGTCCGAAATGTTATCCCCACCGCCCCCGCCACCGGCCGTGGTTTCGCCCCGTAGGACAAGATCCATACGCATGTCCGAGCTGGTTCCGCTTCCCTGGTGGACCTCAACCGCGATCCTGTTTGCACCTGCCCGGAAGACTGTAATCGGAACGGTATAGTCTGACCAGGCATCCTCGTTGCTGGTGGTGCTGCTGGCATACTGGTCGTAAGCTGCTCCAGAGGGAAGATTCGGGGTGCGAACGATTTCAGAGCCATTGAGGTAGACCGCGGCAGCATCATCATATTTCAAGCGAAGTGTGAACCGGAGGAAGCGGGATGGGTCAGGAACGTCCACCGTGGTGCGGAAGTAGGTGGTAGCATACTTGTTGCTACTGTCCGGGCCGAAGGACAGTGTCGTCCCGGCTCCCTCGCCGTCGGATCCGTAGCCGAGTTCAGACCGTCCCTCGGCCCAGGAGGAGTCATCGAAACCACTCTCTCGCCAGCCTGTGCCCTGATCGCTCCCATCATCAAGATACTTCCACATATGCCCGGTCGTGATGAAGGTTTGCGGAGAATCGACCTGATTTCCACCGCCGAAGGAAGCGAGGGTGGCCGTTGGGTTGGGAACTCCCCCGGGCAGCCTCGGATCACTTCCATCAAGAGTGTAGTAGATTGTGTCAGCATCAGTTGACATCGTGACAGGTGTGGTCGCCAGTACTGAGCCTCCATGCTGACTGAACACAGGCGCGATGGTATCCGGATACATGCCGCTCGCCCTGAAGCGTCCAATCATTGTGTTGGTGAGACCCCTGAAGTGGTTGTTTACGAGGTTCTGCTGGTAGTTGACCCAGTCCTGATATTCGCGAAAGCGATCTCCCCAGCGAGCAGACTCAGCAATAAACCCGGGGCGGGCTTCATCGACACGCTTTTGCAGGCGCTCGATGTTTTTTGCAGGTGTCAATGCCCCGTCATTGAAGAAGTGCATGTGGATGCGGTCGGCGACCAGCATGGCAAAATCAGTGTTGCCGTTTCGCAGCCGTGACATCAATTCAAGGGGGCCGGAATTGGTGACTGAGCGATTGGTACTTCGCAGGTATCCATCAGCATCCTTCATCTGAAAGCGGAAGGGTTGTCCCTGGGCTCTGGATCCAAGCAGCCTGACTTCACTTTCGGAATCACCGCTCACCCAGAGCAGCATGAAGTCGATCAGATTGGCGACGTCGATATTATTATTGTTGTTTGCCCATGGGTTAGATCCTGACGCCAGATCTTTTGCTTCGTTCCAGAAAACGCCGTCACCGTCATAGACTTTTTCATCATTGCGGAATCCGTCATTCAGGTTGACTGCGTCGTAGTCAGCCTTGGGGCCTCCCAAATAGCTTGAAGCCATGTCGGCATTCCATCGCTCACGCAGGTGGTATTGTCCCCAGTAACTGCCGTTGAGGTAGACGTGTACAAAGCGTCCGTGCGGCGCCAGGTTACCCATATCCAGCATGGAATCGTCCGTGAACCTGTTAGACATATAGGCTCCCCTTGAGCGCATATCATGAGAGCCGCTACGCAAGTCCATGATATCAAAGCGGTCAGTCGGTGGGTAATGTTTGTATTCGAATCCGTCAAAGAGAGGATATTTCACCTTGGTTGCCCCGTATTGTGACCGGAAGCCGATACGAAAGCTCTTCTTTGGGAAGTTGGTGTAATACCCTCCGAAGTGCTTCAGCCCGGCGTTCTCTTGGAACCCGACTCTCCCATCCGGAAAGATCATTTCCACGGATGTCGGTGATTCGCTACGGATATTGCTCCCTCCCTCATTCTGGAATGGGCCAGGATTGTCAGTCACTATTGAGACGGTCGGAACGGCCTTAAGAGAGCTAACCATCTGGCGACCAAGGGTCGCAGACTGAGTAACCGAGCTTCGCATCCGGGGCTGATTGACGATGTCCTCGGGAAAGAGGTAAGTCTGGGTATCGATATTAGTCGGTCTTAATCCGGTGAGGTGAGCCATGGCACGCACGACTGTTGTGCCGGTAATCGGGATGGGTCCGGTGTAGACCCGTCCTCTGTTGGAGTCAGGAGGGCTTCCGTCGAGGGTATAACGAATCTCAGCACCCTCGGTCGAGGAGGTGATTTCAAGGTCAAAGGCTTCCTCAAAGAAACCGCGGTCAATATTAAACGAAGTGTCGCCAACAAACCCATCAAAGGTGTCACCGTTGAAGGTGCGGGGTGAGGGTGTGGCCAGATAACCGGGCCCTCCAAGTGACGGGTCAGTGATTCGTGTGCCCCGGAGTTCGGCGGCGATGAGCATGTCGGAACTGGTGAGTCCGTCATTGAGTCCATGAATGGCCAGAACATTTGTTCCTGAGGTCAATCTGTCCACGAAAGAGGTGATGTCCCAATCCAGAAAGGTTACTGCCTCGCCGTCTGAGTGGTTGCCAGTTGCCTCAGAGTTCCACGTCAATCCTCCTGGTGCATTGGCATCGGCAACCACGGTGTCATTGAGATAGGCGACGAAGCCGTCATCATATTTCATCCTGAGGGTGAGGCTGGTGATGGTAGCCGGATCACTGATCACGAAGGGAATGCGGATGTAGATCGATGTGTTTACGCCGTTGAAGTCATTGCCGAGATCGCCATTTGTTCCGAACTCCTGAGTGTAGGTGTCGTTCTCGTCGTAGCCGATCCCCATCTGGGCTGCTTGCCATCCGGAATCATCAAACTCTTGCTCGGTCCAGTCACCGCCAAGTGAGTCGTCTGCGGGAATGATAACGCTGACCTGTTGTGACGGACTAATGAAGATTGTGGGAGTCAGGCCGCCTCCCTGCATGAGGCCGTAGGAGGAATCCTCAAACTGTTCAGGAATCGGATTTTCTGGGGTGCCGAATTCGGCAACGATTGAGCTGCCGTCCGGATTGACGAGGGCGAGATACTCCCCATCGCTGGAAAGCCTGAAGTTGGTATGAAGTTGCGAATCGGGGTCGCGACGGTCTTTTCCCGAAGCGAAGACGAGCATGAAACCATTCTCGGCAAGCTCAACCGCTGGAAACCGCCACATGGTGAGCGTGTCTGCCGCGTCGGTGAGGAAGTAACCCTCGAGATTAACGGCCTCAGTGCCAGAGTTAAAGATCTCGATCCAGTCAGGGGAGTCACCATCCTCGTCTTCGACGGTCGCTTGGTTGTCTGCCATGAATTCGGTGATATACAGACGGGCCGAAGCCGAAGAAGCCATCAGGAGTCCGATGGCGAGCAGGGTTTGTAATGGTTTCAAGATCATGGGTTCCCGCTCCTTTCCTTCCCAGCTAGAAGAACAAAGCAAGTTACAAAATTGCCGGAGAGGGAGGGAATTGCAATTCTGGATTATGGGCCGACCATGGGGCATGGCGATCAGCTTCGACAATACCTACGCCCGGATGCCGGATCGCTTTTTTGAGCGCGTCAGGCCTGCACGCGCTCCAGACCCCTGCCTGGTGCGGGTCAACCGGAGTCTGGCGGGCGAATTGGGTATTGATCCGGAGTGGCTAGAATCCCCAGCGGGGGTGGCAGTGCTGTCCGGAAACGAGGTGCCAGAAGGCGCCGAGCCAATCGCACAGGCCTACGCTGGCCACCAGTTCGGGGGATGGGTACCCCAACTCGGGGATGGTCGGGCGGTCCTGCTTGGCGAGTTGGTAGACCGGGGTGGGCACCGCCGGGACCTGCAGTTGAAAGGGGCCGGGCGCACGCCGTGGTCGCGGGGCGGAGATGGGAAATCGCCTCTTGGTCCGGTTCTGCGGGAGTATGTTGTCAGCGAGGCCATGGCGGCTTTAGGAATACCGACTTCGCGGGCTCTCGCGGCCGTGGCGACGGGAGAGACAGTTCACCGCGAGGAGCCAATGCCTGGAGGAATATTGACCCGAGTTGCGGCAAGTCACATAAGGGTAGGAACCTTCCAGTATTTCCATGCACGGAGTGATGACGAGGCGCTTCGCGTGCTGGGGAACCATGTCGTTACACGCCACTATCCGGAACTCGCGGGGGAGGCCGAGCCGTGGACCGCGCTTCTGTCGGCTGTCGTGAAACGACAGGCGGTGCTTGTGGCGAAATGGATGCAACTCGGATTTGTCCACGGGGTGATGAATACGGACAACGTCGCGGTATCAGGGGAGACTATTGACTTTGGGCCATGCGCCTTTCTCGATGCCTTTTCCTTCGGCAAGGTCTTCAGTTCGATTGACCGTGGTGGGCGTTACGCATGGGATAGGCAACCTACTATTGCGCTCTGGAACCTGGTGCGCTTTGCAGAAACACTTCTGCCGCTGCTGGGCGGTCACGAGGAGGAGAAGGTGGAGGCGGTGGAAGGCGTCCTTGCGAAATTTGAGGAGTACTTTCAGGAAGAATACTACCGGGGCTTTGCCGATAAGTTCGGTTTGCGAACGGTGGAGGATCGAACCGGTCCTTGGATTCGGGCCACTCTTGAACTGCTGGAGAAGGTGCAGGTTGACTTCACACGCTTCTTCAGCGCTTTAGGTGACGCGGCAAGTGGCCGAGAGGATGGGATCCGGGCCGAGTTCTCTGACCACGCGGAGCTTGACCGGTGGCTCAAGGAGTGGAGCACCTTGGCTGGAGGCGGGCCCGACCTTGATCGAATCCGGAGCTGCAACCCGCGGCGCATTCCGCGTAATCACCGTATCGAGGAGGCTATCGAAGCAGCTGCAGGGGGTGACTTTTCTGTATTTCACCGGCTCGTAGACGGCTTGGCGAGGCCCTTCGACGACGATCCTCGATTCGAAGAACTGGAAGAGGCCCCCAGGGCTGAGCAGTGTGTTACCAAGACGTTTTGCGGGACCTGATCCCGTCGGCTTGGTGATCGAGCTCCCCGGACTACGGAGTGACAGAGATCCGGATTACAGTGCGAGGAGCCGGAGATCAGCATTCATCTTGGCTCAAGCACAGGAAGACCGGGAACTGGAAGTCTCATGCAACACTCTCAGCCTGTCACCGGTGGTAGAGCGTTTTTCAGGGTGGTGATTCCCTGAGAGTTCCTGGGGGGAGAAGAGGCGTGCCCTCATGGCAGATCTCGGAAGAAGGCATTATCTTCTCGCGATGGAATTTGATCGGCGACAACTCAGCGAGAGGTCGGCGTTTCATTTTTCGAGTTCCTTGGAGGTCGCACCGAACAATCCCTCCGTTCACAATGACTTCGGCTCATCCCTTGCTCGTCGGGGATTGTTCAAAGAGGGGGCCCACCACTTCATCGAGGCCCTCCGGCTGAAGCCGGACTTTCTACTCGCCAAGGAGAATCTGGCCAAGGCTCAGAGGCTACTGGAGCAATCGAAGTAGGCGAGGGAATTACAGAGGACAAGAGCTTGCTTATCGAGTTTAACCTGATTCACCTGAAATAGCACCTCTGGTTCTGAACCCTGGTCCAGACTTCATGAGTTGCATGGGTTACGGGCTGTCCTCGGCAACCACTTTCACGAAGTGAACTTTGTTGAGTTCGCCTTTACGTTTGCCCAGTCGCATGAGTCCTTCACCGCAGGTCACCAGACTCTCGCGGTCGTTGAGGCGGCATACTCCTGAATTTCCCAGGGTCGCATGGTTTTCCGGGATGAGAACGCGTTCGGTGGAACGGATCACGCGCAGTGTTTCGGGATGGACCTGCCCAATAAAGAGGGGCGCGCGGTGCCTGAATACGTGGTCGTTGTCCGCTCCCTTGCGGGTATAGATCAAAAACAGGCCGCCTCCAGCCGTGATCCAGTGCTGTTGGGTATTGTAACTCCCTAATAACGTCCCGTCGTCGAATTTCCATTCACGGATGGACTCGAAATTAATGCCATCCTTTCCCCTCGTCACGAATGCGGAGTGGTCGGCCCTCAGCGTCAGGTAATACCACCCCTCAAATTCAGTTAACGAGGGCTCGTAGAGTCCGCGGTCCCGTGGGATGTTCAACTCGGAACCATGGTCCTTGTAAGTAAGGGTCTCGCCGTCGAATCCGCAGCGAACGACGACCGTGGTATAATTGCGCTGCTTGAGGCCTCTTTGATAACGGACGGGAAGGAGGATATCTCCGTTGGGTAAATCGACACGCTGGTTGTTACCGGCGTTTGGAGCCACGATCGCCATCCCCGATCGATCCTTTTCTGGCATCTCCAAAAACTTCATCGCCGCCCACTCGCCGCTCTTCGGATTCATCACCGCATAGGAGACTTTCTCACGGTTGAAAATCTCGCGCTTGCCGCCTTCAAAGTTGAAGGTCTTACCAGTTGCGATGATCAGTCCAGACTTCGCATGCCAGGTTGGCCACATGTCGCCAGGGGCCACCTCAAATCCATTGCCCTCCTTGGCACGTTTCAACGAGTTAATAACCTCAGGTGTGCTCCAGGTCTTTCCTTCATCCCGGCTCAGGGACTGATAGATGTCGTGAAAGTCGTGCGACACCTTCTTTCCCGTTTCTGACATGGTGGTGACCCACAAAGGTCGTTCGCCTGGAACATGCGCGGTGCGGGCCTGCCACCAATCCCACCGTTCTGTTCCTTGAATGGGAGTGAGCTTCTCCACTCTCACGGCCACCTTCTTGATCGGTAAAGGTTCCTGAGCGCACATCAATGTCGACCACGGCTTGTGAGCCGTCGAAGGTTTCTCCGGGCGTGTCTTGCGGAGGACCTGTTCGCTGAATGGCATGGGCATTTTCTTGCGGTGATGATAGTGGCGGTAAGCAAGCTCGAACACTGGCACCCCCCAGCCACGCCCGACCTCTGAAATCTCGAGATGATCATACCACCCGCCGACACTCACGAAGCGCTCGAAGGGGACTGCGTGGCCCAGCCCATACTTGGCACAGTATTCGAAGGCGGTAGCGAGTCTGCTCCCAGCCGTTTGGTAGAGATCCAAGCCCTGATTGCGGGCGATCTCCGCCGCCGAAGTGAGATAGCCGAGTCCCATCAGGGTGTGATGCTGATCGCGTCCACTCTCCTGGCACTGGCCCGAGGGCTTGATGTAATTGATGAGCCGACCGTTTCCTTCGCCGTTGAGAAAGTAATCAACTCCTCGTTGGTAGATGGACCGGTCATCGAGGAAGATCCCCATTCCCATCATGGTCTGGATCATGGATGCATCCCAATTGCCATTGGCTCTCGGATAAAAGTTCTCGATGACCGGGTAGAGGACCTCGCGCAACATTTTTGCGAAACGCTCTCGATCGGCCGCGCTCCACTGGGTGTCACTGTGCGCGATCAGTTCCGCCGCGTTCACGAGGTGAATTCCGGTAATGCCAACCAGAAGGCGGGCATCGTGACCCTCGACGCTTTTCAGGGTTTGAGCGTAGTCATTCAGAATCTCGATAGTCTTTTTGGCGTGAGCCTGTGATCCGCTCAACGACCAGTGGAGAGCGTGGGTGTAGGCCGCTACAGAATCGTCCATCAACTCTCTCATTCCTGTGCTGCTCTTCCCCCGCCGGCCGCGAACGACATTCGGATGAGCCCTTGACTCATGGTCGAGGGAAGCCCACCGATGAGAGATCAGGGCCTGCCATGCTGAAGTCCACGGTTCGTCTCCAGACGCGATTTTCCCACGAACGAAGTTGAGCTCTGACGGGCTGTGCAGAACTCCTGGATGGGTAAAAGGAGCTGGCTTCTCTGCGGAAGAGGGCTGCTGAAGGAGAATCCAGAGAAGGAGAAGGGTTCGGTACGGAAGCACATGGAAGAATCAGGGCTGGAGATCCATGCTCAAGGGCAAAGTTTCTGGATGGATCGCAAAATTCCGACCCCTCCTGAAGTCAGGGCGAAGCTGAGGACAAGACCCTGAGAGGGTTATCCTCAAGCGGAGATGACTGTTCGCGGCTCGAGTTCAGGCCTGCGGATCATGATCAGAAAGGCTGTTTGCTGGGGCCAGCATGGCCCGATCAGGCGGGTTGTATCTTTGGGATGCCAGCTTCTAGCGTAGACCCTGCTCTGGAAGTAGCCTGGCCACCCTGTCTCAGGACATCGTCGATGATTCTAATTTCGCCAGAACGGATTTCAGGAGTGAGTTCGTACGTAACATCACCGCGCTCCCTACTGGAAAATTCAGCAGACTGGTCAGGGACGAGTAAAAATTGTCTATTGTAGATTTATTTCCACGTTATCTATCGACCATCCACTGAAGTTATCGGGTGAGATGTCGCTAGTGAATTTGAATTCGATGATGATACTCTGCCCGATCGCGGTGCCGGGGAGAGGGATGCTAAATTCATTCCAATCAATATCAAACTGGGTCAGGTCCGGATCGAACGTTCCCAACTCGCTCAGGTCAGAGGCGCTCAGAATCCTGACGATACCGGTATCTCCGAAGCCATCGGCATCACGAAATTGCTGGAAGCTCAGGATAGCTTCGGCGGGACCTGCCGCAGTGAGATCGATCGGAGGAGAGCGCAGCACAATATCTGAGTTAGGTCCATAATTTCCGATATTGGTAGTGAACGCGTTTAGAGAACCATCAGCTCCGGTGAGTGGGCCAGTGCTCGCAACAGGGCTTCCCAGTTCCCAGCTTGTGGCGCCTTGGACATCATTGACGAGCGAGGTCCAGCCCGCGGTGCCGCTCTCGAAATCTTCTGCGAAGAATGCTGGAGCGTTTTTTTCAATAAGGACG
>CAXEFH010000102.1:0-10761 GCA_963989605.1 uncultured Roseibacillus sp. | reverse complement strand
TAATGATACGGCGACCACCGAGATCTACACCTCTCTATTCGTCGGCAGCGTCAGATGTGTATAAGAGACAGCCAGGTTTGAACTCAATTTCCGAATGTAGAAATGCCCTGACCCAACTCGACTCCGACTGCAAGAGGGCCGGCTCCTTTCGGTGACCGGTCGTCATGGTAATGAGATCTCGGATCCGCATCGCCTTGAGCTGCCAGCTGGGCTCGTCTGGAATCTCCTCGGGAAAGAAGGAGACAACCGGGTCATCGAGTGACAAGTGGCCCTCTCCAATCGCCAAGCCAATTGCGGTAGAGGTAAAGCTCTTGCTCAGGGAATGCATCAGCTGCGGTATTTCTTCCTCATAGGGTGTCCACCATCCTTGTGCGATCCGACTTCCATGGCGAAGAATCATGAAGCTGTGAACGGCGTCGAGGTCCCTCTCGAGGCGTTCGACGAACGAGAGGATCGCAGCAGACGAAACCCCTTCCTTTTCGGGGTGGCTGACTGGGAGAGGAAGCGGAGCCTGAGCGTGTAACTCGCCACAAAAGAAGAGTCCGCATAAGAAGCCCAGGGCCTTGCTGGAGATTACCAGTTTCATACAGGCAACAATCCTCAACTCTATTTAGAAGCAAAGGACTTTTGTTGAGCCTCGGTGGATCGTGATTGAAGCTTGGTTATTTTGGAGGATTTACACGGGTGCAAAGAAGGGGATAGAATTCAACATGCATCAATCGAATCGGCGTCATTTCCTTTCTTCCACCGCCGCCCTTGGGGCGGGCTACTGGGTCGGGACTTCTGCCCGGGTTCGTGCCGCCTCTCCAAACAATAAGCTTAACATAGCCTGCATCGGGATAGGAGGGCAGGGAGGAGGAAATCTCGGAAGGGTAGCAGGAGAGAATATCGTGGCCGTCTGTGACGTGGACGAGAAGCGGGCCGGTCAGAACTGGACGCGCTTTCCGAAGGCCAGACAGTACCGTGATTTCCGCCGGATGCTCGATGAGATGGAGAAGTCCATCGACGCCGTGGTAATTAGTACTCCCGATCATACGCACTTTCACCCTGCACGGCAGGCCATGCTGATGGGAAAACATGTCTACTGCGAGAAGCCCCTAGCGCACTCCGCCTGGGAATGCCGGGAACTGACACGGATCGCCAGCAGGATGAAGGTAGCTACCCAGCTTGGAAACCAGCGCCACGCCAATGCCGGGATGCGCCGCACGGTTGAGGCGGTCCAGAGCGGCATGGTCGGGAAGATAACGGAGGTCTATGCGTTTCAAGGAGGAAGCAGGGGGATGCCTGCAATCCCATCCGATTTTCCAGCGATCCCCCAAGAGTTGGACTGGGATCTCTGGCTGGGGCCGGCGAAGGCAAGGCCCTATAGCCCAGCCTACTGCCCATACAACTGGAGATTCTGGTGGGACTTCGGCACTGGTGAAACAGGAAACTGGGGCTGCCACACCCTCGATATTCCCTACTGGGCCCTCGGCCTGAGCCATGCGAAACGTGTGGATCTGGACGTTGAGCCTGATGTCTCGGAGATCGATTCTCAAAGAACGCCAAAGAGTATGCAGACTCGGCTGGAATTTGCGGCTTCCGATGACGGGGCCCGTCCCGCGGTTTCCGTTCACTGGTGGCATGGCGGAGCCCGCAAGGAGGTATTCAAAAAATATGGCGCTGAGCAGAAACTCGTCCTCTTCGTCGGAGAGAAAGGGACGATTTCAGCCGATTTTGGTGGGTATAGTGCGCGGTTGTTTGATGGCTCGGATCCGGTTGTGCCAGAGAAGTCGATCGCTGCCTCTCCCGGATTCCATCAGGAGTGGATCTTAGCTTCCAAAGGTGGCCGGCGCGCAACATGTGATTTTGTCGATTACAGCGGACCCCTCGCAGAAGGAGTCCTTCTGGCAAACGCGGCCTGGCGCTCCGGAGCTGGATTTGACTGGGAACCTGAAAGTTTCAAGGCACGCGGTAATGGGAAAGTCGAGGAATTCATTCACCCGGAATTCCGTGAAGGCTGGAAAGTCTAGATCCGATGGCCGGGCATGGCCTCAGTGAGCAGGGTAGGGAAGCCGAGGCGGATCCTGACCCGGCGGGAGCGCACGGGGCAGGGATTCAAGTCCCGGGCAAGTTCGAAAGAAGACCGACGAGATCACCATCCAATCTCCAGCCACGGGCAATCTCGATGACTCATGCCTCACCCGAACGCTCCGGTTCTAACTCTGGAAATGGCGTGAGCCCCTCTCTCCGACAGGCGCCATGGTGCTCGGGCTGCAAAGACTACACGACCGTCCGTATGAGCTTTTTTTCGCAGGGGCTAAAAATGTTCTACGGGGCGACATACTACATCTGCAATGATTGCAGTAAACCCATGTGGTCCGAATCCGAGTGTGAGACATCCAAGCGCCGGTGCGGGATTCTGAGCATCGCGTGTGTTGTTGGACTCCTATCTTCCGGTGCCGGTTTGTATTACTACGGCACTCCTCGGGAAGCGATCGCTGTCACCGCTTGGAACCTCGTGGTTGTTTGTTTCCTGTTCGTTCGCCCCTACGCAAAGCGAAGACGACACCTGCGCGAGTTTAAGGCATGGTCGGCAACAAACACTCTCTATGACCTTGAGCCCCGGGAATAACGCTCCCGAACAGGGAACGGGCACGGAGTCAAGTTGTTGAGGCCAAATCCGAGCCAGACGGCGTTATAAGCAGGGCGGGAGGGCCTGCCGAGTTATGAGCCTCGGCGAAAGACGGCGAGAGGCTTCACGGCACGACCACCCTGAGGAAGATTCTTTCGGCTGTCGATGGCTGCGAGTAACTCATGATAGTGTCGTTCCCGGTCAAGGCCAACCCCACATCCTCCCATGCCTGAAGGTCGGATGACCGCTGAACCTGGTAGGTGTGCCCTACAGTGGTCGGCCATGAAATAACCAGGTTGTTGTCCTCAAGGCCAAATGTAGAAGGGGCAAGTTCCACTTCATTTCTCGGAATCCTCCACTTCTTCAACATGAGCTGAGCTCCATCGGGTATTGGGCTGCGTGTATAAGTAAGAAACGAACGGGATGATGTAGTCGCCCGCCATTCACCTCCAGTCATGGTGCCTATATCAACAAAACCCGAACCTCGACCGTTAATCCTCACGGTCTTCAAAGGAACGGATAAAAATCCAATGCCTTCCTGTGTTGAGATCTGATAAACTAGGCAGTCCTCACTTAAGAAAACAACACGCGGCACGAAGGCGCCCATGAGGCCTCTCCAGACGAGTTGGCCATTTTTACCAACGACGGCAAGAACGTAAAAATTAGAGGGGGCGTTTACGAGTTGGTTCCGAATACTAAAAATCATGGCGCACATCCCGTCTTGGCTCAGCACTGGAGTATCGCCTTCGAATCCTCCCGCAAGCGTCGATCCGAATAACATTGCCCCAGCGTTAACCTCATACTCCCACTCGAGCAGGGGCTGGGAGGCAGAAGCATTCAAGCTCGGTCCCATGAGGGAGAATATTGTTAGCACAGTACGGATTCTCATCGCCCTATCCAAGCACCTACCATGCCAATACGACTGACGTTCTGGGCCTTCGCGGCGCACCTCAGAGCTGGAATTACCCGTAATGATGCGATGTCACTCAGTGTCTAGTCGTTTCAAATGTTTTGCAGATTCCTTCATCGGAGAGGAGAGACAAAGTGCTATTCCGACCACCATTAAGACGCCGATCTGCAACAACGGGAAGAAGAAGAAAATGAGCGCCGCCATGCTCGCACCTCCTCCGGCTGCATCAGGCGGCTTGGCAGGGTAGAATAGGGCATAAACTATCGTGCCGACGAGACAGTTCAGAGCGCACAAGGCAGCAATAAGCCGTGGTTCTCTGGTCTCACGCTGTGCAAGAGCGATGCCTGTGAGCAAGAGATAAGGTGAGACGGCTGCGAGGAGAACTAGGAGGGCCGCTAAGTCATTCCCCACGCGTGAAGAGGCCCTGAGAGAAACGAACAGGAAGGTTACCAAAGTCGAAGCGATGATTGTAAGCCATGCGCCCTTAGGATGGGGTTGGCCGGTCTCTGAGGACGACATCTGAGGAACTTACCATGCGTTGGAGAGATCCCAATCCCAGAAAACGCTATCCAGTACGGCGATCGAGCAGATTTCAAATAATCATCACAGGAGCGAATCCGCTACCCGGGGTCGAAGCGTGGACTACAATACACTAATGCAAATTAGTTGCGTTACTCATTGAAGATCGTATACCTCTCCCTATGCGACCCTTGGTATCCTCAAACCGAAACGCGGTTTTCCGCGATCTCGCTGCGGGACTTCAACAGCAGATGTATTTTTGGGGTAAGGATGCAGAGCATGCGGACGGCAACCTTTTCTTACGTACAGGCTTTGAGAAGCGCCCTTCAGCGGGATTGAAGGGGACTTCGTGTTATCGGCTGCCGTGGGAAAACGGAGCTATCGAGCTTCATGGCGCCCATGCCGGTTGGCTGGGCGAGGGCGGTGGCATGCTCTACATCCGACCGCTTCATCGCTGTGTTCAATGGTTGGACCCAGAGCCTCCGATTCCGGGCGAGTATCCTGGTGACCGCTATTCATCCAAGCCCGACGGTATCCTCCAGAATCTGATGCGACCCTTTCTTGACTGGTGGATCAGTCACGAGAGGGAGGTTCTTCGACTCGCTGGCGCAAGTTACCGTGAATCGTGCCACCGGGTCTTCAAGAAACTACCACGGTCTCGCGCTTGGCTTCGTCCGCCGCTGGCAACCCGCTGGGTCATCGCACTGCGGGATCACCCCGAGGATCTGCCCAGAGCAAAACGTTTCGACGAAGGCCGTTGACCAATGGATTTTACTTACGAGAGCTACGCCCACTGGCGGAAAGAAATGACGGAAAAGGGCGGACTCACCCTTGACGCGTCCTACTGCAAGGATCGAATCAACGCGCTGTCCAACGATGAGGAGGCCTCAACGAGGTCCCTGATCCGAGCTTATGGATCTGAACACCGCGATCAGATGCTGCGCTGGTTTGAGCAAGCACTCTCAGAAATTTGAGCAGTGGAGCTCCGGCGTCCTCGGCCGAACTGACGACTAGACCCATCCAATGATTTTCACAATACCGCTCCCACCGGTTGGCATTCGAAATGCTCCCAAGTTGAGAGCAACCACGCAAACAGGTTTCTGCTTCAATCACTCCCGCTTCTGCGGTATCAATTACGTGCCTTGGAATGAGTAAAGAGGTTATCTATACCGGCGTTCTAATCGTTGGTGCAGGTCCGGCGGGACTGGGCGTTGCTGCGGCTCTGAAGAGGGCCGGGGTGGTCGACATGCTTGTCGTTGATGAACGGGAGGTTGGGGCCGCCTTCCGCAACTGGCCGCGCCAGATGTCATTACTCACACCGTCTTTTTATTCTAACTCCTTCGGCCTGACCGATCTCAATGCAATCGATCCGGAGACGTCACCTGCGGACTTCCTTCGAACCCAGCATCCCGAGGGCCGCCATTATGCGGATTATCTGCAGGCGGTAGCCACCCATCATCAATTACCTGTTCGGACTGGAATACGCGTCACCGGATTGAGAAAGGAGGATGATCAATTCGTCGCCAGCTCAGACCAGGGTGATATCATCGCTCAGTATGTGGTGTGGGCGGCTGGGCAATTCTTTTTTCCCCGGAGTGATGCCTTTCCGGGGGCTCATCACGCTCTTCACTCGTCGAAAGTTGACGATTGGACCGCGCTCGAAGGAGAGGAATTTACGGTCATTGGGGGATACGAAAGCGGAGTGGATGCAGCGCTGAACCTTGTTAATCTCGGGAAGTCGGTGCGCCTTGTCGCCCGTGGAGAACCCTGGTCATCCGACCATCCGGACCCATCCAGGTCCCTTAGCCCGCGCACTCTTGACCGCTTACGGGAAATTCTCCGTGCTCCAGACAAGGCGAAGCACCTCGAACTCGTCAAGGACACTGATATCTGCCAAATCGAAGAGTGCGAGGGCTGGTGGACTCTACGCGATCAGGACGACATACCTTCAATTTCCCGCACCCGGCCAATCCTCGCCAATGGTTTCCATTCTGGTCTTGGCCTCGTTCAAGGTCTATTTGATCATGATGAGAAGGGCCTCCCGGTTTTTAGTGAAGAGGCGGATGAGTCAACTCGGGTCTCCGGCCTCTTTTACTCTGGTCCTGCGCTAGTCCATCGAAGGGCCCTCTTCTGCTTTATCTATAAGTTCCGGGCTCGCTTCGGAGTGATCGCGCTCGAGATAGCAAGCCGTCTCGGAAAGCCAGAAGTCGACGAAAAGCTCATTCCTTATCTGAAGGCCGGCTTTATGAATTCTGACCTCGATTGTTGTACAAATTGCGAGTGCGCGATCGATCCAACGGACTCGGCCCCGGAGCCCGAGTCCTTTGCGTCATGATCCAGTCGGCCAAGATCACTCCATGGCTTTTGCCATCGGCTATCTTAACAGGATTGCTGTTGGGTGCATGGATGCCGGAGGCAGGAAAGTTGTTTGGTCCGTTTGTGGATCCTCTCCTGATTATCCTTCTCGTTCTCCTTTTTTGTGAGGTCCGGTTTGAGCCCCTCCGTCACGTACGACGACATCTTCCGTTTCTCACCTTAGCCTGGCTAGCAAACTTCGTTCTGATTCCACTCCTAGGCTGGGGCATTGCCTCTTTGTTCTTCTCCTCGCATGGGGCGCTTTTTATTGGTCTCCTCCTCTACTTCCTCTTTCCTTGCACAGACTGGTTTCTTGGATTCACCCGCATCGCCAAAGGAGACGTCGGACTCGGTACTGTGTTGCTTCCAGTCAATCTGATCAGTCAGCTGATTCTCTTTCCAATTTACCTGAGTCTTATTACCGGAGCATATTCCGCGACAAATCTAGGTGAGTTAAATGCGACCCTTATGCGGTGGTTTCTGATTCCATTATCGTGCGCCCTGATCCTACGATTGATCCTGAGCCGTTTTCTGACGAAGAAGCAGGTTACACTTCTCTCTGGCGTCAGTGGAAACTTGGTCTACTGGACGATAGCGTTGGTGGCCTTGTGTCTCTTTGGTCAACACACAGTGTCCCTGACCGCAAATCCTCTCGCGCTCCTGAAAATCCTGTTGGCAGTATCGCTCTTTTTTGTCTTTTCGTGGAGCGTGGGCGAGTTGCTGGCACGCTGGTTTCGCCTCAGCTATGCCCAGCACGTGTTGTTGGCGATGACGACAGCAGCGAGAAATGCACCGTTAATACTGGGGCTTACCATGATCGCTCTTCCCGATCAGCCCTTGATTCATGCGGCATTGATCATTGGTCTCTTAGTAGAGTTTCCTCACCTCATCGCACTTTCCCATCTGTTTTTGCGGAAAGGGCGGGGGGGGGCTCCATCCCCTTCTAGACGAGCACTGGATATGCCCGGTTCAACCCCATGAAACGAGATAGCCGATCAGGTTTTGTGCGCCCTCTTTTTGAAATGGGATCCGAAGTTCCTTCGCTTCCGGAGGTGGAGCAGGACATCGGGGATCGAAAGGGAGAAGCAAAACGCATCGTGAAACGGCTTGCTGCGATTGTTGAAGATCACCGACAAGCCTGCCTCTCACTGAATATTGAGCTCGGATCCAGCGATCTCAGCTCTGTCCTTGACGGACTTCGTGAGCATGCGAGCGGACGTCCAGGCACGCCTGTCCGGGGTGCTCGGGATGAGATTCATGGATACTGTCTCAATCGTCTATTCGATGAATTGGTCGAAGAACCCAGCAACATCCTGTTCACGACCAAGACCGGAACCGACTCGGTACGCTACGATGCAATGAATTCTTCCTTCTGGCTTGAGTGCCTCGATCTCATGGAAGCGACTTACTGCCCTGCCGAGGAGCCATGACTACCGACTCAAGGATTCCGATAACAGTGCTTACGGGCTTTCTTGGTTCGGGGAAAACGACCCTACTCCGACGCTGGAAGCGCGATGACTCGCTTCGAGACGCGGCGCTGATTGTGCATGATCTCAGCGAGTTGGGGATCGACGCTGAGTTGCTCTCGGACGAGGGAAGCGAGACCACTCCGGGAGAGCTGGCTGGGCGGGTTGCAGCTCTCCATGGAGAGCACGCTCGGGGGAACCTAAAGCCTTCGCTCAAACGGATTTTAAACCAGATCGCGACTCTCACTCCCTCCCCAACCCACGTGCTTTGTGAGAGCACGGGTGCCGCCCGACCGTGGCCGCTTATCTCGGCTCTCACTCAAGACAACCGCTTCCTGCTTCGGCATTTCATCGTGACAGTCGACGCACTCAACCTACATCGAGATTTTGCCGATGGCCGGATCCTCGCCGGGGAGATTCCTGAGAGAGGCGATCCCGCTTTGCTCCAGGCAGCGGCGGTTCTTGCAGAGCAGATTGCTTTTGCAAGCGTGATCATTCTGACCAAAGTCGACACCATCTCGAAAGATGCGGTAGATGCGCAGGTTCGTGTATTACAGAGACTCCAGCCAGAAGCCAGCATAGGACTCTCTGCACAAGCCGGGCTCCTACTACCACAACTCGACGGAACCCCGGCGCCTGACATTGAAGTGCTTGAGCTCCGGGCAGAGAAATTGGGCCTTAGTAAGAGTCAGGCCACTGCTTCCGAGGTAGAAGCGAGTATTATTCGAGATCAGCGACCCTTCCATCCCGGACGCCTCCATCACGCGGTACAAACACAACTCAGCACCGGAGTGTTTCGCACCAAGGGTTATCTGTGGCTCGCCTCGAGGTCGGGCCACGTTCTTCTGTGGCAGCAATCCGGTAGCCAGATTGCGCTGGAACTTACCGGATACTGGCGTTCAGAAATTGTGCAAAATAAGGATGGAAGACTACTCCCAGAAGAGGTGAAGCTGCTCAAGGAGCGTCTCGAGTCCTGCGACCCTGTCTTTGGGGACCGCCATTGCGAGCTCACCCTCATTGGACTCCCTGACCCCTGTCACGCTTTTGCGAACGCTCTCCGATCCGCCTTCTGTAATGAGCAGGAAGTTACCGCTTGGAAAAAGGGCGCACAGTTTGACGACCCTTGGCCAAAGACACTCCGACGCATCGAATAAACCGATTATCTAAATGAAACGCAAACTCCCAGTTACTGTTCTTTCTGGATTTCTTGGCTCCGGTAAAACGACTCTGCTCAATCATATCCTACGCAATAGAGACGGCTTCAAGGTGGCAGTGATCGTTAACGATATGTCCGAGGTTAATATCGATGCAGCCTTAGTTCGCAGTGGCGATGCGTCCCTGTCTCACACTGAGGAAAAAATGGTCGAAATGTCCAACGGGTGTATCTGCTGCACTTTACGCGAAGATCTCCTGCATGAAGTTGGGAAACTCGCTTTGGAAGACCGGTTCGATCATTTGATCATTGAGTCAACTGGAGTATCGGAGCCCATGCCGGTCGCAGAAACCTTCACTTTTGAAAATGAAGATGGCACCTCGCTGGGCGAAATCGCAGAAATCGATACAATGGTCACTGTAGTTGATGCTCCAAATTTCCTGCGGGACTTCTCTACGACAGAGAAGCTCGTCGACCGCGGACAAGAAGTAGGGGACTCCGATGAACGTACCATTGTGGACTTGCTGTCCGACCAGATTGACTTTGCCAATGTGATTCTGCTCAACAAGACAGACCTCGTTTCCTCCGACCAGATACGAAGGATCCACGGCATGATCCGAGCACTCAATCCGAGGGCGATCATCCATGATACCGTAAACGCTGAGGTGCCTATTGGTGCGGTTCTGAAGACTAACCTATATGATCCCGAGCGCGCCTCCGAAAGTGAAGGTTGGCTCGATTCCCTTGTCGAGCAGACACCAGAAACGGAGGAATATGGGATCGGCAGCTTTATCTATGAGCGGCGAATTCCGTTTCATCCCCAGCGATTCCATGACTGCTTGAAACGGGAATGGCCGGGGGTGCTCCGATCCAAAGGCGTATTCTGGCTTGCGACTCGGCTAAAGGTGGCAGGATTTTGGTCCCAGGCTGGCCCAATCGCGCACCATGAATGTGCTGGCTATTTCTGGGCCGCTGTTCCTGAGGCGCACTGGCCAGAGGACCGCGGTCAGATTGATCGTGTCTGGCAGGAAGGCAACGGTGACTGTCGTCAGGAGATCGTGTTAATCGGACAGAATATGGATCAGGAAGGTATTACCAAAATGCTTGACCACTGTCTTCTAACGGAAGGGGAGTTGGCGACAGATGAAAAGAACTGGCATGTCGACTTTCCGGACCCTTTTCCCGCTTGGCCCACGCAGCTCAATACCTTGGAGTAGGAACGGGGTTCAGGGGACTTTCTGTCAGAGAAGATGGGCTGCCGTTGGAATAGTAGCGACCCCTTCGTCTGGAGAGCGCAAGGGGCATTTATACGGACTCACCGGAGGGTCGAGCCTTGTTAAAGAGTGCTCTGTATCAGGCTCTGACTCACGGCAATGGATTGAGTTCTGCTAGGGGTGCTGCATCTGTATGGAAAGACTATTGAGTCATCATTTGATCGACCGGTGAACTCTGGCTGGAGGCGCTGAGTCGT
Organism: uncultured Roseibacillus sp.; assembly: GCA_963989605.1. Taxonomy (GTDB): domain Bacteria; phylum Verrucomicrobiota; class Verrucomicrobiia; order Verrucomicrobiales; family Akkermansiaceae; genus Roseibacillus_B. The sequence continues at coordinate 273 of CAXEFH010000102.1, read as the reverse complement.
GTGGCCTCAAAAGCGAAAGAGGAGGCTTGCTTGATCCTCGGAAGGCCAACACGGGGCTGAGATCCGGTGTGCCTGTGGCCAGCCGGGAACGGGGGCACAATCGGTCTATAAACTGGCTTGATGGCGATCTGACGAACTAGGTCAAGACTGGGGGAGGCGATCTGCGTTTCGCTGAGGAACTCAGCTTCCTCGGTAAAGGCCTACGTCGTAACCGAAAAAGACCATAGAATGGCCATACTGACGAAAACTGAAATCATGGACACGGTGTAGCCG